>JACCSZ010000389.1 GCA_013812695.1 Gemmatimonadales bacterium | reverse complement strand
AGGTGCTGGAGATCGCCGGACCGTTCATCGTGTGACACGGACGGGCTCCGGGTAATCTTCCCGGGGCCCGTCACGTCGCCAACACTTCCCCCACCTACTGCTTGCCCGATATCCCGGCTCGGCCAGCCGCCGGTGCATCGCAGCCGCGGAAGGAAGCAACGGGCGCGAGGCGCTGGATATCGTCCGCGCGCAGATCGAGCCGCTGCACCTCGTGGTCACCGACCTGGCGATGCCGGAATTGGATGGCCGCGAGCTGGCGGCGCTCCGCCCGGCGCTGCCGATCCTGCTGATGTCCGGCTACTCGACGAGGTCGTGCGCCGCGGTCTGATCGATGACGGCCGTTCGTTGCTCCAGAAGCCGTTCTCGCCCCACGCGCTGGCGACCAAAGTCCGCGAGATACTGGACGCCGCGCTGACCGGGCGAGCGGCCAAGGCGAGGGGCCGCTGCGGGGTGCGGCCTGCGCACAAGCCGACAGCGCTCCGGCCACCCCCCGCAACGGCCCCCTCGCTTGGCGCCCTCAGTTCAGCACCTCGGCGAGCGCCGCCCGCGCCGCGTGGTAGCCCCCCATGCCATGGACGCCTCCCCCCGGTGGGGTCGACGCCGAGCAGATGTAGACGCCCGGCAGCGGTGTCCGATACGGCACCAGCCGCGCCACGGGGCGGGCGAACACTTGGTGGAGGTCCATCATGCCGCCGTTGATGTCGCCGCCAATGAGGTTCGCGTTCCGGCGCTCGAACTCCGCGGGCGTGAGCACGCTTCGGCCGATGACGCGGTCGCGGAACCCCGGCGCGAACCGTTCCACCTGGCGCTCAATGTGGCCGGTCAGGTCCTGCGCATATCCGTTGGGAGCGTGGCAGTACGCCCATGCGGTGTGCTTGCCGGCGGGCGCGCGCGACCCGTCGAACAGCGTGGGCTGGACGAACAGCACGAACGGCCGCTCGTGCATCTCGCCCCGCTCGTGCGCCGCCTCGGAAGCGGCAACCTCCTCGAGCGTGCCGCCGAGGTGTACGGTGGCGGCGCGACCGCACTCGGCCGCCGTCCACGGCACCGGACCATCGAGCGCCCAGTCGAGTTTGAAGGCCGCCGCGCCGTACCGGTAGCGCAGGAGGGCACGACGGTACGAGGACGGCAGGCGTTCACCCGCCAGGCGTGCGACCTGGTGCGGTCCCAGATCGAGCATCACGACGCGGGCCGACCGCAGCTCATCGAGATGCTCGACCGGCGCGCCGGCCTCGACCTCGCCGCCAAGCGAGCGAAAGTACGCGAGCAGCGCGTCGGCGAACCGCTGCGACCCGCCCTGTGCGATCGGCCACCCCACCGCATGCCCCGCCACCGACAGGAGCAGCCCGAACGCCGCCGTTCCCGCCGCATCGAGCGACAGGAACGAATGCGCGGCATTGCCGGCGAACAGCGCGCGCGCATGCGTGCCCTCGAGCTTCCGCGCCGTGCCGGTCGCGGAGCGCAGCCCCGCGAGGCCGAACCGGGCCATGAGGAAGGGGTGCCGGGGGATCCGGAGGGGCGGCGCCAGCACGTCGGGCGCGAGCTTCGACCAGTGCGCGACAAACGGCTCGTGCATTCGCCGCCAGCCTGGCCCGCCGCGGCCGAGCGCCGCTGCCGTGGCGTCGATCGAGCGCTCGAGCACCGCCGCCGTGCCGTCGTCCAGCGGGTGGGCGAGGGCCGCGGGTGGCTGCACCCAGGTCAGCCCGAAGTCGCCGAGCGGAAGCGAATTGAAGAACGGGGACGAGAGCGCGAGGGGATGCACGGCCGAGCAGACGTCGTGCGTGTAGCCGGGGAGCGTGAGCTCGGCCGAGCGCAGTCCGCCGCCCAGGGTGGGCTGCGCTTCGCGGATGACGGTTCTGAGCCCCGCGCGCGCCAGCACGATCGCGGCAGCGAGCCCGTTGGGACCGGAACCTACGACGACCGCGTCAGGAGGCATGGCACCGTGTGATTGTGTCGCCGAAAGATAGCCCGCACCGGCAACCTGAAACCTGCCGTCCAGTCCGGCCGTCGGTAGAATCCGCCGCCCCCTGACAGCGCTCCTCTGCCCCATCGAAAGTTCCTATGCACGCTCGTTTCGCCCCGATGTTTCTGCCGGTTGCGCTCGCGGTCGCGGCGATCGGCCACGCGAAGGCCGACTCCGTGCCGGCGGCCCCCGCGGCGCTCTCGTACAGTATCGACCTCAACCGACGCACGGATGACCTGTTTCATGTGACGCTTCGGGTGAGCGGCCTCGGCCCCGGCAACGCGGTGTACCAGTTCGCCTCCACGGCACCCGGCACCTATCAGGTGATGAATATCGGACGGTACGTCAAGACGTTCGAGGCGTTCGATGCCCGCGGCCGGCGCGTCCCCGCGGAGCGGCTCGCGGTGAACCAGTGGCGATTGAGCGAGCCGGCTCGGGTGCGCACCATCCGGTTTGCCGTCTCCGAGACCTGGGACAGCCCGCTCGACCGTCCGATCTACAAGATGTGCGGGACCTCGATCGAAGCCGACCACGTCCTCATCAACCCGCACGCCGTCCTCGGCTATCCCGAGGGCCTGCAGGCCACCCCGGTGCGGCTGCGGCTGGCGTATCCGGCGGCCTGGACGGTGGGCAGCGCGCTCAAGCGCGGGCCCGACGGCGTGTTCGTGGCCGACAGCTACGATCAGCTCGTGGACTCACCGATCCTGCTCGGCCGGCTGTCCCGAGCGCGTCTGACGGTGACCGGCGTCCCGATCGACGTGTACGCCTATTCCCGGACCGACAAGATCAAGGCGAGCCAGCTCCTCGGCGCGATGAGCGGCATGCTCAACGCCGCCGGGCGCTTTCTCGGCAAGCTTCCGATTGACCGCTATACGTTCCTGTACCACTTCGGGGAGGAGAATGCCGGCGCGTGGGAGCACTCGTTCAGCTCCGAGTACGTGCTGGAGGAGGCGGAGTTCAGCGACTCGGTAGGCCAGGGGGTGACGGACATCGCCGCGCATGAATTCTTTCACATCGTGACCCCGCTCAACATCCACAGCGAGATCATCGAGCACTTCAACTTCGTGACGCCGGTGCCGTCGCAGCATCTCTGGCTCTACGAAGGGACGACCGAATGGGCGGCGCACGTCATGCAGCTTCGCGCCGGCCTCAAGACGCCCGAGGCCTACCTGCAGACGCTCATCCGCAAGATGCAGGTGGACCTTCGGGCGTTCGACAGCACCTACAGCCTGCGGGAACTGGCTCTCACGTCCTACAGCGACTCGGGGCAGGCCCAGTACGGAAACATCTACATGCGCGGCGCGCTCACCGCCGGGCTGCTCGACATCCGGCTGCTCGAGCTCTCGAAGGGCCAACGCGGCCTGCAGGACCTGGTTGGCGATCTGACTCGCCGCTACGGTAAGCGGCGGGCGTTCCCGGACTCGTCACTGGTCGACACCCTGGTGGCGATGACCCACCCCGAGATCCGCGACTTCTTCGATCGGTACGTCTGGGAGTCGGAGCGGCTGCCGGTCAAGGACTATTACGCCAAACTGGGCCTCACACTGATCGAGGACGAGCACGGACTGCCGGTGCGGTTCGACCTCGACCCGAACCCGACCGATGCGCAGCGGATCCTCCGGGAGGCGTGGCTGGGTCGGAAACCGAAGGCGTCATCGTGACGATCTGCGGACCGGACGAACGCTACGAGTAATAGCGCCGCAGGTGTGCCGCCACCCCGTCGAGGTCGGGAAAGAGCCGGCGCTCGTCCACGCTGACCAGATCGAGCTGGTCTCGTATCCTCCCGGCCTCGGCGGCGGGAATGACGATCTTGGTGAGCGCGTCGCCCAGCTCGTGCTGCTCGAGAAACTGGTCGAACGGGCGCCGCTTGTCCGAGCAAAGCGTGAACGCGGCCGACTGCGCGACGATGCGGGCATCGAGCGAGGGCGGTTCCAGCATGCAGGCAAACGGCCGCCGGTCCTCGCGCGTGGTGAAGAGCGCGGACGGGGTGAACGGGCGGCTCCCACCGAGGATTCCCTCCAGATCCTGGATGAGCAGCGCCAGCTCGGGGAGCTGGAATCGGCGGTGGACCGCCTTCCAATCGAGCCGCCAGACGGCGCGGTCGGTGGTCACCCGCGCTTCCACGGTCGCAAAGTGCGCGGCCACCAGCGGCGAATATGTCCAGTCGAGGAGCCGCGTAGGGAGGCCGTGGTGCTGCGCCGCCACCAGCACCTCCCAGTCGTTGATCGGCGGGCTGGCGAAGTACGGGCGCGAGTACCGGATGAAGTTCCGGAGGATGTGCTCCTCGAGCTCCGACTTGGTGTGCGGGCTTCCGGTGCCGCCGAGCTGGTCCAGGCTGGTGAGGAGCGGCCACGCGGCGTCCGCCGCGCCGCGATAGACGCCGGTGCTCCGCCGCCGGCCCGTGGCCGGGTCGGGCTCGGGGGGCGTGGTCTGGGCGATGAGATCGCCCAGCGAGTGCACGACGACTTCGCGGATCGACACGCGTGGATATGAGTGCGCGGCCGGGGATCGCGCAAGGCCGGGAGGCCGAGCCATCTTTCGCGCATGACGCCGGTTGATCTCCCAGCGCTCGCGGCCCGTCTGCCCGCGCGGCCGCTTACCCGCTTCGCCCCCAGCCCCACCGGTTACCTTCATCTCGGACACGTCGCCAACGCCGTCTGGGTCTGGGGCGTGGCGCGGGCACTCGGCGGACGCGTGCTGCTCCGGCTGGAGGATCATGACCGCGGACGCTGCCGGCCCGACTACGAGGTGGCACTCCTCGACGATCTCGACTGGCTCGGCCTCGAGCCCGACCTCGGCAGCGCGGCCGAGTTCCGCGCGGGTCCCTCGGCGTATCGCCAGAGCGACGGCGGCGCGGCGTACGCGTCCGCGCTCGAGTGCCTCCGCGGGCAGGATCGCGTGTTCGCGTGCGCTTGTTCCCGGAAGGCTTTCGCGCGCCCAGACGAGGTCGACGAAGGCGAGATCGACGCGGAGGTTCGCTATCCCGGCAGGTGCCGGAGCCGCGGGTTGGAGGACGGGCCTGGCCGCGGGCTCCGCTTGCGAATCGATCCGGGTGCCGAGCGGTTCGAGGACGCGTGGGTCGGGCGCCGGGAGCAGCAGCCGTCCGCCCAGTGCGGGGACCTGCTGCTGCGCGACCGGCTGGGGCAGTGGACGTACCAGTTCGCGGTCGTCGTGGATGACCTGCGGCATGGGATCGACCTGGTGGTGCGCGGCGAAGATCTGGTCGAATCCACGGGCCGGCAGCTGCTCGTACGCCGCCTGCTCGGCGGCGCCCAGGCGCCGGTGTTCCTGCATCACCCGCTCATCCGGAAGCCGAGCGGCGAGAA
>JACCSZ010000370.1 GCA_013812695.1 Gemmatimonadales bacterium | reverse complement strand
CTCCACGACACCGCGCACTATGCGCCCGCCCGTGACGCGCTCCGCGAGACCGCGCGCGCGTTGGCAGCACCACCGGCCGATCTGCTGCTCGCGCGCGGGCGTCTCGAGCGCGCTGCCGGCGATGCCGATTCCGCCGCCGCGGTGTTTGCTCGTGCCGCCGGGTTGGGCTCGGGCACCGACGCGTCACTGGCGCGGCTGGAGTTGGCGCGTACGAGGCTGGCCGCCGGCGCGGCCGGCGGTGATTCCGCCTATATCGAGGCCGCCGCGGAGGATGACTCGGCGGTCGTAGCGGCGTACCGCGCCGATCTCGCGCCGATCGCCCCGGAGGCCGATCTCGTCAGATTCGATAGTGCGCAGGGGGCCGAGCGGGCGGCGTTCCTTAAGGACTTCTGGACCGGACGGGACCAGGCTGACCTCCGTCGCGGCGGGGAGCGGGTGCGCGAGCACTACCGTCGGCTGCTCTACGCTCGCCGGCACTTCGCCCTGACGGTGTTCCGGCGGTTCTACGGGGGGCGGGACGCCTACCGCTCGGGCAGCGAGGAGCTCGACGATCGCGGGGTCATCTACGTCCGCCACGGCGAGCCGGCCTCCCGCCTCCGGCCGTTCGTTTTCGGGCTGATGCCCAACGAAACCTGGCGCTATGACCGGGCGGACGGCGATCTGCTCTTCCATTTCAGCGCGGGCTACGACGACGCCGGTGGCGGCGATCTGTACGATTACCGGCTCGTCGAGAGCGTGCTCGATCTTCACGGCGCGGCGGGTGCGACGGTGGATCAGTTGCTGCTGTCGCGTCAGACGCTGACCCCCCTCTACGGTCGCATGCTGCACTGGGGGCCGAATGGCGCCGCGCGCGCGCGCGCGCGCGAGCGCGGCGTCGGACGCGCGAGCATCGAGTATGGCACCGCCACCGACACGTACGAGTTGCAGTACGCACGGCGACTGACCGCCTACGCCGACCTCGTGGCCGTAGGCCACCGCGACGGGCTGCCGCTGTCGCATTTCGTCTTCGCCATTGGACCGGCCGAGACTGCGACGGCGGGCGCGGACGGCGGCTCGACGTATCCGGTGCGCGTCCGCGTGGTGGCGCTCGATGGCGCGGAGCGGGCGGTCGCGGAGGCGGACACGACGATCGAGTTTCGCCTCGACGGGCCGCTCTCACGGGGGCAGTACCTGATCGGACGGGTGGAGTTGCCGGTGCAGGCGGGCCGATGGGTATGGCGCGCGGCGATCGAGCAGGGAGCCGACGCCGGGGTGGTGCTGCCGCGTGACACCGTGCGCGTCGCCGCGACGGGCCCGGCGCTCTCGCTCAGCGACTTGGCGCTCGGGGTGCACGCGGCAAGCGCGCGGTGGCTGGCTGCGCCCGCGGACACGGTGTTGCTCACCCCGTTCGACCTATTCGTGGAGGGCAGCGACCTGGAGCTGTACTACGAGGCCTCGGGAGCCGCGGCGCGCGCCTCGTACCGGCACGAGATCGCCGTCTTCCGGGTGCGCGGGGAGCCCGGGCGCGTGGACCAGCGCCCGGTCGTGACCCTCGCATTCGAGGAGCCGGCGGCCGCCGAGGTCATCCGTGCCCACCGCACGCTGCAGCTCCGCCGATTCAAGCCGGGGCGCTACGTCGTCGAGGTCAAGGTGAGTGGGGGCGACGGGCGGGTCGAGATGCGCCGTCGCGGGTTCCGGGTGGTCAAAGATAATCGGTAGGCTGGGGGGTCGGCGTTGTCATTCTGAGCGGAGCGAAGGATCGTCATAAGCGTGCTATGCCCCCACCTACCCCGCGTCCGCAGTCGACCGCTCCAGCAACCCGAGGTGCGACTCGAGCTCCGCGTCCATCAGCTTGCGCAGCTCGATCAATCGCAGTGCATACGCCTGCAAGGCGCGGTCGGTGTCCGACACGGGCGTCCAGCTCGGCACCGGCTTCGGTCGTCCGTCGTCGTCGAGCGCCACGAACACGATCACGCAGTGGCCCGTGCGCGTGAGCGCCGGCGATTTGGGGTCCCGGGCGTAGATGTCGATGGCGATGTGGAGGCTCGTCCTGCCCGTGTGGATGACCAGCGATCGCAGCTCGACGACCTCGCCCACCCTGATCGGGCTGATGAAGTGCAGCCCGCCGACGTACAGCGTCACGCAGTAGCCGCCGGTCCAGCCGGCGGCGCAGGTGTAGCCGACTTGATCGATCCACTTCATCACGGCGCCACCGTGAACCTTGCCGCCGAAGTTGACGTGGGCGGGCTCGGCGAGGAATCGCAGCGTGACGGCGCGCGGACGGCTCATTCCCATTCGATCGTGGCGGGGGGCTTGGAGCTCACATCGTACACCACGCGGTTGACGCCATCGACCTCGTTCGCGATCCGATTCGAGATCCGGGCAAGCGTCTCCGGCGGGAATGCGTACCAGTCGGCGGTCATCCCGTCGCGGCTCGTGACGGCCCGGAGCGCGATAACCTGGTCGTAGCTCCGGAAGTCGCCCTGCACGCCCACGGATCGGATCGGGAGCAAGACCGAGAACGCCTGCCAGATGTCGTCGTACAGGCCGGCGGCGCGGATTTCCTCGATGTAGATGTGATCCGCGCGGCGCAGAATCTCCAACCCCTCGGCCGTGACCTCACCGAGGATGCGGATGGCCAGACCGGGTCCCGGGAATGGGTGGCGGCCCACCATCTCCTCGGGCAGACCCAGCTCGCGACCCACCTGCCGTACCTCATCCTTGAAGAGCTCGCGGAGCGGCTCGAGCAGCGCGAAAGGAAGCCGCTCGGGCAGGCCGCCCACGTTATGATGCGTCTTGATCGTCACCGACGGCCCGCCCCGCGGGGCGAGCGACTCGATGACGTCGGGATACAGCGTCCCCTGCACGAGGAAGCCGACGTCCGTCCCGACCGAGCGCGCCTCGGCCTCGAACACGTCGATGAACGTGTGCCCGATCCGGCGGCGCTTGTCCTCCGGGTCCGCCACGCCGGCGAGACGATCGAGGAACTGCGCGCTCGCGTCCACCACGCGCAGATCGATGCCGAGGTGACGCCGAAAGGTGGCTTCCACCTGCTCGCGCTCGTGCAGCCGGAGCAGCCCGTGGTCGACGAAGATGCAGGTGAGCCGGTCGCCGACGGCCCGGTGCACCAGGACCGCCGCGACCGAGGAGTCGACGCCGCCGGACAGGCCGCAGATCACGCGCCGGTCCGGGCCGACCAGCTCCCGTACCCGGGCGATCTCGGATTCCACGAAATGCCCCGGCGTCCAGTCGGGCGCGGCCCCGCAGATCTCGAACAGGAAATTGTTGAGGATCTCGCCGCCGCGCGGCGTGTGCGCGACTTCGGGGTGGAACTGCACGCCGAACAATGGCAGCTCGACGTGCTCGAACGCGGCCACCGGACTGTTGTCGCTCGAGGCGGTCACCCGATATCCGGGGGGCGCCGCGTCCACATGGTCGCCGTGGCTCATCCAGACCGGGGTCTGCTCGCCACAGCCGAAGCCGCGGAACAGTCGTCCGCCCTCGACGGTCAGGCTCGCGCGGCCGTACTCGCGGCGGGACGCGCGCGTGACGGTGCCGCCGGAGAGATGGGCCAGGAGCTGCATGCCGTAGCACAGCCCGAGCACCGGCGTCCCGAGCTCGAGCAGCGCGGGGTCCGCCGTCGGCACGCTCTCGCCGTAGACCGAATTCGGGCCGCCCGAGAGGATGATCCCCTTGGGCCGCCACTCGCGGATCCAGCTCACCGATCGGGAAGGCGGGTGGATCTCACAGTACACGTGCGCTTCCCGCACCCTGCGGGCGATGAGCTGGGTGTACTGCGACCCGAAGTCGATGATCAGTATGCCGTCGTGGTGGTGCGCCACTCGATTACGCGCTCCCGGTGGGCGACATCAGCTCGCCCCGGTAGAGGTCTTCCACCCGCTCCCGCGCGCGCGCCACCCACCACACGTCGCCATCGACGACGACCTCCGCCGGACGCGGCCGCGTGTTGTAGTTCGAAGCCATGGCGAATCCGTACGCGCCCGCGCCCAGCACGGCCAGCCGCTCGCCCGCCCGCACGTCCGGCACCACGCGGTCGAGCGCCAGGAAATCACCCGTTTCACAGACCGGCCCTACGATGTCCGCGCGCACTGTCTCCGCGGTGCGGGTCTCGAGCTCCACGATTTCGTGATACGCCTGGTAGTGGCTCGGACGGACGAGGTCGTTCATCCCGGCATCCACCACCACGAACTCCTTGCCGCCCGAATGTTTCCGGTAGAGCACTTCGGTCACCAGCACGCCGGCGCTCCCGACCAGGAACCGCCCGGGCTCGAGGTACACCGTGTAGCCGCTGGGCTCCAGCAGCGGCACGACCGCGGCGGCGAATCTGGCCGGGTCCATCGACGGCTCATCGGCGTAGCGAATGGCCAGGCCGCCACCGATGTCGATGACCCGGATCGGGTGACCGTCCCCCGCCTGAAGGCGGGCGGCAAGCGCGAGCAGGTGAGCGATGCCCTGGCGAAACGGCTCCGTGTCCGAGAGCTGACTGCCAAGATGCATGGCCAGGGTGGTAAGCTGCAGCCGCGGGTGCCGGGCAATGAACGCCGCGGCGGCCGGCACCTGATCGGCCGGCACGCCGAACTTGATGCCGGTCTTGCCGGTCGAGATATAGGGATGGGTATCGGTGGTCACGTCCGGATTGACCCGGATGCCGACCGACACGTCCATCTGTTCCGCGTTCGCGATCTTCCCCAGGCAGTGGAGCTCCTCGACCGACTCGACGTTGAGGTGCCCGAGTCGGGCCCGCACCGCCTGTCGGAGCTCGCTGGCCGCCTTCCCGACCCCGCTGAAGACGACGCGGTCCGGCGCGAATCCGGCCGCCACCGCGCGCGACATCTCGCCCGCTGAGACGATGTCCGCACCCGCGCCGAGGTCGCGCAGGATCCGCAGCACGGCGAGCGTGCTGTTGGCCTTGACCGCGTAGCAGATCCGGTGCGGCACGGCGGCCAGTGCCTGGTCGAGCGCGTGGTACCGCTCCCGGATCGCCTCGGCATTGTAGACGTAGACCGGCGTGCCGACCCGTGTGGCGATGGTGGAGAGGGCCACGCCGCCCAGATGGAGCGTGGCGCCCTCCCGGGCCAGTCCCGCCTCGGCGAAGCGCGTGTCGGTCAGTACGCTTTGGCCCACACCGCCTCGGCGACGCTCGGACGTCCACACCACATGCAGCGCTCCGGCGCTTCGGGCGACCGGAACTCCTCGTCGGGCAGCACGCGAATCGTCGCCTTGGTCTGCTCCTTGATGTCGGCCTCGCACTCGCCCCGTCCACAAAAGCCGGCATAGACCAAGCCAGCGTTGGCCTCCACGTGCGCGAGGAACTGTTCCTTGGTCGCACCTCGGATGCTGGCGCTGTCGCGCCGGGCGAGCGCCGAGGCGAGCAGCTCGGCCTGCATGCGGTCCATCGCCTCGTGCACGCGCGCCGGTAGATCGGCGATCGCCAGGGTCTCCTTCTTCCCCCCCGTCCGCCGCGCGAGGACGACCGACCCCGCCGCCACGTCCCGCGGACCGACCTCCAGCCGGAGCGGGACGCCGCGGCCTTCCCACTCGTAGTACTTGGCGCCCGGCTTCATCCCGTCCCGCGCGTCGAGGTGCACCCGCACGCCCGAGGCGGCCAGCTCGCGTCGGACCCGGTCCGCCGCCTCGAGCACGGTCGCGCGCTCGTCGTCGGTCCGGTGGATCGGCACGATCACGACCTGGTACTGCGCCAGCCGGGGAGGACAGACCAGGCCGGCATCGTCGCCATGGACCATGATCAGCGCGCCCACCAGCCGGGTCGACACGCCCCAGGAGGTGTTCCAGACATGGTCGAGGTCGCCCGCCGCGGTCTGGAAGGTTACCTCGAACGCGCGCGAGAAGTTCTGGCCGAGGTTGTGGCTCGTGCCCGCCTGCAGCGCCTTGTTGTCCTGCATCAGCGCTTCGCAGCTGTACGTGCGCAGCGCGCCGGCGAATCGCTCACTGTCGGTCTTCCGGCCGGTGAGGACCGGCATGCTCATCCAGTCCTCCATGAAGGTCCGGTACACGCCCAGCATCCGCCGCGCTTCCTCCTCGGCCTCGGCTTCGGTGGCGTGGGCGGTGTGGCCCTCCTGCCAGAGAAACTCGGTGGTCCTGAGGAACAGCCGGGTCCGCATTTCCCAGCGTACGACGTTGGCCCACTGGTTGATCAGGAGCGGGAGGTCGCGGTAGCTCTGGATCCACTTGGCGTACATGGCGTAAATGATCGTCTCGGACGTCGGCCGGACCACCAGCGGCTCCTCCAGCTCCTTGCCGCCGCCATGGGTCACGACCGCCGTCTCGGGCGCGAAGCCCTCCACGTGCTCCGCCTCGCGCGCGAGGAAGCTCTGCGGGATGAAGAGCGGGAAGTACGCATTCTGGTGGCCCGTATCCTTGAACATCTGATCGAGCGCGCGCTGCATCTGCTCCCAGATGGCGTAGCCGTTCGGCCGGATGACCATGCACCCGCGCACCGGGCTGTAGTCCGCCAGCTGCGCGCGGGCGATCAGCTCGTTGTACCAGGCACTGAAGTCCGCGGCGCGCGTAGTCAGCGCCTTCGAGTCCGCCATTCGTGCTCCTCGACCGAGTCCCCCGACATCACCGCTGAACGCTTCCACCACCGAGGCACAGAGGGCACAGAGAACGACGGGAGGGACAACCACGTTTGCTTGCTCTGTGGCGATTCTCTGTGCCTCTGGGGTGAATCACATCCGCGCCATCCGAGATAGGTGCCCGACGACTTGGTCCCTAGCAACGGCCTCCTGACGCTTTTCCGCCAGGTCCTTGACCATCACCTCGCCCCGGGCCCGATCGTCCGGGCCAATCACGACGGCAAGCCGCGCGCTGCGCGCGTCGGCCAGCTTGAGCTGCTTCCCGACCGGCTGCGCCCCGAGCGCGTACTCGGCGCGGAGCCCGGCGTCGCGCGCCTCGTGCGCCAGCGCGAGGACGAACGGCCAGTCCTCCTCCGTCACCGCCGCGAAGAACACGTCGATGGTCGAGACGTCCGCCGGCACGAGCCCGCGCTCGCGGAGCAGCTCCGCAAGCACGACGTCACCCATCCCGAAGCCGAGCGCGGGGAGCGCGACGCCGCCCAGCGCCTCCAGCAGCCCGTCATAGCGCCCGCCACCGCAGATGGCGCGTAACGTCCGGCCCGCGTCGAACAGCTCGAACACCGTGCCCGTGTAGTAGGCCAGGCCGCGAACGATGCTGAGATCGACCTCCACGAACTCGCCAAGACCCATGGCATCGAGCGCCTCGACTACGCGCCTGAGCGGCGTGCCGGCCGCCTCACCATCAGGCAGCCGCCCCAGCGCGGCGTCGACCGCCGCCATACCGCGCAACCCGGCGATCTCGAACAGCCGGTCTGTAACCTCCGGGGCCATCCCGCCAGCCTGAAGCAGCGCAGCCAATCCCACCCGGTCGGACCGCTCGATCTTGTCCACGGCCTGGTAGGCCGCCGCGAGCTGCGACTCGGCGACGCCCGCTCCGAGCAGCAGCGCTTGGAGGATCCGGCGGTCGGAGAGCCGCACCCGGACCTCGGCGGGCCCGAATCCGAAGGCGCGCATGACGTCGAGAGCGAGCGCGATGATCTCGGCGTCCCCGAGCGGGCCGGGCTCGCCGATCAGGTCGCAGTTGAGCTGGAAGTGCTCGCGCAGGCGTCCCCGCTGCTGGCGCTCGTAGCGGAACAGTTGCGGAATGGCGAACCAGCGGATCGGCTTCTTGAGCCCGTTGGCGCGGGCGGCCACCATGCGGGCGAGGGTCGGCGTCATCTCGGGGCGCATGGCGACGTCGCGGCCGCCCTTGTCCCGAAAGGCGTAGAGCTGTCCGACGATCTCGTCCCCGCTCTTGGCCGCGTACAGGTCCAGCGGCTCGAGCGGCGGGCCGTCGTACTCCTCGAAACCGTACCGTGTCGCCACGGTGCGCCAGGTCTGGAAGATGTGGGTTCGCAGTGCGAGATCGGCGGGGTAAAACTCCCGAAAGCCCGGCAGGGCCTTGGTTTGCATGCGGGAGAACATAGCGTGGTCCCGACCCCTACACCACCTCCATGCCGAGCACCGTCATCACGTCACCGACGGTGTGGAACGACCCCGTGACGAGCACGGTGCCCGCGCCGGTCTGCACGGTCTGCATCGCCTCCTGGAAGTCCGGCACCAGGGTCCACGAAGCGCGCGCCGGCGGCCGCCCGCGGTCCCGAAGCCAGCGGCGCAGCCAGATCGCGTTCCAGCCCCGGCTGGCGGCGGTGGGTGCAACGGTCAGGATGCCGCGATCGATCACCCGGTCGAGCTGGACCAGCATCGCGGGCCATTCCTTGTCGCCCAGAATCGAGACGAGCGCGTGCAGGGGCCCCGGTGGCCGCAGCGTCTCGATGGCCTTGATCAGCGCGCGGATACCATCCGGATTGTGGGCCACATCGAACAGCCACTTGCCGCGCCGGTCGAGCCGGCCCGGGATGCGCGCCGCGGCGAAACCGGCGTTGATGGGGGGGACGGCCGGGCGGTACGGCGCTGGCAGGGCCATGAGAATGCCGTGCGCGACGCCGGCGTTCCGGCGCTGGTGCGGGCCCGCCAGGCTGAGCGCGCCGGACCACTCATAGTCGGGGGGCAGGACGCGCACATCGGTCCGCCCGCCCGGCTCCGCCCGCGCCACCGCCTTCCGAGCCTCGCGCCGGAGCACGTTCACGAGCGAGGCGTCGCGCTCGCCGATGACGAACGGCACTCCCGGCTTGGCGATGCCCGCCTTTTCCGACGCGATCAGCTCCAGGGTGTCGCCCAGATATTTCATGTGATCCCGCTCGATCTTGGTCACCGCGCTCACGAGCGGCCGCAGGACGTTGGTGCTGTCGAGCCGCCCGCCGAGGCCCACCTCCGCGACCACGATCTCCGCCCCCCGCGCCGCGAAATCCGCGAACGCGATCGCGGTGGTGACCTCGAAGAAGGTGGCCTTGCGGGCGAGGATCAGCGGCTGCAACCGCTCGGTCCACATCGCCATGGCCAGCTCGCTGATCGGCACGCCGTCCACCCGGATCCGCTCGCGAAACGACGCGAGATGCGGAGAGGTGTACAGCCCCACCCGCCACCCCGCCGCCGTGAGCGCCGAGGCCACGAGCGTCGACACACTGCCCTTGCCGTTCGTGCCCCCGATGTGAATGGACGGCATCACCTGGTGCGGGTTCCCCAGCTCCGTCAGGAGCGCCCGCGTGGTGGCCAGCCCGAACTTGATGGTCGTGGTGCGCGGGAACAGGAACCGCAGCGCTTCGTCGTAGGTCAGCGGCATCGGGTCCTTCGTGCCTTCGTGGTGAAAGGCCGTAGCATTGCCACCGAATGCCCCGCCGCCGCGCCCGTACAACAACGACGCCCCACCCTGCTGGCCAAGGTGGGGCGTCGGGAGTGACCGCGGTCCGGGTCAGCTCAACTCGGCGTGCTCGACGTGGGGGCGCTGGCCCTGCATGTGGCGCAGGAGCCGCGTCGTGGTGTCGCGGAGCGAGCCTCGCGGGACGACATCGTCGATCTGTCCGTGCTCGAGCAGAAATTCCGCCGTCTGGAAGCCGTCCGGGAGATCCTGCCCGATCGTTTGCTTGATGACCCGCTGTCCCGCAAATCCGATCAGTGCTCCCGGCTCCGCCAGGATCACGTCGCCCTGCATGGCGTAGGACGCCGACACGCCGCCGGTGGTCGGGTCCGTCAAAATCGACACGAACGGGATGCAGTCGCGATGCAGCATTGCGATGGCGGCCGAGGTCTTGGCCATCTGCATCAAAGAGAGGACGCCCTCCTGCATGCGGGCGCCACCCGAGGCGGAGATGAGGATCATCGGGAGCTTCTTTTCGTGCGACCGGCGCGCGAGCCGCGTGATCTTTTCGCCGACGACCGATCCCATCGACCCGCCCATGAACGCGAAATTCATGACGCCGAGCCCGATCGGGAGGCGGTCGAGGCGCGCGCTGCCGGTATAGATGGCGTCGGCATCGCCACCCTTCTTGCGGGCCGAGGCCAGCCGCTCGGCGTACTGCTCGAATTGCAGCGGATCGACCGAGCGCAGGTCCGGCCAGAGCTCGCGCCAGCTCCCGGGATCGGTCAGCAGCTCGATGTAGTCTTCGGCGCCGATCCGGCGATGCCGCCCGCACTCGGGGCACACGTTGAGGGCCTTCTCGAATTTTTCTCGGAGATCGATGTGCCCGCATCCGTCGCACTTCTCCCACGCGTCGGGCGGGATCTCGAGCCGCTCCCGTTGCGACGTCCGTGGCTTGCGTTCCTTCTTAAACCATGCCATCACGGCCATAGGAGGTAGGTGTCGGTTGAGTGAAGGATGCAAGGCAGTCCGGGAATCCCTGCAATTTCGGGTACTCTCTCTCCAAACGCCAGACCCCAAATTGTAAGCCGTTGTTATATATCAGGATAGCCCGACTGGCGGGCATCCCAGGCCACCCGGAAAGCGAGGCCCAGGCAGAGCGAGCAGATGATGAAAAACGAGCCGCCGTAGGAGAAAAATGGCAGCGGGATGCCGGTGATCGGCATCAGATTCACGGTCATCCCGACGTTCTCGAACACGTGGGTGAAGAACAGGCCGAGAATCCCGAACGTGACGAGACTGCTGAAGCTGTCCGTGGCCCGGCGGGCGATGCGGAGCAGTGCCAGAAACAGCGCCAGGAACAGCGAGAGGGCCACCATCACGCCCACGAACCCGAGCTCCTCACCCACGACCGGAAACACGAAGTCGGTATGCTGCTCGGGCAGGAAGGCCAGGCGCTTCTGTGGGCCCTGCGTATAACCCGTCCCGAACCAGCCTCCCGATCCGATCGCCACGCGCGATTGGATGGCGTGGTACCCCGCGGCGCGCGGGTCGACCTCAGGATTGAGAAAGGTGAGCAGCCGGTTCTGCTGGTAGGGCGCCAGTCGTTGCCAGAGCGGAAGCGCGATCGTGCCCATGGCCACGTTGAGCGACAACACCAACACCCAGTCGTAGATGTACGGCCGCCAGTACACGAGCAGGGCCGTAAAGGCCACCATCCACGCGGCCCACGCCCAGTTGTTGAATGCCAGGAGCAGGCTCAGCCCCGGCGATGCGATCATGAAGAGCAGCCGCGGCCGGACGCCGGCCCAGAACAGCATCGAGAAAGCGATGCCGATGAACACGATGGCGCTGCCGAGGTCGGGCTGCTTGAGCACCAGCAGGAACGGCGCACCGACGATCAGCGCGGGCACGAACAGGTCGCGGAACGATCGCGGCGGCTCCTTCCGGCCCGACAGGTACCGCGCCAGCATGAGCACGGTGGCCACTTTGGCGAGCTCCGACGGCTGGCCGATCTGGTGGCCACCGATCGAGAGCCAACTGTGACTGCTCTGCGCCGTGCCGGCGCCGGTGCCCACGGCCAGCACGAGGCCCAACAGGGTCAGGCTGAAGGCGTACAGCGCCGGCGCGAGCCATTCGAGCAGCCGAAGCGAGACGTGGAAGATCACCCAACCCGCCACGGCGCCGATCCCGAACCACACGAGCTGCCGGGACCACACGCCGGCCGCGCGGGTGGGGACGTCGGTCTGCCCGGCCGAGTACAAGGTGACGATGCCGAACGCCATGAGCCCGAGGCTCACCCACAGGAGTCGCCGGTCCAGGGCCGCCTGTCTCATGGCGCGCCCCCCGCGAGGCGCACACTGTCCGCCCGGTCTCTCGCCGCGGCCGAGTCGGGATCGAGCTCGATCGGCCGCGGCGCCGAGTCCTGCGGGCTCACGGTCTCGTCCAGCAGGACCTTGACCTTGATCGTCCCGGCCGTGTCGGGGCCGAGGAGATAGCGGCGCAGCGTCCGCACCACATACGGCGCCACGGTGGTTCCGTGTTCGGCGAATTCCATGATGCCGCCGACCACCAGCTCCGGCTTCTCGGCCGGCGCGAACCCGATGAACCAGCCGTGGTCCTCGCCGTGCGAGTTCTGGGCGGTGCCCGTCTTTCCCGCGACCGACAGGTCGGCGCGGCGGCTGGCGGCCGCGGTGCCGCGCTCGACGACGGCGATGAGCGCCCGGCGGAGCCCATCGAGCTGCTCGGCCGTGAGACCCAGCGAGCGGGGCTCGGCCGCGCGGGGCCGGACGATGTACGGCGAGGGGGCGTGCCCGTCGCCGGTCAGCCCCTCGTAGAAGCGCATCATGTTGATGAGCGTCTGGGTGTTCTCGCCCTGACCGATCGAGAAGTTGAGCGTTGTGGCCGGCGGACTCCAGTTGCGCGGGCCATACAGCCGATCGAAGTACGCGGTGGTGGCCGGGTAGATGGGATCGATCTCGTTTTCGAGGTCGATGCCGCTCTTGTCTCGGAAGCCCATCAGCACTCCGTCCTGCACGATCGCGTTGAGGCCCAGACGGAGGCCGAGCTGGTAGAAGTAGACATCGCAGCTCGCCGCGACCGCGCCGACCAGGTCGACCGACCCGTGGCCCTCCTTTTTCCAGCACCGGAACACCCGGTTCCCCAGGCGGAGGCCGCCGCGGCACGGCGTCGGCATCCGGGTGTCAAGGCCGATGAGCCCGCGCTTGAGCCCCATCGCCGAGATCGCCAGCTTGAACGGCGAGGCGGGCGGGTACCGGGTCTGGATGGCGCGGTTGAGGAGCGGCTTGGCCTCATCGTTGTTGAGCGCGCGCCAGAGCGTGCTGGAGATCCCGCCGACGAACGCGTTCGGGTCGTACGACGGCGCCGAATACAGGGCGCGCACTTCGCCCTTCGGGGTCATGGCCACCATCGCGCCGCGCACGCCGGCCGGCCAGATGCTGTCGATGAAGCGCTGGAGGTCGAGGTCGATGGTCGTGCTGATCGGCTTGCCGGGGGTCGGAGGCAGCGCGGCCGTGCTCGCCTCCTCGCGAACCAGGCGTCCGCGGGCGTTGACCTCGATATATCGGACGCCTTCGTCCCCGCGCAAGCTGTCGTCGTACTCCCGTTCGAGCCCCGCCTTCCCGACGATGGACCCCAGTCCCGCGCCGGGGAACCGATTGGCCGTGAGGTCCGACTCGGTCACCTCGGAGACGTAGCCCACCAGATGCGCGACCGCTTTCCCTGCGGGGTAGAGCCGCTTCGGTTCCGCCTGGATGACGAGGCCGGGCAGCACGGCGCGGTGCTCTTCCAGACGCGCGACGGTCTCGAACGTGGCGTCTCCGATCACCACGACCGGCTGGTAGCGGGCCGCGGCGAAGCGGCGCAGGACATCCTCGGTCTCGGACGTATCGAGCGGCACGAAGCGATTCACGCGGGCGAGCACCGCCCGGAGCGAGTCGCGGTTCGGGGCCAGGAGCTTGATTGAGTACCCGGGCACGTTCTCGGCGATGATCCGGCCGCGCCGGTCGAGGATGGCGCCGCGCGGCGGCGTCAACGCGATCGGCCGCAGGCGGTTGGTCTCCGCCCGAAGCTGAAACTTGTCGTGCTGGACGATCTGGGTCCGGAAGAACGCCCCCGACAGCACCGCGAACGTGGCGATCAGGACCCAGCGGGCCACGTCGGCCCGCTCGCGCACTCGATAGGAATCGAACCCGTTCATGGTCTCCGCCGCGTCACGCGTCGAGCCGGATCGAGAACCACTCCCGGAAGACCACCAGTACGATGAGTGCGAAGAGCGCCGACGTGATGGCCTGGAGCGGGCTGTACACCGCGAGCTCGGTGAACAGCGACTTGCCCCCGCCACCGCTCGCCGCGAGCAGGATGCAGTCGCGGACCCACAGCCCACCCGCGACGAACGCGGCGTTGACCAGCAGATTGTCGGCGAAGAACACCGCCCGCGCCCACGAGCCGACGTACCCGACGATGGTGTGCGCCAGCGCGGCCGCGCCGAAGCGCGCGGGCGTGAGCGCGTCGCCGATCAGCCCCACGGCAAACCCGGCCAGCGCCGCGGCGCCCGGCGGGCTCCGCATGGCGAAGAGCATGAGGGCGACGAACAGGAAATCGGGGCTCGCGCGCGGGGCCCAGAGTCGGGGCCGCACGTAGAAGTGCAGCACCACCAGGAGCAGCAGCACGACCCCGAGCTGTATCCGGTTGGCGCGGGCCGGGATCATCGCGCCGAGTCCCCGGCGGAGAACGGCAGACCGGAGGATGGGGGAGCGCCGTCGGAAGGTGCGGGAACGGCGGGTGGTGGGGCCGCGCCGGGCGGCGGGGGCGCCGGAACGGCCCGTCGGGGCCGCGCCCGGGTCGTGTCACGCCGCTGTGCCGCGAGCGAATCGGCGCGGCGCGCTTTGGCCAGGCGCGCCGTCCGCGCCACCGAGTCGGCCACGCGCAACCGGTTCAGCGAGTCCAGCCGCTCCGCTCGGAGCGCGGAGTCGGTCGGGAACGCGCGGCTCAGATCCGCCTTGGGAGGGACGAGCACCAGCACGTGGGCGGCGGAGCCCGGATTCGCGGCGGGCAGGAGCCGGTACACCCGCTCCCAGCCGGCCTGCTCGCGCACGATGCCGGTCACGGTGCCGACCGGAATGCCCTTGGGATACACGCCGCCGAGCCCGGACGAGAGTACCAGCGTGCCCACCGGTACCGAATCGCGATACGGCACGCCGCGAAACTCGAGCGACCCGTCGCCGCCCGTCGCCGCGAGCGAGGGGGCCACGACGCCGGCCGCGTTCCCGGTAACGGTGAACGCGCTCACCCGGAACTCCGGATGCGCCCACGTCATCAGAATGCTGGTCCGCTCCGAGGCGTTGAGGACGACGCCCAGCAGTCCTTCGGGAGCGACGACCGGATCGAACACCGAGATCCCGTCGCGGGAGCCCGCGCTCAGGAGCAGCGTACGGCCATCGGTGGCCTGGGCCTGGTGCAGCACTTCGGCGGGCACGTAGGGACCGCTGAGCCGGCGGCTCAGCGCGAGAAGCTGGCGCAGCCGCTCGTTCTCGGCCACCAGCGACGGCAGCCCCTGGGCGAGATACGACGCGGAGTCGCGCTGGGCGGTGATGGCGCGGAAGCGCACCCGGCTGGTCTTCCCTTCCTCGGCCCGGGCCTGGAGCCAGACCAGCGGCGCGAGCACGGTTTCCCGCAGCGACGCCGCGATGCTCAGGCCCCAGGCGGCTGGCGAGAACAGCCCGACCAGCGAGAGGACGAGACAGGCGACGAACATCACGGTATCCCGGCGCGTGTACGAGCGTTCGGACGCGCTGGCCATGCTCAGACCGAGAGGACGCTGCGGTATTTCTCGTAGTCGTCGAGAATGCGCCCGGTCCCGCGGACCACGCAGGTGAGCGGGTCCTCGTCGACGTGAATGGGAAGCCCGGTTTCCTGGGCGAGGAGGATGTCGAGGCCGCGGATCAGGGCGCCGCCGCCCGTCATGACGATGCCACGGTCCACGATGTCGCTCGCGAGCTCGGGCGGCGTGATCTCGAGCGCGCGGCGCACCGCATCCACGATCTGCTGGATCGGCTCCTGCACCGCCTCGCGGATCTCGGTCGAGTGCACCCGGACGGTCTTGGGGATCCCGCTGACGAGGTCGCGGCCCTTGACCTCCATCTCACGCTCGTCGCCGGTGGGCGCGGCGGAGCCGATCTTGATCTTGATCGCCTCGGCCGTCGGCTCGCCGACGAGCAGGTTGTAGTTCTTGCGCATGAACTGGACGATCGCCTGGTCCAGCTCGTCGCCGCCGGTGCGGATGGAGGTGTCGGAGACGATGCCCGACAGCGCGATGACGGCGATCTCCGTCGTGCCCCCGCCGATATCGATCACCATGTTGCCGGTCGGCGTCTCGACCGGCAGCCCGACGCCGATCGCAGCGGCCATCGGCTCGGCCACCATGAACACCTGCTTCGCGCCCGCGGTCTCGGCGGAGTCGCGGACGGCGCGGCGCTCGACTTCGGTGATGCCCGACGGCACGCACACGATCACCTTGGGCTTCACTCGGAAGACGTGCTTGTCGATGATGGTCTTGAGGAAGTACCGGAGCATCTTCTCGGTCACGTCGAAATCCGCGATGACTCCGTCCTTGAGCGGTCGCACCGCCAGGATGCCGTCGGGTGTGCGACCCAGCATGCGCTTGGCTTCGAGGCCGATGCCCTTGATTCTGCCCGTGGCCTTCTCGATCGCCACCACCGAGGGCTCGTTAAGGACGATGCCCTCGCCCTTCACGTAGATCAGGGTATTGGCCGTGCCGAGATCGACCGCGATTTCATTCGCGGGGAGCCAGGACATCAGATTCAAGGACGGAAGCTTCATCAGGAGGTCGTGAGGCACATGGCTCACAAGGTAAAAGGCCCGTGGGTGATCGGAAAGCTATCGCCCGGTGCTGCCGAATCCTCCCGCGCCGCGCGCCGTCGCGGGCAGCTCGTCCACGGTCCGGAACGCGACGCGCTCGACCCGCGCGACCACCAGCTGCGCGATCCGCATCCCGCGCGTCACCTCGAACGGCTCGACGCCGAGGTTCACGAGCATGATCATGAGCTCGCCGCGGTAGTCGCTGTCGATCGTGGCCGGCGTGTTCGGGAGCGTGATGCCGTGCCGGAGCGCCAGGCCCGAACGCGGCCGGATCTGACACTCGAACCCGTCGGGCACCGCGATCGCGAACCCCGTCCGGAACAGTCTGCGCTCCAACGGGCCCAGCCGGCCCGCCTCCGCGCTGGCGATGTCGTAGCCCGCCGCGCCGGGGGTCCCCAACGCCGGGAGGGGCAGGCCCACGGCGTGGGGAAGCCGCGCGATCAGAATCTCGGTCACAGGACCGAGGCGACGTCGGTCAACGGCAGCCGGAAGGCCTCGGCGACGCCCGGGTACACCGTCTTCCCCTCCACGACATTGAGGCCGAGCGCCAATGCGGGATCGGCCTTGCAGGCGGCACGCCAGCCGCGCTTGGCCAGCTTAAGTGCATACGGGAGCGTAGCATTGGTGAGGGCGAGGGTGGACGTCCTGGGCACGCCGCCGGGCATATTGGCGACCCCGTAGTGCAGAATGCCGTCGACGAAGTAGGTGGGATTCTCGTGCGTGGTGGGCTTGATGGTCTCGACGCAGCCGCCCTGGTCGACCGCGACGTCGACGATGACCGAGCCCGGCTTCATCGTCTTGAGGTCGGCGCGCTTGACCAAATGTGGCGCTTTGGCGCCGGGCAGCAGCACCGCCCCGATGACCAGGTCGGCCCGCGCGATGGCCCCCAGGATATTGTGCCGGTTCGAGTAGGCCGTATCCACATTGGCCGGCAGCACGTCATCGAGGTACCGGAGGCGGTCGAGCGAGATGTCGAGGATGATCACGTGCGCGCCGAGGCCGGCCGCCATCTTGGCCGCGTTGATGCCCACCACGCCACCGCCGATGATCACGACCTCGCCCGGCGCCACGCCCGGCACGCCGCCCAGCAGCACGCCGCTTCCGCCGAACACCTTCTCGAGGTACTTGGCCCCTTCCTGCACCGACATCCGCCCGGCCACCTCGGACATCGGGGTCAGCAGCGGCAGTTCTCCGCTCGGGAGCTGCACCGTCTCGTAGGCCACCGCGATCGCCCCCGAGCCGAGGACCGCGCGCGTGAGGTCCTCGGCCGCAGCGAAGTGGAAGTAGGTGTAGATGACCTGGCCGCGCCGCATGCGGGGCCACTCCACGGCGATCGGTTCCTTCACCTTCATGATCATGTCGGCCCGGGCCCAGACCTCGTCGGCCGTCGGCAGGATCGTCGCGCCCACGCCGGTGTACGCCTCGTCGGCAAAGCCGCTGCCGAGCCCCGCGCCGGTCTCGATGAAGACGCTGTGTCCGGCCGCGACCAGCGCCTCCGCGCCGGCCGGCACGAGGGCGATGCGGTTCTCGTTCGTCTTGATCTCCTTCGGCACGCCGATCAGCATGAGGCCTCTGCCTGGTTGGGGAATGCTGGGGAGGAGGAGCGTGGCGTCCCGAGCGGACGCGACACCGACCCGATCCTTCGCTCCGCTCAGGATGACACGCTCGGCCCCAGCCGCACGACCGTCTGCCGCTCCGGCGCGAAATACTCCGTAGCGACCTCCGCGATCTCGTCCGAACTGACCGCGTCGATTTCCGCCAGCATCTGATCGAGCGGCCGGTACTCATCCGCGTGGAGGACGAAGCCGGCCAGCCGGCTCATCCGCGCGCCGGGACTCTCGAGCGACAGCATGACCTGGCCCTTGAGCTGCTGCTTGCCGTCCGCGAGCTCCGCGGCCGGGAGTCCTTCGCGGGCGAGCCGCGCGTACTCGCCCCGGATCGCCTCGACGGCCGCATCGGCGGTGGAGGGCTGGGTGCCGATGTACACGCCGAGCTGCCCGGACGACTGGTAGAAGTGCTTGTAGGCGAAGATCGCGTAGGCCAGGCCCAACTCCTCCCGGACGCGCTGGAACAGCCGGCTCGACATCCCGCCACCGAACAGGTTGGTCAGGATGGCCAGCGCGAAGCGCCGCGGATCCCGCATCGGAAAGGTGTCGGTGCCGAAGACGATGTGGGTCTGGGCGGTGTCGCGTTCCTCATGGCGCTCGAGGCCTCGCGCCGCGGGGGACAGCCGCACGGCGGACCGGGCCGGCTCGGGAGAGGCACCCTCGAACCACCCCTCGCGCTCGAGCACCGTGAGCAGCTGGTCGTGGTTGACGTTGCCGGCCGCGGCCACGACGAAGTTCCCCCGGTAGTAGCCCGTGTCGTGCAGGCGGCGGAGCGCCTCCGCCGAAAGCGAGGCCAGCGTGTCCGGGCTGCCCAGGATCGAGTAGCCGTACGGATGGTCGGGCCAGAGCGCGGCGGCGTGCAGCTCGAACACGAGGTCGTCGGGCGTGTCCTCCACGCCGTTGATCTCCTCGAGAATGACGTTCCGCTCGGGCTCGAGATCGCTCTCGCGCAGGAGGGGCCGCCGGGACAGATCGGTGAGGATCTCGACGGCGAGTGGTAGATCCGCGTCGAGCGTATGGGCTTGATAGCTGGTGTAATCGCGGCCCGTGAAGGCGTCGAGGCTCCCGCCCCGCACCTCGAGCTCGAGCGCCAGCTCCTTGGCGGAGCGGCGCTCGGTGCCCTTGAACACCATGTGCTCGAGCAGGTGGGAGATGCCCATCTGCTCGCGGTGCTCGTGCGCGCTGGCCGTGCGGACGTAGAGCCCGGTGGCCGCGGAGCGGACCCCCGGGAGCTGTTCGCTGAGCACGACCAGCCCGTTGGGGGCGGTCGTGCGCAGCAGGCCGTGGTCCAGGCTGACCGTGTCCACGCGGCTACTCCCTGGGCATCAGCGCCTTCCGCGAGAGCTTCATGCGGCCGCGCTCGTCGACCTCGAGCAGCTTGACCTGGACGATGTCGCCCTTCTTGACGACGTCCTCGGTCTTCTCGGTGCGGCCATGCTGGAGCTCGCTGATGTGGAGCAGCCCTTCGACGCCCGGGAGGATCTCGACGAAGGCGCCGAACGCGGTGGTGCTCTTGACGGGGCCCTCGTAGGTGCGGCCCACCTCGGGCTCGGTCGTGATGGCCGCGACCATGGCGCGCGCCTTCTCGCCGGCCTCGCCGCCGACGGCGGAAATGGTCACCACCCCGGTGTCCTCAATGCTGATCTTGGCGCCGGTGGCGTCCTGAATGCCCCGGATCGTCTTGCCCTTCGGTCCGATGACGTCGCCGATCTTGTCGGGCTTGATCTGCATCGTGAAGATGCGCGGCGCGTACTTCGACAGCTCCGCGCGGGCGGTCGGGAGGACCTTGGCCATCTCCTTCAGGATGTGCAGGCGGCCCTTCCGGGCTTTCTCCAGCGCCTGCTCCATGATCTTGAGGTCGAGCCCCTCGATCTTGATGTCCATCTGGATCGAGGTGATCCCCTTCTCGGTGCCGGCCACCTTGAAGTCCATGTCGCCGAGATGGTCCTCGGAGCCCAGGATGTCGGTCAGCACGGCGATCTTGTCGCCTTCCTTGATCAGCCCCATGGCCACGCCGGCGCACGGTGCCTGCATCGGGACCCCGGCATCCATCAGCGCGAGCGAGCCGCCGCAGACCGTCGCCATCGACGACGAGCCATTCGACTCGAGAATCTCGCTCACCACGCGGAGCGTGTACGGAAAGTCCTCGTAGTGCGGCAGCAGGGGCTGCAGCGCCCGCTCGGCGAGCGCCCCGTGGCCGATCTCGCGGCGGCTGGTGCCGCGGATCATCTTCACCTCGCCCGTCGAGTACGGCGGGAAGTTGTAGTGCAGCATGAACGACTTGGTGGTCTCACCCGCCACGTCGATGCTGTCGATGCGCTGCTCGTCGTCCGCGGTGCCGAGTGTGGCGGACACCATCGCCTGGGTCTGGCCGCGCTGAAAGAGCGCCGAGCCGTGGGTGCGAGGCAGCACGCCGGTCTCGATGACGATGGGACGGATGGTGTCGAGGTCGCGGCCGTCCACCCGCTCGCCCTTGTCGAGCACCTGCTTCCGCATGACGCGGTACTCGACCTCCTCGAGCTCGTT
>JACCSZ010000345.1 GCA_013812695.1 Gemmatimonadales bacterium | reverse complement strand
TGGCCTCGGCAATGACCCAGCTTCGCGGGCGGTCGAGGGCTTTGGCCTGAGAGTCGGCGGCGGCCAGAACCTCTCGGGGCAAGGTGATGGAGATGCGGGCGTACGGTCGCTTGCGAGTCATCGTAGGCAATATAGTATTACCGAATACTATCCAAGTACTCACCGGCGCTCTCGCGATCGGCCTCCCGGGGCCCCGGGCAACCTCTCGGCGGACCGGCGAGCCTGCGTGTCTTGCGGAGGCGCGGCCGTCGTCCTATATGTGAATCCCGGCGTGCCCCGTCGACCGGCGGCCTCCCACATGCGCCTCACTCTGCTGGAATCCGACCGGAGCTTCCTGCGCTCCGCGGAATGTGCCTCGGTGAGCATCCTGGCCCATGTGGGACTGGTGTGGTGCGCCGTCGGTATGACGGCGGGCGCCGGGCAGATTCCGACCGACGAGCGCGAGGCGAGAGTATTCTTCCTCCTCCCGCCCGACCGGGTCAGTGAGACGGTGCGTCAAACGGACATCATCCAGTTGGGGAAGCCAGGGGGAGATATGGCGGGCGGGGCCGACCTCACGGGCCAGGACGACGGCCGGCGGCTGGCGGCGTCCACGGACGGCACCCGCCAGTGGGGCAGGCGGAGCCGCACCCGGGGCGATGTACCTTTCGGTCCGCCGCCGACGCTCTCGCTGGACACCGCCTTCAGCGTGCTCGAGGTGGACCAGATGATAGAGCGCTACGACGGGAGCGCGGCACCGGTCTATCCGCCCGATTTGATGGCGACGGGGACCGAAGGCCGCGTGCAGGCGACGTACGTCGTGGACACCACGGGCCGGGTCGACACGACCACGATCCAGGTGATGGCGAGCGACGATCCCCGCTTCACCGAGTCCGTCCGCACCGCGCTCGCCGGCATGCGCTTCCGGCCGGCCAAGCGCGCCGGCATGCCCGTCCGCCAGCTCGTCTCCCAACGCTTCCGCTTCCGCATCATGCCCGCATCGCAGGCCGCCAAACAGATCAGTTGAAGTCACCGAGGAGTTCCCATGATCCGCCTGCTGCTACCGCTCGCCGCGTTGGTGTCCGCGTTCGGCCCGGCCATCGCCCGGGACCGACTCGACGTCGCCGGCACCATCGCGCTCACCGCCGACGCGGCTGCCGCGCCCGTCATGGGGCCGGACGGACGTCCGCTGTTCATCGGGACGTCGCACGGTACGAACCAGAGTGCGGGGAAGACCGAGTTCATGAGCGGCGCCGAGGTGGCGTCGGCCGACACCGCCAGCCTGGTGGACGGCAACGGCGCGCACCATGGGTACATCACCATGTCCAAGGGTGGCGATCGGGTGGTGTTCAAGTGGAGCGGGCAGGTGACGACCGTGATGGGATCGGACAAAAAGCCGAGCAGCACGTTCAAGGGGATCTGGACGGCGCTGAGCGGCGGCGGGAAGTACGCCAAGGCGTCGGGAGGCGGGAGCTACACGGGGCGGTTTACGTCGTCCACGGCCTCGGTCATCGAGTGGACGGGGAGCCTGAACCCGTAGGACGGTGTTCCGGCCGCCGCCGGACGGCCGACGGACCCTCTGGTCGCTGCAGCGCGTGGGCGGTTAAGATCCCAAGTAGTGAAGGGCGCTGACGCTCCCGACGGGTCCACCGGCCCCCGGCGGCGGCCTGGCGCCCTTGCTCTGCGTTACATTCCCCACTCGATATACCCGTCCCGAGCCCCGGCCCGCCTTGCTCGATTCCGCCCTGCCCACGATTCTCCTCGACGCCGTTCGAGACGCGGTGATCTACACCGACGTCGACCACCGCATCCTGTACTGGAATGCAGCGGCATCGGACGTGTACGGCTATACGGCGGCGGAGATGCTGGGCCGCACCCTGGCCGCCCTCTATCCTGACGCGTCGGCCGTGCGCCAGGCGTCCGAGCAGGGCGAGATCGCCCCGGGGGTCGATACGACGGGTGTGCGCCGAGCGCGGCGCAAGGACGGGAGCGAGGCGTGGGTCGAGGTCGAGACCACGGCGGTATCCGACGAGTCGGGACGGCCGATCGGCTTCGTGGGGATCTCGCGGAACATC
>JACCSZ010000338.1 GCA_013812695.1 Gemmatimonadales bacterium | reverse complement strand
CGGATCAGCTGGGGCCGCCGGTACCTCCCATCGGCTTGGCGTCCGGGCGCAGAGCGCGGAGCTGCCGGTCCACCGAATCGATCGAAGCGCTGACCCGGTCCTTCAGTTCTTCCCAGTTGCTCGCGGTCGCATTGCCCAACCGCTCGACGTGCCGGCCAACCGACTGCCGGGCGGTACGCGCCGCGGCGACGGCCTCCCGGCGAGCCTGGGTCGCGCCGGACTTGGTGTCGCGCTCGAGCTGGACGAGCTCCTTGTCCATCTGGTCGAGCCGCTCGCGCACATCGCTGCGGAACTCGTCGCGAGTGGCGTATGAGGATTCGCGCACATCGTCGGCAGTTTTCTCCACCCGGTTGCCAGCGTCCCTGGCGCCCTCACGGGCAGTCTCGCCAACATCCTCGGCGCCTTCACGAACGTCCTGCCCGGCCTCCTCGGCGGCGTTCTCCACGCGGTTCGAGGTATCCTCTCGATCCCGGTCCTTGCAGGCGGTGGTCAAGGCGAACATCAGCGCAGCCGCGGCGCAGGCCATGGCTCTCATATCCGCTTCCTCCTGGGTGTCCAGCGTGGATGGGGTCGAAGCTGTCGGAGGACGATAACGCCTAGCGCGCCGGCGGTGGGTGACAGGGCTCACTGGAGCGTCAGTGAGCACCCATCCCGGGGTCACAAGCCAAGCGAGAACCAGCCAAGGACGATCGTTCTTAGCGCCAACGACATGGAGTCCGCTCCTCGTCGGGGCTGAGCCCGCCGCCCGCCGGTTCCCGTGGATCGGGTATGTATGGCTCGGCGTGATTGGGGAGCTCGAGCCCCTCGTCGCCAGTTGCGCCGGGTCCGTTCGTCTGCCCGGCCTCTCCCTCCCAACCCGACCGCCCCCTTGCCCTAAGCCGCCCATGGCGAAAGCTTGATCGGGGTCCCCCAATCCGCGGGACGCCTTGGATCTGTCCCGAGCTGCCATGACGACTTCGCTGCTGCCGATGCCCGAGCCGGACCTGTTGGCCTTTGCGGCCGGACAGGGCCATCCCGATTACCCTTGCCTGTCGCGCACGCATGCCCCCGCCAGCTGCGTGCCCTGCGCCGACTTCTCGCCCTGGCTTCAGGATCGTTCCGCCCGCCAGGACGTGGAGGCGCTGAGCGAGTACCTCTACCGGGTACGAGAAGCCAATCCCGGGCTCGGGGAGAGCGCCGAGCGCCTCAGAGCCCAGTATGGCCAGCTGGCGCATCGCATCCTAACGACGCCGCTCGACCGCTATCTCCAGGACGGGAACGAGGCCGCCTACCTGGACTTGCGGGTCGTGCTCGTCATGCTGGCCGTGCACGAAGGCTTCTCGGGGTTCATCATGACGGGCGAAGCCGCGGACTTCGTCGCGTCGGTCATGGCGCCCCATGCGCTGGCCGTCTGCAAGGAAGCCGAACTCATCGAGGCCCGGAACGAGTTCGTGCAGGAGATGGCGAAGGAGATGAGCTACTGGGCTGCCTGGCCGCTACTCGAGGCCGACAGCCTCCCGATGGTCGCGCCTCCCGAGAAGCCGGCACTCCGGCGGCTCCTCGAGCTGTTGCTGACCCTGCCGCTCGGTGCCCGCGCTCACGCCGTCGATGCCATCCGCCACCTGAGCGCCCATCCCCACGTTCCGAAGACCCTCGCCAGCCTGAGCCGCTACGATACCCGGAAGCGAGGCCTCGACGTCACCGTGTCGTCCCGGCTGATCCTCGCGACTGGGATCGTCGTCCCGGCCACCGACCTCGATGGCTGGGTCGGCACCTGGACCCGGCGCGACCTGCTCGGGTTTCTGACGCAGAGCGGCGTGGGCGCGCGGAATTCCTGGGGCAAGGAACGGCTGGCCGAAGTGGCCAAGACCGAGTGTGCCGAGTTGCTCCAGCTCCGGATGCACCATGCGGGCGTGGTCGAGCTGGCGGCCGAGCACGTCGAAGGCGCGCACCTGCTGCGGGAGCACGTCGAGGCGACGCGGGAGTGCTGGAGGGTGTGGCTGGCGTTCGGGACGGGGGTGGGGTAGCCGGGGGTCGGCGCAAGGCGGCGGCTCGGTACGTCGTTGCCCCCGCTGCCGCGCCCCCTGAGCCGCTAGATGAGCCCGCCCCGCCGGAGCCGTCCGATCTGATCGTAGCGCTCCTCGTGCACCGCCAGGACTTCCTCGGGCGACACCGTCGCCACCCCCGTCTTGCCGACCTCCACCCCGGCCGCATAGTTCGCCAGCTGCGCCGCCTCGCGCACCGACGCGCCCGCCGCGAGCGCCGATCCCATCCAGGCCGTGACGGTATCGCCCGCGCCGGAGACGTCGTAGATGTCGCGGGCGATGCTCGGGATGTGAGTCGTGCTGCCATCCTTCATCACCAGCACCATCCCCTCCGCCCCGAGCGTCACCAGCAGGTTGTCCACCTTCAGGCGCGCCAGCACCTCGGGCAAAGCGTTGCCGTTCTGCAGATCCACGGCCGCGCCGAGCGCGGACTCGAGCTCGCGCCGGTTGGGCTTGAAGACCGTGGCCCCCGCGTACTCGAAGAACTGGCGGAACTTGGGGTCGACCACGATCGGAATGCCGCGTCGCCGGGCGATCTCCATGACCACGGCGATCAACGCGGGTGGCAGCGCGCCCTTGTTGTAGTCCTCGAGCAGGAGGGCATCGGCGTCGGCCAGCGCGTCCCGTGCGATGCGGACCAGCCGCTCGAGGTCGGGCCCGTCGAGCAGGGTCTCGACCTCGTCGTCGATGCGCACGATCTGCTGGGAACGCGCGATGATGCGGGTCTTGGACGTCGTCGGCCGTCCCGCCACCGTCATCACGAAGCGGTCCTCGAGTCGCGCCACCGCGAGCTCCTGCCGGATCGAGGCGCCGTCGACGTCGTCGCCGACGGCACCCACCAGGAGGCAGCGGGCTCCGAGCGCCGCCACATTGGCGGCCACGTTGGCGGCGCCTCCGAGCGCGGCATGGCGCTCACGCACGCTCACGACCGGCACCGGCGCCTCCGGACTCAGCCGCTCGGTCTCGCCGATGAGGTAGCGGTCGAGCATGATGTCGCCCACCACCACGACCCGGCTGGCCTTCATCCGCTGGGTGAGCAGCAGCAGGCGATCGCGCGTGAGCGGCGCCGGCGGCGCTCTCATCGCAGCACTCCCCGGCGGCTCAGGCCCAGCGTGGCCTGGAGGCGTCCCTCGAAGCGGTTCACGGTCCGGCCCTGCTGGTGGTCCGCGTTCTCGACATGGTGCAGGCCGGCGTTGACGTGGACATCGAGGGGACCTTCCCGTCCGCGCAGGTCCACGGCTGCCCGCCAGGTCCGCTCCACCACGCCGATGAAGATCCCGGGGATGGCGCTGGCCTCGGCGTCGCTCGCGGGAAAGGGATCATTGATGTCGCCTTCGCCCTGGCGGAGCAGGGTCACCTCGGGAGTGATCAGCCAGCGCGCGCCACGCGGCGCGCTGACCGCGACGGTGAGCTGGTCCATGTCGGCGAAGTTACGACCTATGCCCACGCCGGCATCGGTCAAGTTCTCGAACGGATCGAGCGTGCGGAAGGCCAGGCTCGACGCCTGGGTATAGACCGCGCGCCACCCCAGCGCGCTCCCGAGCGGGCCGAACCCGGCCACCGTCAGCGCCCAGCGGTTGGGAATGCGCTCCCCCTCGGCCGTGTCCTCATATTGAATGTCGTCGATGCCAAGCTGTGCCTGGATCGTCACGCGGCCGCGCACCCGCCACGCCACGTCCGCGCCGATCAGCACGTTGCCATCCACGCCGAGGCCGTACTGATTGGCGAGCAGCAGCAGGCTCAGCGGATTGCGGTAGCGGCCGTCAAACTCGCGGTCGACCCCCGCGAGGACGGTGGTCTCCCACAGCCCGACCCGGAGCCGGTCGCTCAACCGCGCGCTGGCGCGGTGGGCGAAGAAGTAGCGGTGCACCCGGTTTCCGGCGGTGTCGCGGCCGTCCGCGAGCGTGCGTGCCAGTGCCTCGAGCTCGAAGCTCCGGACCCCGACCACAAACCCGGCCTCGACCTGGGGGTACGCGTAGTTGCTGACGCCGATGCCCGCCACACCGACCGGCCCCCAGTTGCGTTCCATCTGCCCGTAGAACACCCGGCCGTACTTGAACTGCGCGCTGAGGTAGGCCTCGGGAAAGCGCCACGCGAGCTCGAGGTCCTGCCGTCCCGGCCATTCGGGATCATCCGTCAGGCGCGGCTCGGCGGCGGGTCGGCTCACCAGGGCAAACGGGCCGATCAGGGCCTCGCCGTTCAGCTCGGCATACGGCCGAGCGCCGTCGGGGCCGAGCGGGTGGAGCACGTCGCGGCGGATGTGGCTGAACGCCTGCGCACCGGCGCGCGCGGCGACGCGCCACGTCCGGTCGCCAGGCAGCGCCTCGAGCGATGCGCGGAGCGCGCGAACCAGCGGCCGCGACGTATCGCCCGACGCGAGTGCCCCGAGCGCATCCGCGCGCCGGAACGGACGCACCATCGGCGCGGGATCCTCGATGTCGCCGCGCGCGATGAGGTGCTCGAGCAACGGGAGCCGGGGATCGTCGAACGGAAGGTATGGTGACGCCTGGGCGCCCGCGCACGGCGGAGCGAGCGCGCCCGCGAGCAGGACGGCGGCTGCGAGAACGCGGAGTGGTGGGGGCATCGGCCCGTAAGGTATGTGGGGCGGGGGGTCGGAGGTAGGCGAGCGCATCCTGCTTCGCATGCGCGCAGGATGACGCGGTTCCCGCCGGCCGCTATCTTCCGCGCATGCCGGTCCCTGACAGATGACCGATCTGTGCATCGAAGCTTTGCGGGGCGACCTCGTCGAGTCGGTGCACCGGGTGTCGGCCGCGGTGGTGGATGCCGACGGCCGCCTGACCGCCAGTGCGGGCGATCCGTCGCAGGTCACCTTCTGGCGATCGGCCGCCAAACCGTTCCAGGCCCTGCCGCTCGTGGACGACGGCGCCGCCGATGCGTTCGGCTTCACGCCGGCGGAGCTCGCGCTGGCCTGCGCGTCGCACTCGAGCGAGCCGATGCATCTGGCCGTGGCGGACGGCATGCTGCACCGGATCGGCGCGACCGCCGGCGACCTCGCATGCGGCCCGCACCCGCCGCTCTCGCCCGCGCTGGCCGAGCAGGTAGCGCGCGCCGGAACGCCGCTGACGCCGCTCTGGAGCAACTGCTCGGGGAAGCACGCGGCCATGCTGGCGCTCGCGCGGCACCACGGCTGGCCGTTGCCGGGATACCACCGGGCCGGCCATCCGGTGCAGCAGCGGATCCTGCACGAGGTGTCGCGTTGGACCGGCGTGCCGGCGGCGGCCATCTCCACCGGCATCGACGGGTGCGCGGCGGTCACCTTCGCGCTTCCGCTCCAGGCGATGGCCGCCGCGTGGGCGCGGCTGGGGACGGCGCCGGAGCGCGGTCCGGGACGGCTTCGCGCCGCCATGGCGGCGCACCCCGAGCTCGTGGCGGGCACGCGCCGGCTCTGCACGGAGCTGATGGCGAGCACCGAGGGGCGCGTACTGGCCAAGGTCGGCGCCGCCGGGATCTACTGCGCGGCGCTCCCCGAAGCGCGGCTCGGCATCGCGCTCAAGGTCGTGGACGGCGATATGGCCGCCTCGGAGCCGGCGCTGCTCGCCGTGCTGGGCGCGGTGGTCCAGCGGGCGCGGCTGGCGGACCGTTTCGACTGGACGCCGCTGGCCGGCTACGCCGAGCGCGCGGTGCTGAACACGCGTGGCGCGCGCGTCGGCACGGTGCGCGCGTCGGGCGCGCTGCGCTTTCATGACTGAGGCCGGCGGGGATTCGGTGCCGGAGCTCCATTCACCCGAGGTAGCATGCATGGCGAAACACGACAGTCTCGACCCGCAGACGCGCGATCTCGTGCGGTTCGCCGCCGCCATCGCGCAGGGCTACGAGCCGGAGTTGCGCGAGCGCGTCGGACCGCTGCGCTCGTCGCAGGTGCCCGCCCAGTGGGTCGAGGAGCTGCTGCTGCAGTCGGTGCTGATGGTCGGCTATCCGCGGGCGCTCATCGCGTTCGGCGTCTGGCGGAAGGTCAGCGGGGTCCCGGCGCCCCAGTCGGACGACGGCCAGGATTACGGGCAGGTGGCGGAGTGGACCCGCCGGGGTGAGGAAGTGTGCGCCAACGTCTATGGCGAGAACTACCGGAAGCTGCGCGAAAGTGTGCGCACGCTGCACCCTGCCATCGACGCCTGGATGATCACCGAGGGGTACGGCCGCACGCTCGGCCGTCCGGGCTTCGACCTCATGCGGCGCGAGCTGTGCACGGTGGCGCAGACGGCCGTGCTCGAGGCGCCGAAGCAACTGCACTCGCACCTCCGCGGCGCGCTCAACGCCGGTGCGTCGTTCGGGCAGATCGAGGGCGTGCTCTCGATCGTCAACCCGTTGCTCTCGTTCGATCAATGGAAGAAGGTCAAGGAGCTCTGGCGCTCCGTGCGCGAGGGATGGTCGCCGGCCCCCTGATGTTCATCGATCGCGCGGTGGTCACGGTGGCGGCCGGCACGGGCGGGTCGGGCACCAGCTCGTTCGCCCGATTCAAGTACAAGCCCAAAGGCGGGCCGGACGGCGGCGATGGGGGCCGGGGCGGGAGCGTGTACGTCCGGGGCAGCGCCAACCTCGCCACGCTGCTGGACTACCGCTACCGCACCGTCTGGAAAGCGGACCGCGGCGAGCACGGCAGGGGGAAGACCCAGACCGGCGCGTCGACCGACGACGTCTACTTGCCGGTCCCGCCCGGCACCGTCGTGCGCGATGTCGCCACCGGCGCGCTGCTCGGCGAGGTACTGCGCGCTGGCGATTCGCTCCTGGTCGCGCGCGGCGGCCGGGGCGGGCGAGGCAACGCGCGGTTCGCCACCTCGACCCACCAGGCGCCGCGCGAGTGGGAACCGGGCGAGGAAGGCGAGGAGCGGCAGATCGAGCTCGTGCTCAAGCTGATCGCCGACGTCGGCCTCGTGGGCGAGCCGAACGCCGGCAAGAGCACGCTGCTCTCGGTGCTCTCCGCCGCACGGCCCAAGATCGCCGACTATCCGTTCACCACGCTCGAGCCCAACCTCGGTGTGGTCCAGCTCTCGGGTCACCGCACCTTCGTCCTCGCCGACATTCCGGGCATCATCGAGGGCGCGCATGCGGGAAAGGGGCTCGGGCTCAAGTTCCTCCAGCACGTGGAGCGGACCCGGGTGCTCGCCTTCCTGGTGCCGCTCGACAGCGCCGATCCGCAAGCGGCCTACGAACAGCTGCGTGCCGAGGTGCGGCTCTACAGCGAGGTGCTGGCCCGGCAACCGCACGTGCTCGTGCTCGCCAAGCGGGATCTGCTGCCGGCCGACCATCCGCTTCCGGCCGTGCACGCCCCGGAGGCGGCCGGCGTGCTCGCCGCTTCGAGCGCCGCGGGCACCGGTCTCGAGGAGCTGAAGGAGTTTCTCTGGACGTTCGTGGAAAAGGAAAAGCGCGCCGAAGACGCCCCCTCCGCCTCGACAGAAACGGCCGCCGAAGCCGCAGGCTACTGGGAGTTCATGGACGACGAATAGATGACCGACGAACGGCTCGCCTACCTGACGCTGGTGCAGGTGCCCGGCCTGGGTGCCACCCGGCTCCAAACACTCCTCCAGGTTTTCGACTCCCCGCTCGGCGCCCACTCGGCGCCGTTCGCGTTTTTGAGCACCTTGCCCGGAATGTCCGGCGCTTGCGCTTCGGCCATCAAGGAAACCCCGCTCTCGGCCGGGCGTCGACTGGCAGAGGCGGCCGACGGGGTCGGCGCCGAAATCCTGCTGCCGGAGGATGCCGCGTTCCCGGCGCAGCTCCGCACGATCCCGGATCCACCGCCAGTGCTGTTCGCGGTGGGCAATATCGCGCTGCTGGAGCGGCCGGCGCTCGCCGTGGTGGGCAGCCGGAACCATACGGCTTACGGCGAGACGGTGGCGCGAACCGCTTCGGCGCAAGCGGCGAGGGCGGGGTTGGTCATCGTGAGCGGCATGGCGCGCGGACTCGACGCCGTGGCGCACTCGGCCGCGCTCGACGCCGGCGGCACCACCATCGGCGTGCTCGGCAACGGCATCGGCGTCATCTACCCGTCCGCCAATCGTGCGCTGTACGAGCGCGTAGCCACACGGGGGCTCCTGCTGACCGAGTTCCCCCCGGGTGAGCGGCCGCACGCCGGCAGCTTTCCGCGCCGAAACCGGCTCATCAGTGGCCTCGCCCGGGCGACGCTCGTGGTGGAAGCGGCCGTGGGCTCCGGCGCGCTGATCACCGCGGGAGCCGCGCTCGACCAGGGACGCGAGGTGCTGGCCGTGCCGGGCCCGATCACGAGCGCGACGTCGAGCGGGTGCAATCGGCTCATCCGCGACGGCGCCACGCCGTACCTGGAGCCGGTCGATCTGTTCGCCCACTATCCGGAGGTCGATTTCGTGGCCGAGGAGGCGTCCGATGCTTCGGCGCTCCGGCCGCTGCCGGATACGCTGACCGCGGACGAGCGCCGGATCGCCGAGTTGCTGAGCGAGGAGCCGGCGCACATCGACTCGCTGGCGGGGCGGGCGGGGAAGCCGGTCGGGGTGTTGCTGGCGCTGCTGTGCGCGCTCGAGCTCCAGGGGATTGTCGAGCAGCGCTCCGGCAGGCTTTTCCGGCGGATCTAGCACGGCGCGCCCTTCAGTCGCTGCGGTGCGTGGCGGAGGGAGGTCACGCAAGGAAGTAAGGGCACTGACGCTCCCTGGGAGTGCGCCGCGTCCGTGGCGGCAGCCACCGGGTACATATTTCAGCATGCACCTCTACATCCACGTGCCATTCTGCGCCCGGCGCTGCAGCTACTGCGATTTCGCGATCGCGGTGCGACGCGACCTGCCGTCGCAGGCGTTCGTGGATGCGGTGTTGCAGGAGTGGGGCGGATGGCAGGAGCACCCGATCTGGGAGGGGTCCCCCGAGGTCCGGACGGTGTACTTCGGTGGGGGGACGCCATCGCGGCTCGATCCGAATGGAATCGCGGAGCTGCTGGCCGGCGTCACGCGGGCCCGGACGGTAGTGCCGGGAGCGGAGGTTACGCTCGAAGCCAATCCGGACGACGTGACACCGGCCCGGGCGGCAGCGTGGCGGGCGGCGGGCATCAACCGGGTGTCGCTCGGAGTGCAGTCGTTCAATCCGGCGGTACTCCGGTGGATGCACCGGACCCACACCAGCGGCCAGGTGGCCCCGGCGGTCGAGGCCATCCGGGCGGCGGGGATCGGCGATATCTCACTCGACCTGATCTTCGGGCTGCCGGCAGCCTTGGGCCGTGACTGGGACCAGGATCTCACCCAGGCGTTCGCGCTGTCTCCCGACCACCTCTCGCTCTATGGGCTGACCGTCGAGGAGCGTACTCCGTTGAGCCGATGGGCCGAGCGCGGCGAGGTGATGCCGGTGGACGAGGACCGGTACGCCGCCGAGTTTCTCGCAGCCGGCCGAGCGCTCGCGCGACACGGGTTCGAGCACTACGAGGTCTCCAATGCGGCGCGGCCGGGCCGGCGCGCCCGCCACAACAGCGCCTACTGGCGGCGGGCGCCCTTCATCGGGCTCGGGCCGTCGGCGCACAGCGGGTTCGGCCGCACGCGGCAGTGGAACCTGCGCGAGTGGGCGGCCTACGAGCGCGCGAGCGCCGAGGGGCGGAGCGTCGTCGGTGGGAGCGAGGAGCTGTCGGACGCGGCGGTGGTCCTCGAGGAGGTATACCTCGGGCTCCGGACGGACGAAGGTCTGCCGATCGGCCGCCTCGCCCCGGCCGCCCTCGCAGCCTGGATGGAGGCCGGCTGGGCTCGCGCCGACACCGCCCGGATTCGGTTGACGGCCGAGGGGTGGCTGCGCATGGACGCGCTGGTGGGATCGGCAATGACGTAGCCCCGGCCGGCATCTCGATGCCGACGCGACTCGGGGCCGACCCGCATAGATTTCACCGCCATGCCCACCACCGACCAGCTGAACGAAAGGGAACTCCGGGTCCTCGAGGCGGTCGTGCAGACCTACATCGAGACGGCCGAGCCCGCGGGGAGCCAGACCATCGCCCGCCGGTTCGGGCTCGGCGTGTCGCCGGCCACGATCCGGAACACCATGAGCGAGCTGGAGGACAAGGGCTACCTGTTCCACCCGCACACCTCGGCGGGTCGCATTCCGACCGACCGGGCCTATCGGGTATACGTGAACACGATCATGCGCCTGTCCCCGTTGACCCACGAGGCGCGGGACAGGCTCAATGCCGAACTGCTCGGCTCGCGGAACGCGGTGGACGAGATCCTCCGGCGGGCCGCGCAGGTGCTCGGTGTCCTGACCCAGGAGCTGGGCGTAGCCGTGGCCCCGGCGCTCGACGAGCTGGTACTCGAGCGGCTCGAGCTGGTGCCGGTCAGCTCCGAGCGCCTCCTGCTCGTGTTCAATCTCCGGGGCGGCATGGTCCGGACGATCTTCGTCGAGGTGCCAGCCCGGGTCGGCGTCGAGGCGGTCCAGGACGTCGCGCGCATCCTGAACGAGCGGCTGGCGGGGCACACACTGCAGCAGATTCGCGCTACGCTGCCGGCGCGCCTGCGGGATACCGGAACCGGCGAGGGCGGACGCGAGCTGCTTAACATTTTCATCGCCCAAGCCGAGGGGATCTTCGATCGCGACGAGCAGAACGCCGTGGTGCTCGGCAGCGCGCAGATGCTGGCGGATCAGCCGGAGTTCGCGTCCAACGCGCGCATGCGCGAGCTGCTCCGGCTGACCGAAGGGCGCGACCTGCTCAAGCAGGCCCTCGCCTCCCGACGCCAGACCGGACTTTCGATTACGATCGGGGCCGAGAACCCCGACGCCCGGCTGACCGACTTCACCCTGGTCACCGCCTCCTACGAGGCCGGCGAGCTCAGGGGCGTGATCGGCGTGATGGGACCAACCCGCATGCCCTACCACAAGATCATCGGCCTGGTGGAGCACACCAGCCGCATGGTGGAGGATCTGCTGGAGTGAGCGAATTCTACGGTTTGCTGGGCGTCGCCCGGGATGCGGGTGACACCGACATCAAGAAGGCCTACCGCAAACTGGCCATGGAGTACCACCCCGACCGGAACCCGGCGCCCGAGGCGGAGGCCAGGTTCAACGAGATCACCGAGGCGTACGAAGTGCTTCGGGATCCGGAGAAGCGCGCGGCCTACGATCGCTACGGTAAAGCCGGGCTGGGCGGGGCGGGAGGTGGCTACGGCTTCCACCACGTCGACCTGAGTGAAGCCCTCAACATCTTCATGCGTGACTTCGGCGGGATGGGCGGCTTCGATTCGCTCTTCGGCGGCGGGCGCGCGCGCGACGACGGGCGCCGCGGACAGGACGTGAGGGTGACGGTCAGGCTCACGCTCGCCGAGGTCGCGGCGGGCGTGAAGAAATCCGTGCGCTTCAAGGCGCCCGATCGCTGCACCGGGTGCGACGGCAGCGGGGCCAAGCCCGGGACCAAGCCGGCAACCTGCTCCACCTGCAATGGCAGCGGCGAGGTCCGCCGGGCCGCGCGCAGCATGTTCGGCCAGTTCGTGTCGGTGTCTCCGTGCCCCACCTGCGCGGGGGAAGGCGTGGTCGTAACGGCACCCTGCGAGCTGTGCCGGGGCGAAGGCCGGGTTCGCGCGGAGCGGACCGTCGCGGTCGAGATACCCGCCGGCGTCTCCAGCAGCAACTACCTGACGCTGCGTGGCCAGGGGGCCTCGGGCCCCCGCAAAGGGCCCGCCGGCGATCTGCTCGTCATGCTCGACATCAAGGACGACGATCGGTTCGAGCGTCAGGGCGACGACCTGATCTACGACCTGGCGCTCTCGTTTTCCCAGGCGGCCCTCGGCCTCGAGACGACCGTGCCGACGCCGTACGGCGTCGAGGAGGTCCGCGTCGCGCCGGGCACCCAGCCGGAGACGGTGATCCGCATCCGCGGCCGCGGGCTGCCGGTGCTCGGCCAGAACGCGAAGGGCGACCTGATCGTCCGCGTGCACGTGTGGACCCCGGAGCGGCTGAGCGGCGAGCAGGAGCGCCTGTTTCGCGAGCTTGCCGCGCTCGAGGGCGAGGCGCCCAAACGGTCTCCCGGATTCTGGTCCAAGCTCAAGGAAGCGCTCGGCGCATGAGCTGGTGGGCGATCGACGTTCGGCCCGACCCGACGCGCCGGGAGCAGGTGGGTGCGTGGCTGGTCACCCGGACGGGGCAGGCGGTCGAGGAGCGCGAGGACGGCACGCTCGTCACCTTCGCCGAAGACGAGCGCGCCGCCGATGCGCTGGTCTCGGCGCTCACCCAGGCGCTCGCCGCCGGGCAGCACGCGCCGGTCGGGACCTCACGCCGCCGCCTCGACAAGGTGGATTGGGCCACCCGTTGGCGCGACGGGTTGGCGCCGCGCCGGTTCGGCCGGCTGACGGTCGTGCCGTCGTGGCTGGCGGCCAGCGCCGACGGGAGCGCGGCCACCGTGGTGCTCGATCCGGAAACGGCGTTCGGCAGCGGCGAGCACGGGTCCACGCGCGCCGCCCTCACGCTCCTCGAGCGGCAGCTCCTGCCCGCTTTGCGCGTGCTCGATCTCGGGAGCGGCAGCGGCATTCTCGCCATCGCCGCCGCCAAGCTCGGCGCCGCGAGCGCGGTCGGGATCGAGATCGACCCCGAGGCGGTGCTCGTCGCCCGGCGCAATGCCGAACGGAACCGCGGCGGCGCCTTGGTCGAGTTCATCGAGGGCGACGCCGGCGATCTGGGCCCGCTCCTCGGCCCGGCCGATCTGGTGCTGTCGAACATTCTCCGCAGGGTGAATACCGCGCTGCTGCCCGCGATCCTCAGGGCGCTCCGGCCGGGCGGGCTGGCGATCTTCTCCGGAATGGAGACCCAGGAAGCCGCCGACTTCGGCCCGGTCCTCGCGGGCGCCGGGTTCGAAGTGCGGGACGAGGTGGTGGACGACGGCTGGTGGGCGGTGGCCGCGGCGCGGCCGTGATCACGGTGCTCGTGCCGCGCGGCGCTGCCGCAGGACGGCGCGAGCTCCTCGACGACGAGGAGCAACATCACCTGCGCGTGCGCCGGGCCGCGGATGGCGACGAGGTGAGGCTCCGTGATGGCGCGGGACTCGTGGGCACCGGGCGACTCGTGGCGTCCGCACGGTCATGGCTGGTGGATGTCGAGGCCGTCGAGCGACGCGCGCCGCCCGCCCCGCTGACGCTTGCCATCGGGGCGGGTGACCGCGAACGCTTTGGCTGGCTGGTCGAGAAAGCGGTCGAGCTGGGTGTCACCGCCGTGGTGCCGGTCGAGACGGAGCGGACCGGCGGCGTCGCCACACGGCTCCGGGACAGCCACCTCGTCAAGCTGCGCCGCCGGGCGCTCGAGGCCATCAAGCAGTGCGGCGCGGCCTGGGCGCTCGAGGTCGAGGCGCCGGTCACGCTGAGTGAGTTCATGGCACGCAACGCCGCCGGACTTCGCTGGCTCGCGGACGCCACAGGATCGGCCACGCCGCCGAGGCTCGATGGCGGCCCCGTCACCGTAGTGATCGGACCTGAGGGCGGGCTCAGTGACGCCGAGCGGAACGCGCTCGCCGCTGCCGGCTACCGTCCCATGGTGCTGGCGCGCCATACACTCCGCTTCGAGACCGCCGCCCTGGCCGCGGCCGCGTCGGTTGCCACGGCCAGACTTCGGGGCTCTGATGGCTGACTGTCTCTTCTGCAAGATCGTAGCGGGCGGGATCCCCGCGAAGCTCGTCAAGCGCAGCGACGATGCCGTGGCCTTTCACGACATCGATGGCAAGGCGCCGGTGCATGTGCTGGTGATTCCGACCCGCCACCTGGCCGCTGCCCGGAACGCCACCGGCGCCGAAGGCGAGCGACTGCTCGGGCGGCTGCTGGCGTTCAGTGCGGAGGTGGCGAGCGAGCTGGGCCTGGATGCGGGGGGGTATCGAATCGTGACGAACACTGGGGCGGATGCCGGGCAAAGTGTGGGGCACTTGCACCTGCATGTGTTGGGAGGGCGGAAGTTGGGATGGCCGCCGGGGTGAGTCGGGACGGAAGGACGGAGGGGGCGACGAGCGACACACGGGGCACGCCGAGCACGTCATCCTGAGCGAAGCGAAGGATCGGGCGGCGTGCAAGTGAGCCCGAGTTTCCGTCCGAGGTCATTCCAGTTGGGATTGTAGGCCTCAATCAAGGCCAGCTTTTTCACCCGCACCCATCCCTTGATCTGCTTCTCCCGGCGGATCGCCGTCTCGGGGCTCAACACGGGTTCGAAGTGCACGAGCCGCGTAATCCCGTACCGTTTGGTAAAGCTGAATCCAGGGCCGTGCTCGTGCTCCCACAGCCGGCGTCCCAGATCGTTGGTAACGCCCACGTACAGCTTCCGCGTGCGGCTCGCCAGGATGTATACGAACATCTCGCGTGTACGCATTCCCGATCCGATCCTTCGCTGCGCTCAGGATGACGCGACCTTCGAGTTCCTAAGCTTCTCCCGGCGGCCCCCACCGCTCACTCTTTTTCGCCTCAGGCGGCCCAGATTCCTGCGCCCGGAACCCCGACTACGACGCTTGCCCCCACCCGTCCCCCCTTCCTACATTCCCCGGTTCATCCCGATTCCTGTTTCTCATCACCGACCCAGAAAACAGAAGTAAAGATGACCGCCGCTGTCCGCAAGCTTCGTCGTGGACCTCATGTCCCCAGAATCTGATGGTGGGCTTGGTGAGGCCGTCCGGGCCGCGATGAACGCGGCCCGTAAGGCCCAGCACAAGGATCGGACGCTGGTGCTGGGGACCGTCCTGGCCAGCCTGAAGAATCGCGAGATCCAGCTGCGGCGCGCCGTCACGGACGAGGAAGTGCTGGAGGTGCTCCGGAAGGGGATCAAGACGCGCCGGGAATCGGTGGAGCAGTACACGGCCGGCAACCGGCCAGACTTGGCCGCGACGGAACGGTCGCAGATCCAGGTGCTGGAAGAGTTTCTCCCGCCTGCCGTGGACCCCGACGAGATTCGCGCGGCCGTGCGGGCCGCCATTGCCGCCGGCGCGAAGGATGTCGGCAAGGTGATGGGCCAGGTGCTGCCGGGTTTCAAGGGCCGCGCCGATGGCCGCACCGTCAACCAGATCGTGCGCGAGGAGCTGCAGGGGGGCTGATGCCGCAGTCCTCGCAAGTGTCTTCCCTCGGGGTGCCGGCCCAATCGCAGGGCGGCACCCCGTCGGCGTTGCCCCCCGACCAGAGTGCGGACGCCCTCGAGACGATCGAGTTCGAGCAGGTGGTCGAGCTGGTGGCCACCCGAGCCGTGGGCCCGCTCGGCGGCGCGCGCGTGCGCGCACGCCGGCCCACGGACGATCTCCCCTGGATCACCGGCGAGCTGGCGCGTGTCGGCGAGGTCGCCGCGCTCTTCCGCCGGGGCGACACCCTCCTCGTCGAGCCGATCCCCGATGTGGGCCGCGCGCTCGGCCGGCTCCGGATCGAGGGGGGTGTGCTCGAGGGCTCGCAGCTCGCCGCTCTGCACCGGGTGCTCATGGCGGCGCGACTGATCCAGGCCGATCTCCGGCGCGTCGTCGACAGCGCACCGCTCGCGGGTGCCATGGCGCGGCCGTTGCCGGACAAGGCGCTCGAGCGACGCCTCGAGCAGTCGGTGGATCCCGAAGGCACCCTGCTCGACAGCGCCAGCCCGCGCCTGGCCGCCGCACGGCGTGAGGTCCATGCCGCCCGCCATCGTCTGCTCCGGAAGCTCGAATCGTTGCTCCGCGGCCTGGACTCGAGCACCGCCCCGAGCGACGCCTCGGTGACGGTGCGCGGGGGCCGCTACGTCATCCCCGTGCGCCGCGATTCGCGGAGCCGGCCCGGCGGAATCGTCCACGATGAGAGTGGGAGCGCGGGCACGCTGTTCATCGAGCCCGCCGAAGCCATCGAGTTGGGCAACGCCCTGCGCGAAGCCCAGGTCGGCGAGGAGCGCGAGGTGCTGCGCGTGCTGCGCGAGTTGACCGACATCCTGCGGCCCGAGCTGCCGGTACTGCGCGAGCTGGTCGAGATGTGCGTGGCCGTGGACGATCTGGTCGCCCGGGCGCGCTACGCGGTCGCGGTCGAGGGCGAGGTGCCCGAGGTGGCGCCCGCGCCGGCGGCCCTCGTGGTCGTGAACGGTCGCCATCCGCTCCTGCTCGCGGGCGCCGAGCCGGTGGTGCCGTTCGATCTGGAGCTTTCCGGGGAGCGTACGCTGCTCATCAGCGGGCCCAACACCGGCGGCAAGACCGTGCTGCTCAAGGCGGTCGGCCTCGCCTGCGCGCTGGCGCAGAGCGGCATAGTGCCGCCGACCGGCAAGGGGAGCCGGCTCCCCGTCTTCCGCCGGTTCTACGCCGACATCGGCGACCGGCAGAGCATCGCCGCCAGCCTCTCCACCTTCAGCGCGCACGTGCGCATACTCCGCCGGATTCTGGACGACGCCGACGACGCGACGCTCGTGCTGCTCGACGAGATCGGCAGCGGCACGGATCCCGCCGAGGGCGCGGCGCTGGCCGCGGCGACGCTGGTCTCGCTCACGCGGCGGGGCAGCCTGACGCTCGCCACGACGCACCTGGGCTCGCTCAAGGAAGTCGCCAGCCACGCGACGGGGGTGGTGAATGCGTCGCTGCAGTTCGACGCGGCAACGCTCACGCCCACCTACCGGTTTCTCAAGGGTGTGCCCGGTCGGTCGTACGGGCTGGCCATCGCCCGCCGGCTGGGAGTGTCGCCGGAGATCATGGCCGACGCCGAGGCGCGCGTGCCGGATGCGGAGCGTAGCCTCGACGCGCTCCTCGCGGCGGTCGAGGAGCGCCAGCGCGACCTGGCCGCCTCGCAGGCGGCGCTCGCCGAGCGTACCGTCGAGCTCGACGCGTTGGACGCGCGACTCTCCGCGCAGCAGGAGTCGCAGGCCGCGCGCGAGGCGGAGCTGAAGCGGCGCGAGAAGGACGCCGAGCGCGCGGGGCGGCACCAGGCGCGCACGTTCCTGCTCGAGGCACGCCAGCGGGTCGAGGCGGCGCTCGGCACCGCACGCGGCGCGGCCGACGACGCAGCCCGGGAGGCGCGGAGATTGGTGGAGGACGGGATCCGGGAGCAGCGGGAGGAACTCGAGAGCGCCGAGAGGGCAGAACGGACGGAAACGGCGGGGCGGGACGAGGCGCTGACCGTCGGCGACCGGGTGCGCCTGGCGGGCGGCGGCGTGGGGCCGGTACTGGAAGTCCGGTCCGACGGAAAGCTCGTCGTAGCCATGGGCGCGATGAAAATGGTGGTAGATGCCGAGCAGGCCACTCGGACGGCGAGCGGGTCGCCGTCTCGATCCGCGACCACGTCTCCGCCCGCACCTCCAGCTCCGCAGGCCGACTCCGCGCTCGAGATCGATCTCAGAGGCATGACCGGCGACGAAGCCGCGACCGCCACCGTGGCCGCTGTCGATGCCGCGGTGCTGGCGGAGCAGCCGTATCTGCGCATCATTCATGGCATGGGAACCGGGGTGGTGCGCGAGCGCGTGCGCCGAGTCGTCGCCGGCGACCGCCGCATCGCGCGGTTCGCCTTCGCGCCACGCAACCAGGGCGGCACCGGCGTCACCATCGTCGAGTTCTCCGCGTGAGCAT
>JACCSZ010000310.1 GCA_013812695.1 Gemmatimonadales bacterium | reverse complement strand
GGGCCAGCGTGAGCAGCGCCCGGTCCGGCGCGCCGGTCTCGAGGACGCGGACGACGGCGGCGCGGTGCGCGGCCGCGGCGGTGGTCGCGGCGTCGAGCGCGCCGGGAAGCCGGAGCGGCCGGCGCGGAGCCGCGAGCCGCTCGACGTAGCGCTCGGTTCCGGGAGGGACCAGCAGCACGACCTCGCCCGCGCGGGTGAGCTGGCGCATCCGCTCGGCGTTCGGCAGGTCGAACGCGATGATGACCTGCGCCTGGGGCGCGTCCCCCGTGACCACCCGGCCCTCGGGCTCGCGGAGCGCCGCCGCCGCGGCGATGGCCTCGTGGGTCCCCCGGTCCGCCGTCCAGACGACGAGCGACGTGGGATCGAGCAGCTCGATCAGGTCCGGGAGCGCGGTGACTCGACGGGCCCACGGCACGCTCACCGTGCGGACCGGACCCGGCGTTTCGCCTTCCAGCGCCGCGCCGCCCAGCGTGAGCGCGCGCCGGGCGTAGCGCTCGACCATCGCCGCGGCGCGCTCGGGCGTCGAGCTGATCACGATCCGCTGGGCTTCCTTGTCGAGGTCCTGCATCAGCGGCGAGACCGCCTCCTCGTCTTCCCATCCTTCGGGCCAGGCCAGCAGCACCGCGGCCAACGCGTCCGCGCGAAGCGCCGAGCGCCGCTGGAGCGCCTGGGCGGTCTCCGGGGTGGCGATGAGCAGGTCGATCGCGTCGCCGTGCAGCCGGCGGGTGGCGCGCGAGGTGCCATGCGCCACCTGCACCCGGAGCCCCGACTCGCCCGCGGCGTGATGCACGACGCGCCCCCACTCGTCGAGCTGGCCGGCGGGGGCCAGCACGAGGCCCAGCCGCCCGGGGCCCAGGCGGCTCAGCATCCCGGCGAGCGCCGGTGTGGCGGCCGTGGGCGATGGCGGCAGCAGGAGGAGGAGGTTGTGGCCGCGGGCCGCCGTCGGCGCCGCCTCGCGCGTGAACGGGTCGTCGCCGCTCCAGCCCAGGCGGGTGAGTGCTGCGGCGATCGCGGGCATGAGGTGCAGAGCTTCCAGACCGGCCACGGGGCGCCTCGGCGGAGGGGGAAATGGCCTCGCCAAGTTAATCGTGCGGGGGAGATAGTGCGGTCATCCTGCGCGCCGGGAGGGATCGGATGGCTGCACGAGTTGACATCCCCGCGCCGCCGCCCGACTTTTCCCCCGACTTCCGCGCCGACCCCTGATCCGGACCCTCCGAATGCCCGACCCGCTGTCCCCCAACGTCCAGCACCTCAAGGCTTCCGAAACCGTCGCCATCAGCAATGAGGCGAAGCGCCGCAAGGCCGCCGGCGAAGATGTGCTCGACCTGGGCGTAGGCGAACCCGACTTCGACACGCCGGCGCCGGCGGCGCAGGCCGGCGTCCAGGCCATCCAGAAGGGCCTGACCCGCTATCCGCCGAACGTCGGTATCGCCGAGCTCAGGAAAGCGATCGCTCAGAATTTGGGCCGCATGTCCGGCCAGCGTGCCATCGACCCCGACCGGCTCATCGTGAGCTCCGGCTCGAAGCAGTCGATCTTCAACGCCTGCTTCACACTGTTCGGGCCCAAGGACCGGGTGCTGATCCCGGCCCCCGCGTGGGTCTCCTATCCACAGATCGTCCACCTCTGCCGCGCGGAGCCGGTGCTCGTGCCGGGCGCGCTCGACTGGGGGCTCAAGGTCAACGCGAAAGACCTGGACAAGGCGAGCAACAAGCTGACGCGCGGACTCATCCTGTGCTCGCCCTGCAACCCGACCGGCGCGGTCTACACCCTGGCCGAGCTGCGGTCGATCGCCGAATGGGCCAAGGCCAATGACGTCTGGATCATCTCCGACGAGATCTACCGCCGCATCAACTACGGGCCCGGTCCGGCGCCGTCGCTGCTCGACCTGCCGGACAACCTGCTCGAGCGCACCGTCATCATCTACGGGGCCAGCAAGGCCTACGCAATGACCGGCTGGCGCATCGGCGCCGCGCTGGCGCCGCCGCATCTCGTCCAGGCGATGGCCGCCTTCCAGTCGCACACCACCACCGGCGCCAATCAGCCCGCCATGTGGGCCGCCGCGACGGCATTCGCCGACGAGAAGGTGGACGCCGAGGTGACGCGGATGGTCGCCGCCTTCCGCCGCCGGCGCGATATGCTGGTGGAGCGCTTCCGGCGCGAGGCGCCGGGCGTGGAGTTCGTCGAGCCGCATGGCGCGTTCTACTTCTTCTTCCGCGTGGACGGCATCCGCGAGAAGGATCCGGTGACGGGCTCGACGTTCTGCGAGCAGTCGATGAAGCAGGAGGGCGTGGCGCTCGTCCCCGGCGGCGCGTTCGCCGACGACCGCTGGGTGCGCCTCAGCTACGCGGTGTCCGATGGCGAGCTCGGACGGGCCCTGGACAAGATCTTCGGATTGATCCACCGGCTGGCGGCCGCCCGTGCCGCCTGAGATCCCGACCGAGAACGTCGAGGCGCGCGTCGAGCCGGTGACGGGAGCGCTGCCCTCGATCGGGTGGCGCTGGGACCCGGAGACCGACATCCTCTCGGGCTCCTTCAAAGGCAACCGGAAGAGCGGCGGCCTGACCGGGACCGTCGAGCTCACCGACGACGAAGGATCGGTCGCGGTGCTCGACGTGAATAACGGCGTCATCTGCGGGCTCGACGTCGTGGTCTGGCCGGAAGTCACCACGACCCCGACCCTCCAGGTGCCGGCCCGGCTGACCGACGGTCGGGTGGTGTTGCCGTCGCGGCCCTCGCGGCCCGGCGTGGCGTCGGTCGAGGTGGACACCACCTTGTCGGTCCAGACCAACGCGTCGGAGAGCGTGTTTCACCTGCGCATCGGGCCGCAGCGCTCGGTGGAAGTGGTCCGCGTGGCCGACAACTTCTACATCGAGGTCGATCCGCAGGGTGGGCTGGCGGGGTTCTGGCTTGCAAACGTCCCCCCGTTCACGGCGTTCGAGGAGGACCTGTAGCGGAAGAAAGCGCGGAGCCAATCCGCTTCGCGTGCGGCCGCTCGCCGACCGCCGCTCGCCGCTCAGTTCGTCGGATCCCCCGCAAGCTGACGTTCGATGAATGCCATGCGCGGCCGGCCCTGGGATGGTTCGGTGTGCTGCGAGCGCAATGCGTCCTCACATATGTGAACGGCTACATTGAGCCAATGTCTCCTATCAATATGGCCCACTTGCGGGCCGTTCTGACGGGGCGGGGGCTCACGCCGGCCTCGGGGGTGCCTGAAGCCAGTGGCGGGCGCACCGAGGAGGCGTGCATTCGTCCAGCGCAGCTGGTCGAGGATCGCGCACTCGAATGGCATCCCGTGGGACCGGCCGAAGCCTGGCGGGAGCCACTTGCCTTTCTGGATGGCATCCAGCGATTCGAGATCCTGGCCTATGCCGGCGCGGCGCCCTTGGTGGTGGGCGAGGTGGCCGGGGCGGTCCGCGAGCGACGAGAGCGGCGCCTGCACACCGTGCTGGAACAGCGCGGTCTGTTGCTGTTGGGGCGTCCCGAGGCGATCGCGGCCGCGGGCCCCCTGCCGGACGGACTCCAGACCGTTGCGCTCCCAGTGGACGAACCGGCGCATCCCGTGCGCGACCTGTCGAACGCCGGCCGCGCCCTCGATCGAGCGCGCGGCGCCCTCGAGCTCGCGTTGGGCACGGCATATCGACAGCGGTCGGATGGCTGGCTGATCGTCGACGGGACGCTGACCGAAAGCCCCGCCTGGGCTGCCGATCCACGCATGCTGGCCATTGCGAAGAGTCATGCGACGCTGCCCTTCGAGGGCGCGGATCTGGAGCGGTACCTTCGGCTGCCGCACGCACACCGCTCGTCCATCTACGCGCCCCAGACCCGAAGTCTCACGCCCGTCAACGCCTGGGCGCTCCGGCTGTGGCCCTGGGAAGGGAAAGACGTCTTTCACGGCCTGGTGCGCGTCGAAGTTGCGCCCGAGAATGGCACCGCGATCATGGCGGACGCCTTGTCGCGGCGACTGCTCGCCGAGCGCGCGCCGCTCAGCACCCCCGACCACCGGTGGGACCGGCTGCTCTATGGCATTCACTCGGTCGAGACCTACCTCCGCGCCGGCGCCCGTGCTGTTCGCTGAGGTTCACCTCTCCGCCCCCCTGGCCGGCGCGCCACGATTGATGCCATGACCCCTGACACTCCTCCGCTGGGCCGGGTGGTGGCCACCGAGCTCAAGCCGTCCACGCCACATCAGTTCCACTTCTGGACCGCGCGCGGGGCACCGATCGGCATCGGGGCCATCGTCCGGGTGGAAGAGGACGGCCGGGTGGTCTTCGGCGTCGTCACCGACGCCTTCGCCTATTCGGACCTGGTGACGCCGATGCACGCCGTCATCGGCGCCGACGGCGATCCCGTGGCCGCCGGCCTCGAGCCCAGCCAGCGGCCCG
>JACCSZ010000307.1 GCA_013812695.1 Gemmatimonadales bacterium | reverse complement strand
CGGATACCGACGGCACCTGGCTCGCCGGCCGCGACGGCACCGCGGCGATGATCATGCCCGGCAATCCACAGCTGGGCGACGTGTACCGTCCCGAAAACATCTGTGGTCTGGTGTTCGAGGAAGTGGTAGTCAAGTCGATCGGGATGACAGTGGATGGTCCGCGGGGTCCGGTCGCCGGTGCCATCGTCGCGGAGGAGTTGCACATGGACGCCACCCGCGAGGATAAGACCTTCGCCCCGGGGTACGGCGAGTTCGCTACCGGGTCCGGCGCCGACCGCGAGGTCCTCGCGATCGCGGTGCCGGAAGACGCGCTTCCCGGGCTGCCGCCGAGCGAGCTCGAGACGGTAGCGAGTGCCGCGGGCGAGATCTTCGAAACCGCGTCATCCGCGGACTGGGAGGCGGTTGCGGGGTCACTCGGCGAGATCACGGCGGCGTGGGAGGCCTTCCGAAGTGGTGCGCTCCCGCCAATCCTGAAAGCCGAGTTCGACAGCGCGCTGGCGCGGCTCGCCGGAACCGTGACAGCCCGAGATCCGGCGGAGGCGCGCCGGGCGGCTCTCGCTGTGACGCTGGCCGGCCTCGACCTGCAGCTCAGCTATCGGACCGCCGCGGAGACCGATCTCGACTTGCTCGACCTGTGGGCACGCCGGCTGATCGTGGAGGCCGAGGAGGGTGACCGTGGGCGGGTGCTCGGAGCGGCGGCGACCCTGGGATGGATCCGGGATCGCATCGCCCGCGATGTGAGCTTCGAGGAGCTCCAAGCCATCGACGCCCGGTTGAACGGGCTGCGCGCCGCAGTCCTGGTGGAGGATCTGACCGCGGCGACCAGGGGGGCCACCAGCCTCAGGTCGACGCTCGCCGGCACGAAGGTGATCGTGCGCGAGCGGTAGGCCAGGACGATCACAGCGAGGGATCTTGCGCGGATATGGTTCGCGCCCTTCCCGTAAGATCCCTCGGCCGCTTGCGCTCCCTTGGAATGACCGCGAGCATGGCTTCCGCCTTCGATCTTGCAGCTTTCTGCGCGTCCAGCTTGAGCCCTACCCCACCCGAAACAGCTCCACCGCCCTCGGATAACGCCCCACCGCCCGCTCCCGCAGCTTCTGGTTCTCCGCTCGTTGCAGAGCGGGATCCGCGCCGATGAGGTCGATGGCCACCGCTCGTGCCCGGGCGAGGAGGTCGGCGTCGGCAGGCAGCCGGGCGTGCCGCACTTCGTAGCCGCCGCTCTGCCGCGCGCCGATCAGGTCGCCCATCCCGCGCTCCGCCAGATCCAGCTCGGCGATCTGGAATCCGTCCTGAGTGGCCGCGAACGCGTACAGCCGATCCGCCGGCTCGGTCTCCGGCAGGAGGATGCAGAAACTCTCCGCCTCCCCCCGCCCGATCCGGCCCCGGAGCTGGTGCAGCTGCGCGAGCCCAAACCGCTCCGGGTGCTCGATCACCATGATCGTCGCGTTCGGCACGTCGATTCCGACCTCGATGACCGTGGTAGCCACGAGCACGTGCACCTGGCCGGCCCTGAACCGCCGCATGACGTCGTCGCGTTCCTCGGCCTTGAGCCGGCCGTGGACGAGCCCTACGCTCAGCTCGGGCCACCGTGCGGCGAGACTCTGGGCCATGGTCGTCGCGGCCCGGAGGTCGGCGCGCTCGGACTCCTCGATCACGGGCAGCACGACGTAGCACTGGCGCCCTTTGGCGCCCTCCGCGCGGACGAACTCCATGACCCGCTCGCGCTGGCCGCCGGTGCGCACCGCCGTCCGCACGAGGCCGCGCCCCGGCGGACGGTGGCGCAGGGTGGAGACGTCGAGGTCGCCATAGAGCGTGAGCGCGAGTGAGCGCGGGATCGGCGTGGCGGTGAGCAGCAGCACGTCCGGCGCCGCGCCCTTCCCGATCAGCGCGGCGCGCTGCTCGACCCCGAAGCGGTGCTGCTCGTCGATCACCACCAGGCCAAGGCGGTGGAACGACACGCTCTCCTGCATCAGCGCATGCGTTCCCACCACCAGCCGTGCCTGCCCGGTGGACAGCCGAGCGCGGATGGCTTGTTTCTCGGCCGCGGTCTGGCGTCCCAACAGCAGCTCGGGCCGCAGCGACAGCGGAGCCAGCAACTGCTCGAGCGTCGCGGCATGCTGCTCGGCGAGCAGCTCGGTCGGCGCCATGAGGGCGGCCTGAAAGTCATTCTCGGCGGCCAGCAGCATGGCGAACAGTGCCACGACCGTCTTGCCCGTGCCCACGTCGCCCATGAGCAGCCGGTGCATGCGGTCCGGCGCCGTCATGTCGCCCGTAATCTCGCGGAGCGCGCGATGCTGGTCCTCGGTCAGCTCCCACGGCAGGGACTCGCGGAGGCGGGTGGTCAAGTCGCGCCGCAGCGTAAATGCCACCCCGCTCCGGCTCCGCTTGGCCACGGTTCGCGCGCGGATGAGCATGAGCTGGAGGTCGAGCAATTCGTCGAACGCCAGCCGCCGCCGGCCCTGCTCCGCCTCGGCGGCCGTGCCGGGACGGTGTACCGCGCGGAGCGCCTCGGGCAGCGCCGGAAGGGCGAGCGAGCGCCGGAGCGACTCCGGGAGCACGTCCTCGGACAATGCGATCAGCGCGTCCAGGTGGCGATCCACAAGCCCGCGGACCACTTTGTGGCTCAACCCTTCCGTAGCCGGATACACCGGAAGCACTTTCCCGGCGGCGAGCGGTTCCGCATCGGTCTCCGCGTCGGCCAGGATCACGAACTCACGCGGCGCCATCTGCCGGCCATGGTAAAATCTGACCGGACCCGACACCAGGAGCGTCTGCCCGACCGCGATGGTCCGGTCGAGGAACGCCTGGCCCGGCCAGACGCACTCGAGCACGCCGCTCTCGTCGCGCAGCACGGCATGAAAGATCCGAAGCCCCCGGCGCGTGGGCAGCACGCCTTTGGCCACCACCCGCCCGACGCATGCGACCTCCTGCCCCACTTCGGCGCGGACGAGCGGCGTGACGGTCGACGCGTCGATGTAGCGGTGGGGAAGGTGCCAGAGCAGGTCGCGCGCCGTGCGTATGCCGAGTCGCTCCAACTGCTCGGCCCGGCGCTCGCCGATACCCTTGAGAAACTTGACCGCCGTATCGAGCCGGAGGGTGCCGGCTACTCGTTGAGTTCGCGACACCACGCCGACGTACCATTCACCACAGAGGCATCGAGGGCACAGAGGAAAGAATGGAACACGTCATGTACAGCCGTCCTCCTTCCGTCTCTGTGTCCTCAGCGCCTCTGTGGTGAAATTATCAGGAAGCCGAGTTGGGTGACTCGGCCAACAGATGCGCCGCGAAGCGGCGAGCGTCGAACGGCTGCAGATCGTCGATGCCTTCGCCCACGCCGAGAAAGCGGATCGGCAGGTCGAGCTCGCGCCGGAGCGCCGCGACCGCGCCGCCGCGGGCGCTCCCGTCCAGCTTGGTGACCACGATGCCCGTCGGACTGACCGCCTCGGCGAACAGTTTGCCCTGCTGCACGGCGTTCTGGCCGACGGTGCCGTCGAGCACCAGAAACGTCTCGTGCGGTGCGCCCGGCAGGCGCCGGCCGATGACGCGCACCACCTTCCGCAGCTCGTCCATGAGGCCCTCCTGCGTATGCAGGCGGCCCGCGGTGTCCACGATGATGGTGTCCCGCCCCCGCGAAGCGGCCGCGTCGATGGCGCTGAACGCGACCGAAGCGGGATCGCCGCCGGGGGCGCCCGCCACGCACGGGATGCCGAGTCGGTCGGCCCAGATCTGAAGCTGTGCGACCGCGCCGGCGCGATACGTGTCCGCCGCCGCCAGCAGCACCTTGCGCCCTTCGCGCTCGAGCCGGCGGGCGAGCTTGGCGCTCGTCGTGGTCTTGCCGGTGCCGTTGACGCCCACCATCAAGACCACGGTGGGTCCCGGTTCGGCCCGTGCGATGACCCCCGGATCGGTGCGGCCATCGAGCATGGCGGCCAGCCGGGTTTCGAGTGCGGCGCGGAGGTCGCCCTCGGTCTTGAGCTTGCCGCGCCGCACCTCGTCCTCCAGCGCCTGGGTGAGCTCGACCGTGGCGGGCACACCGAAGTCGGCCTCGATGAGGACGCGCTCCATGTTTTCGAGATCGTCGGCATTGAGCCCCCGCATCAGCGCGCCCACATCCGTCAGGGCGACGCGCTTGATGCGGCTCCACAAGCTGTCTTTTCTGTCGGTCAATCTGCCGGTGGCCATGCCTGAATTTACACCCGTCCTAGCGCAGCCCCAGTCGTCTTCGCGCGATCCATTCTCCCACGAATCCGGCCACACCTAGGCCGAACAGCCAGAGCCAGTCGCGCGCCGCCTGGCGGCTCGTCGGCGCCGGCGTCCGCGCCTCGTGGGCCGCGAGCCCGACGGGCCGCGGCAGGAGCTCGTCGGAGAACGGCTCGACCGCCACGGTCCCGCTTCCTCCATCGGTCAGCCGATAGCGATGCTCACCCGGTGGCAGCCAGACCGCCGCTCGGCCGCTCCCGTCGAAGCGCAACGTGTCGGTGCGCTCCACGCCGCCGCTCCAGGCGACAGCGATCGGGGCGGGTGCGCCGGCGGCGATCCACGCAAACGTGACCGGCCGGCCGTTGCTCACGACCGGCCGCACCGGCCGCGCGGAACCGCGCGCGGAGTCGGCCGCGCCGAGCAGCCAGCTCGTGGTGGCCGCCACCCAGGTGCGATACGCCTGCTCGCTCGAGCCGCCGCGGAACGCCCAGCGCCAGAGGCCGTCGACCGCGACCGTGACGCGTCGGGTCCCGCGGGTCTCGCGGCCCACCACCGCCGCGCGCGGCGCGCCGCGCC
>JACCSZ010000298.1 GCA_013812695.1 Gemmatimonadales bacterium | reverse complement strand
GCGCGTCCATACTAGGGGCTTCTGCGCAGGACTTGCGTCGCCAAGTTCGAGCTACCCGCCGTCGGCGGGACCGCGTGGCTTCGCTCCACCCACGTCGCTCCAGTGCCGCTGACTCTCGATTCGTCGAGCTGCGCATGTTTCGCGAACTCCTCTCATTCTTTACACCAAATCGCACATGGAGGCTGGTATGGCCGCGGATTTCTTCATCGGTGAGTCGCTGGTTGGTGATGGCAACGAGATCGCGCACATCGACCTGATCATCGGGTCGAAGTCTGGGCCGGCCGGCGCGGCATTCCTCCAGGCGCTCTCACGCAACACCGACGGGTTCACCACGCTGCTCGCCGTCGTGACGCCGAACCTTCCGTGCAAGCCCGACACGGTGCTGTTCAACAAGGTCACCATCAAGGGCGCCAAGCAGGCGGTGCAGATGTTCGGCCCGGCGCAGGCGGCGGTCGCGCGCGCGGTGATGGACTCGGTCAGCGAGGGCGTCATCTCGAAGTCGCAGGCCAACGACCTCGTCATCCTCGTCGGCGTGTTCATCCACTGGCAGGCCGAGGACGACAAGAAGATCTACCAGTTCAACTACCAGGCAGTGAAGGAGTCGATCGCGCGCGCCCTCAAGGGCACGCCGAACGTCGACGAAGTCCTCGCCAAGTACAAGGCGGCGCGGCATCCGTTCGCCAGCGGCGCCGAGGGCTGATCGTACAGTCCCGCGGCACCGATGTATCCACGAGGGGCGGCCCGCGATCGGGGCGCCCCTCGTATTTTTCCCCGCGGTCACACTTGACGTGCGATTCTCTCAGGAGGGATGAGTTCGGCGATGCGCAAGCTTCTGCTCCAGCTCGACAGTTCCCGGCTCCCCAGCGTGTTCGACCAGGTCGTCGCCTACGACGCCGGCGCGGACGCCATCATGAGCTACGCCGGCGTGACCGAAGGTGACGTGCGGGACCTCATCCACGGCTGCATCTTTACCCGCGGCGCCAAGGATCTCCACAACACCGCGGTCTGGATCGGCGGCAACAACATGTCGGCGGGCGAGCAGCTGCTCGCGATGGCGCAGGACGCGCTGTTCGCGCCGTTCTCCGTGTCGATCATGCTCGACTCCAACGGGTCGAACACGACGGCGGTCGCGGCCGTGGTGAAGATCGAGGAAACGCTCGGCGATCTGCACGGCAAGCGGGCGGTCATCCTCGCCGGAACGGGGCCCGTCGGGCAGCGCGCGGCGGGGCTCCTGGCCAAGGACGGTGCGCACGTCACCATCACCTCGCGGAAGCCCGAGCAGGGCGACAAGGCGCGCCAGTTCATCGCCGCGCGGTTCGACGTGGAGGTGGATGTGGTCGCCCTCACCGAGCCATCCAAACTCCCCGCCCTGCTGGAGGGCGCGGCGATCCTGCTCAACTCGGGTCCCGCCGGCGTGCAGATGGTGCCCAGCTCCGCGTGGAGCGCCGCTAAAGCGCTCGAGATCGCCGTGGACCTCAACGCGGTGCCGCCGCTCGGCATCGAAGGCGTGGACGTCGACGACGCCGGCGTGGAGCGGAACGGCGTCACCGTCTTCGGCGCGTTCGGCATCGGGAACTTCAAGACCAAGCTCCACAAGAAGTGCGTCGCGAAGCTGTTCACGCGGAACGACCTGGTGCTCGACGCCGAAGCCATCGCCGAGGTGGCGCGGGGGATGGTCAAGCAGAAGCGGTGAGTCGATGCCCCGCGTCGCAGGGATCGACGTCGGCACGCTGAGCCTCGACGTCTGCGGCCTGGACGGCGGCCGGCTCTTCCTCGATGCCACCTGGCCCACCGCCGACATCCTGGCGGAACCAGGTCCGCTGCTGGATGGCCTGCTCGCGGGCGGGCCGTTGGATGCGCTCGCCGGTCCGTCCGGTTACGGCCTGCCGCTCCGGCCGGCGCGAGACATCGGCGACGACGAGCTGCGACTCGCGTTTCTCGCGCCGGACGGCGAACTCGGCGGCATCGGCGGCTTGCGGTCGCTGGCACGGCACCTCGACGGCGCGGGCCTGCCCCTGATGTTCACCCCGGGCGTGATCCACCTGGACACGGTGCCGCGCCACCGGAAGCTCAACCGCGTGGATCTGGGGACGGCGGACAAGGTGTGCGCGACTGTGCTGGCGATCGCCGATCAAGGCCTGCGCCGGGGCCGCACCCCGGAGCAGGTGTCGCTGGTGCTCCTGGAACTGGGCGGCGCGTTTACCGCCGGAGTGGCGGTGTCGCGCGGTCAGATCGTGGATGGGGTGGGAGGAAGCAGCGGGCCGATCGGCTGGCGCGCCGCGGGCGCGCTCGATGCCGAAGTCGCCTTTCTCGCCGGCGAGGTGACGAAGGCGATGATCTTTCGGGGCGGCGTCACTACGGTCGCGGGCAGCGACGCCGCGCTCGAGCCGGTGGCCCGGGACGCGTACGTCGAGGGCGCGGCGCGGGCAGCCCGACAGCTCCAGAGCGCGGCACCGGAGGCGGATGAGTTCCTGCTGTCCGGGCGGATGGCCGCGAAGCCGGCGGTGCGCGACGCGCTCACGGCCGCGCTGGCCGGCCTGGGCGAGGTCCGGACGCTCGCGGGGTTCGCGGCGCGTGCCAAGCAGGGCGCCCAGGGCGCCGCGCTCATCGCGGACGGGCTGGCGGGAGGTGCACATCGAGCCCTGGTGGAACGGCTCAGGCTCCGGGAGGCGAAGGGAACGGTCTTGGATCATCTGCACGTCATCTCGCCGGCAGCCGCGCGCCGGCGGCTGGGACTCCGCGATGGCTGACGCACGGCCGCACGTGCTGATCGCGGGCCTCTCCACGCGCGCCCTCGCGGCGTCCGCGGCGCGGGCGGGCTACCGCGTGACGGCGGTGGACGCGTTCGGCGACGCGGACCTCCGCGCGGTCGCCTACGTGCTGCCCCTCCGGCGGGACGGCGGCGCAGCCTTCAGCGCGGGTCTGGCCGCGGAGGCCGCGCGCGCGAGCGATGCGGGCCTGGCGGCGTACACGTCCAGCTTCGAAAATGCTCCAGGCGCCGTCGCGGCGCTCGCGCGCGGGCGCAGGCTGCTCGGCAATGGGCCCGCGGTGCTCGAGCGCGTCCGGAATCCGATCGTCCTGATGCGCGCCCTCGCCGCGCGCGGATTTCCCGTGCCCGTCACCCGGGCGAGCGCGCCGCCTCCGAGTCTCGACGCTCGCCGCTGGCTCCTCAAGCCCCGACATTCGGGCGGTGGGCACGGGGTGTCGCCTTGGCGCCGCGGCCGGCCTGTAGGGCGGCGCGCGTATCTGCAGGAGCGGATCGCCGGGGTGCCAGGATCGGTGATCTTCGCGGCCGACGGACGGCGGGCCGTCACGCTCGGCATCACCCGCCAGCTCGTGGGCGAGCGCGCGTTCGGCGCGCGCGGGTTCCGCTACTGTGGCAGCCTCCTGGCATCGCGCGGATCGCCGCTGTTCGAGCATCAGGCGGAACTGCTCGAGCGGGCCACGGCGCTCGCGGCGGCGGCCGCGGAGGCGTTCGAACTCCGGGGAGTCAACACGGTCGACTTCGTCGCCCGACGGGGTGTGCCGTATCCGATCGAGGTGAACCCGCGCTACTCCGCGTCGATGGAGCTGGTCGAGCGGGCCACGGGAGCTTCGCTGTTCGCGCTTCACGTCCAAGCCTCGGGCGGGCGGCTGCCGCGCGCGCCGAGCCTGGCGGAGCAGGTGTTCGGGAAGGCGATCGTGTACGCGCGCCAGGACGTCGTGGTGGATGAGCCGGCGAGCTGGACGGACCTGGGGGATCCGGATGCGCCGCTGACGGATGCCCTGCTGGCGGACGTGCCGCATCCAGGCGAGCGAATCGCGCGGGGCCGCCCGATCTGCACCGTGTTCGCGGCGGAGCCCGATGCGGTCCGCTGTGTCGGGGCGCTCGAGGCGGCGGCCGCGGCGATCTACCGCGCGACCGCGCCGCGCGCCACAGCCGACCTCAACCGAGGCGCGGCATGACCCGCGACGCCCAGGCCGCGAGCGGCACTCCATCGACCCGCGCCGAACCGACCTCCACCGCGGCGTCATCCGTCACCTGCCTCGGCTGCGGCTGCGCATGCGACGACCTCACCGTCCACGTATCCGGCGGCCGCATCGTCGACATCGCACCACCCTGTCCGCTCGGACGCGCCTGGTTCGGCGACGGCGGCGCGCCCGCGGAAACGCTGAGCGGCGGCCACACGGTTTCGCTCGAGCGCGCCGTGGCCGACGCCGCGGAGCTTCTCGCCGCCGCGCGCGGCCGCGGGCTGGTGGTGCTCGCACC
>JACCSZ010000270.1 GCA_013812695.1 Gemmatimonadales bacterium | reverse complement strand
ATCACGCCTGGGAGGACATCACCCGGGACGGCCGCCGGCCGACCGTGGGCGAGCTGGTCGGGGCCATCGAGCATGGCGCGGTCAACCGGCTCCGGCCCAAGCTGATGACGGTCGCCGCCATCATGCTCGGTCTGCTGCCGGCGCTCTGGGCGCAGGGCACCGGTGCCGAGGTCATGCAGCGCATCGCCGCGCCGATGATCGGGGGCATGATCACCTCCACGGTGCTCACGCTCGTGGTGCTGCCGGTGCTGTACTTCCTGTGGCGCAGGCGCGGGCTGGAGGGGTCGGCCGACGACGAGCTCTGGAAGCAGCGGGCGCGTGGGGGAGGCCTGGCGGGCAGCTTTTCGTTACATCCTTGAATCTATGAATCCGGCAATCCGGAAGGAGCACGTCCCAATGGGTACAATGCGATCGATGCTGATCCTCGGTGGAATCGTTCTGGCGGGCTGCGGCGGGAAGGACGCGGGTGAGCAGGCCGGCGCCGGTGAGGCGCCAGGGGGGATGGCGGGGATGGAGATGGACAGCGGCGGCATGGGTGGGCACATGGGCGGGATGGAGGGCATGAACATGATGCCCATGATGCGCGGGCACATGGACTCCATGATGCGGATGTCACCGGCGCAGATGTCTCAGATGATGGCGAAGCACCAGGGGATGATGTCGCAGATGATGGATCGCATGGGGGGCGACATGCGCAGCATGAACATGGGCGAAAACGCCGAGTGGACCGCGCTGACGGATTCGGTAAAGCGCGACCTCGCGGATCTCCCGGGCCTCGAGGGCAAGGAACTGTCCGCGCGGACGAAGGCGCATGGTGACCGGGTGCGGCGGCTCCTGACCATGCACGAGGGGATGATGAAGGGCATGTAACGGGGAACTTGAAGGCGTGAAGCACCTCCCAGGATTCTTACCGAGGAGAGAACGATGACCAGAGGATTGCGCACGGCCCTGTGGGTCCTGAGCTCGCTCGCCGTGCTCTGGACAGTGCTGGCCCTCATCGGCTGCTTCACGACCGGGGGCATGATGGGCATGGGAATGATGGGCGGTGGGGGCATGATGGACGGCGACAGCACTATGGGCGCCGGCCAGGGAATGGGTGGCATGATGATGACTGGAATGATGCTTCACATGGCACTCACCGGGCTCGTCATGCTCGGCCTCGACGCGGTTTTTGTCTATCTGCTGGTGTCGGGGTGGCGGGCTCGGCGTGTCGGCGAGCGCCAGGCGTAACGGCCCGCCGCTCTGGCAGCCCTGGCTCGCGCTCGGGCTCTTCGCTTTTCTGCTGCATTTCGTCTGGGAACTACTGCAGACGCCTTTCTATGCGCAGATGGGCGGCGCTCGCCACTGGGCGGCCGTACTCCGGTGCACCCGCGCCACCGGCGGAGATGTGCTGATCACCTGGGGCGCCTATGCCGTGGCGGCCGCGTGGGGGCACTCCCGGCTGTGGCTTGTTAGTCCTAGGCGCCGTGCCGGCCTCGTCGTGTTTCTCCTGGCGGGACTGGCGGTCACGGTCGCACTGGAGTGGCTGAACGTCTTCGTGTGGCGAAACTGGGCCTACTCACTCGAGATGCCGGTGGTGCTCGGATTCGGGTTGGCCCCTATCCTCCAGTGGCTGCTGGTGCCGCCGTTCACCCTTTGGCTGACGCGGCGCCACCTGGGATGGTTGTCCGAGGAGATTCGATGACGCGGCTGCTGAGCGACCTCGAGCTCATTCTGCGCCAGCCAGGCGACGACGTGCGGCGGGTCTACGAGCGGGCCGCGCCGAGGTACGCCCACTTTCGCGAGGCGTGGCTCAAGGTCGCGGGCGCCGGCGGCGAGCAGGCGATGCAACACTACCTCGGGGAGATCCTGGCCCCGGGCCAGCGCGTCCTCGATGCGGGTGCGGGGACCGGGGCGATCTCCCGCCGGGTGCTCGCCCTCGAGCCCGGTGTCCAGATGACGCTGCTCGACCTCACGCCGGCGATGCTGGCCCAGGCGGCCGACGTACCGGGTGAGAAGGTCGAGGGCAGCGTGCTCGACCTGCCGTTCGCCGACGAGACGTTCGACGTGGTCGTCAGCGGCTGGGTCATCGAGACCGTGCCGGACCCGCGGCAGGCGGTCGCGGAGTACTTGCGGGTGATCACACCGGCGGGCTACGTGCTGTACACGTTCTGCTCGCTGCCGGACGGGTGGCTCTCGCGGGCCGGTTCGGTGCTGCTGCGCGCCGCGGTCGGCCAGGGCTTCGCCGGGAAGTTCCTCCCGGACGAGGACATCCCGTGGCACGACTGCGAGCGCAGCCGCCGAGCGCGGTTCCACGGGGGGCTCGCCACGTTCATCCTGCTGCGCAAGTGCTGCCCAGTCGGTGCGGGAGTGCTTCCGGTGGCGATGGATCGAGTGCCGCCCACGCCGCTGGGTGCCGCGAATCGAGGAGGAAGTGGGTAGCGCCGCCTCGACCGCCGCTTGACCTTGGACCTTAGTCCAGGGTGTATGTTCCAGCCACGATGACGGACACCTCTGTTCTCACGATCGGCGCGGTGGCTCGGCAGGCCCGCGTGCCCCTCGATACCCTCCGCTATTACGAGCGCCGGGGCCTTCTCCCCGCCCCGCCGCGCACCACGTCCGGCTACCGGCAGTATCCGGCGGATGCCGTGCGACGGGTGCGGTTCATCAAACGAGCCCAGGCGTTGGGATTCACGCTGGAAGAGATCGCCGAGCTGCTCGCCCTTCGGGTCACGCCCGAAGTCGGGTGCGACGCGGTCGAGCGGCGGGCGCTGGCAGCCATCGCGCGAATCGACACGAAGCTCGCCGAGCTCACGCATATGCGCGGCGCGCTCGCTCAGCTCGCGGCCACGTGTCACGGCCCGCACCTGCCCGATGAGTGTCCCATCCTCGCCGCGCTCGATCCGTCGCCACCGGAGAATCCTGAGGACCATGCCGACTTCGCCGCTCGTTGAGCTCGTCTACTTCGCCGGCTGTCCCCATGTCGAGTCGGCTCGGGCGGCGCTCCGCGGCGCCCTCGCGCGGTCAGGCGTGGCCCTGGCCTGGCAGGAGTGGGACCAGACACTGCCGGATGCGCCGGACCACGTTCGGGGACTTGGCTCTCCCACCATCCTCGTCGCGGGGCGGGACGTCACCGGGGATCGGGGTTCCACCAGCGGGCGCGCCTGCCGTGCCGACAAAATCCCCGCGCCCGAGACGATCGTGGCTGCGCTGGTCGCCGTGAGGGATGCATGACTGCTCACGGGGCATCGCCCCGCGGCGGGGTCACGACGGCGACCGCAAGACCCGAGCAGGGTCGCGTAGCAGGCGGGCGCACGTCGCTGTGGGCCGGACTGGGCGGGGTGGTTGCCGCACTCCTGGCCTCGCTCTGCTGCGCGGGGCCGCTGCTGTTCGTCACGCTCGGCGTTGGAGCGGGGCTCGCGACCACGTTCGAGCCGCTCAGGCCGGTGTTCGCCGTCGTGATGATCGGGATGTTCGCCGTCGCGTTCTACACGTTGTACGGGCGCCGCTCCCGGGGTGCAACAGCCGCCCGGCGCGGCGCGAACGCCGAGGCCGACGGCGCGGGCCCAACCGGTGCGACCGACCTGACCTGTGCGTTGCCCCGCAACCGGACCCGGGACCGGGTTCTCCTGTGGCTCGCCGCCCTGCTCGCGCTCGTGCTCTGGACCTTCCCGACCTGGTCCCGTCTCCTCCTCTGAACCTCTCGCCGACGCTCGAGGCACTCCTCGGGCGGCCACCTCGGAGTCGGTCATGCTGCTCAAGAGTTCCATCTTCATGCTGTTGGGCTCAACGCTGGTCGGCGGGTTTGCCATCTGCGAGCTCTGCCAGCCACCGACCGCAGCCATGGCGCGCCGGACCCTGCTTGCCGGCGATTCACCGTCCCATCCGCCGGGGGCGAACACCCTCAGCCAAGTCACCCTGCGCGTGGAGGGGATGACCTGCGGTGGCTGCACCCTCGCCACGCGCAAGGTGCTCGTCCGGCTCCCGGGTGTGAAACGCGCCGACGTGAGCTACGAGCGAAGGCAGGCGGTGGTGACTTACGACCCCGCGAAGGTGACGCCGGCGCAGATGATCGCGGCTGTGAAGACGCTCAACTACACCGCGACCGTCGTCGCCGGCCCGCAGGCCGTCCCCACGGGCGCGGCGGCGGACGGCGGAAGACATCGCGACTCGACCCGGACCTCGTAGAGAGGGGCGAAAGCGGGTGGACTACGACCTCCTCATCATCGGCAGCGGGGGCGCCGGCATGGCCGCCGCCATCCGCGCCTCCGAGCTGGGCGCCCGCGCGGCTATCGTCGAAGCGGCAAACGTTGTCGGGGGCACCTGCGTCAACGTCGGCTGCATTCAGTCGAAACACCTGATCGAGGCGGCGCACCACTTCCACTCGGCGCGCTCCCGGTACCCAGCCGGCATCGGCGCGTGCTCCCCGACCCTGGTCTGGCGCGAGGTTTTGCTGGCGAAGCAGACGGTGGTCGAGCGCCTCCGCCAGGAGAAATACCTCGACGTGCTCGAGGCGTACCAGAACATCACGCTCTTGCGTGGGCGCGCAGTGCTGGAGTCGGGGGCCGCACAGGAGGACGTCGCGATCCGCGTGCGCGTGAGGCAGGAGCTCGTCCGCGCCCGGAAGGTGATCATCGCTACGGGGACCGCGCCCGCCATGCCGCCCATTCCGGGATTGCGCGAGATCGGAGCGCTCGACAGCACGACGGCGATGGTGATGCCCGAGCTGCCGGCATCGCTCCTCGTGGTGGGCGGGGGCAGCATCGGGCTCGAGCTCGGGCAGGCGTTCGCCCGATTCGGCGTCCGCGTCGTCGTGCTCGAGCTGGAGGACCGAATCCTGTCGACCGGGGATCAGGACGTCTCGGCCGCCCTCGCCGCGGCGCTCGAGGCCGAGGGGCTCGAGATCCGGACCGGGGTTCGGGTGACGCAGGCGGCACGTCGAGGGAGCGAGGTGGTGCTCACCGTGGAGCGCGCGGGCATGAGTGGCGAGGTCCATGCCGAACAGGTGCTCGTCGCCACGGGGCGGCAGCCGAACACGGCGGACCTGGGCCTCGAG
>JACCSZ010000263.1 GCA_013812695.1 Gemmatimonadales bacterium | reverse complement strand
GCGCGTCGAACGCTGAGGTTGCCAGGCGGATGGTTGGGCACCTCGCCACCGGGACGGCGCGAGTGGACGTGGTACCAGCCGCAGTAGTAGTCGCAGCGGGCCATGGGAGAAAGCCCGTCGGGCAGGTCGAGCGAGCCCCCGACCACGGCCGCCCCCGCGTCGTGGCCCGCCAGCAAAGCTGCGAGCCAGCCCGGCGCGGGCAGGCAGTCGGCGTCGAGGAAGACGAGCGGATCGCCGGTGGCGGCGAGGGCGCCCCGGTTGCGGCCAACCGCAGGATTGCCGCCATTCGGCCGGCTATCGAGCGCCACGACACGCGCACCGGCCGCTCGGGCCACACAGGCGGTCTCGTCAGTCGACCCGTCGTCCACGAGCACGACTTCCACGGTCCACCCGCCGGGCGCTTGCTCGAGCACGGCCCCGATCAGGCGCATGATGGCACTACCTTCGTTGCGCGCGGGAACGATGACCGAGACGATCCGCTCAACCGCGGGGGGCGCTGGCATGCCGGGCCACCTCCGCATAGAGCGCATCGACCGAGTCCACGAACCGGCTCCAGCCGAAGTGCTGCTTCGCGTAGCTGCGGGCCGCGGCGGCCAGACGCCTGGCGCGGGGCGCGTCGTCGAGCAGATCCAGGATTCCCGCCGCGATCGCCTCCGGCTCAGGCGCGACCAATACCGCCCGATCCTCGGCGAGCACGGAGCGGTGCGTGGGGATGTCGGTGGCCACGATCGGCCGGCCGGCCGCGAGGTAATCGAAAATCTTGAGCGGAAGGTTGCCGCCGTACGCTCGCGGGGAAACCAGCACGTCGGCCATCGCAAGGAACGCGGCGATCTCGGCCCTGGGCTGGCGCTCGACCACGCGCAGGACGCCCGACGCGATGAGCGAGGGCGCCGCCCCGTGCCCCAAGATCTCGTGGACCCCGTCCGCGCCCACGAACACGAAGGTCGTATCGGGCGCCCGCGTGCGCACGATGGGGATAGCCGCGATCAGGTCGGGAAGACCCTGGTACGGCTCGAAGGTCCCGCTGTAGAGCACCACCGGACCCGACGGCGAGACGCCGAGGCGCTCGCGCAGCCGGCGCACCTCGGCGGGGTTCGAGTCCGCGGCCGCGCTCGGGAAATGCCACTCACGCACGGGCGCACTCGGCACCATGGCCCGCACCCGGTCGGCGAGGCCCGCGCTCGTGACGACGAGGCTCGACTGGCGCAGCAGCCATCGCTCCATCGCGATCAGCGCGGGGCGGGCGGGCGCCAGGGGCAGTGACGCTGAGCGCATGAGCTGCTCGACGAGGCTGGACTGCATGTCGTAGAGTAGCGGGATGCCGTGGGCACGGGCGAGCACGGCCGCCGGGAAGGCCGCCTCCTCGATCGCATGCACGCATGCGTACCGCTCGCGCGTCAGGCGCCGCCGCAGCATGAAAGTCAGCGGGATGTCGAGCACGACCTTTCGAAGCGACAAGCCGATGGGGACGCTCTTGAAGTCGAACGGGTTGCCCGACCGAAAAATTCGGAGGCCCGGAATGATCGCGTCCGCGCCGACCGGATAGGTCACGAGATCGACGCCCCGGCCGAGCTCGCCCAGCGCGTGCAGGACCTGCCGGAGGGCGATCGGGGTGCCCCGGTCCTCGTAAAACGGCTGCGGGGCCACCACCAGAATGCGAGCGTCCGACCGCTTCGCCACGCCGCCGGGCGGGCTTGCATGTCGCCGACCCGCTGAGGCGCGCGGGCACGGGCGCTCTTCGAGCGCGGGTCCTGCCGGGCCTGGAGGGTGAGGCTGGGTCAATCCAATGTTCAGTGGGGGGATAAACTCATGAGATTGATTGCCTTACCGCCGGGACACCGAGTGCGATCAATTGCCCTACTGGGGCACGCGCTCAGCACGGTCGGCGGTGCAGCGTGACATGAGCGTGATTTGTGCGCGCTGAGGAGCAATATCCTTGCCTATCATACCCCCGCGGATGGGCAGATGTCGGCCAGCACGCACTCCCCGCAACGTGGCCGCCGGGCTATGCAGATGCGGCGGCCATGAAAGATCAGGAGGTGGGAGATCAGGGCCCAGTGGGGCTGCGGGAACAAGGGCATCAGGTCGAGTTCGATCTTCACCGGATCGTCGTGACGGGTGAGGCCGAGCAGCCGGCTGAGCCGGGTCACGTGGGTATCGACCGTGATCCCCTCGTTGATGCCGTACGCATTACCGAGAATCACGTTCGCGGTCTTGCGGCCTACGCCGGGCAGCACTCGCAGCGCTACCATGGTCCGCGGTACCTGGCCGCGGTGCTCCTCGACGAGCGCGCGCGCCATGCCGATCAGGCTCTTCGTCTTGCTGCGGAAGAACCCCGTCGACCTGATGACATCCTCGAGGTCCTCCGGCTTCGCGCGCGCCAGCGCCGCGGGAGTCGGGAAGCGCTCGAAGAGACTTGGCGTGACGATATTGACTCGAGCGTCGGTGCACTGCGCGGACAGTATCGTCGCGCACAGCAGCTCGAACGGGTTCCGATGCTCGAGCGCGCAGCGCGCTTCGGGGTATGCCGCGCGGAGCCGGGTGAGGATGGCCGGGGCCCGCACCGGCGCATCGCGCGTGCGCCGGGCTGGGAAGCCACCGGTGCGCCGGCGCCGGGCGGCCGCCGTGCGATCGGGCGCTCCGATGCGCTTGGCCGTCACGCGCCGCTCGGCGCGGCGCTCCGCCGGCGCGCCACGTGCGCCAGGAACTGCGCCAGCGATAGGGCGTTCAGCACGTCCGCGCCGCCCAGCCATCCCTTGCGCGCGATGCCCACCCCATACTCGACATTCGCGATCCCCGCCACGTTGTGCGCGTCGGCGCCGATCGAGATCGGTGCGCCCCCGTCCCTGGCTCGGCGGACCACCCGCCAGTCGAGATCCAGGCGGTGCGGGTCGGCGTTGATCTCGAGCGCCACACCGGTGGACGACGCCTTCTCGATAATCGCGTCGAGGTCGAGGCCGTACGGGTCGCGTGAGAGGAGCAGCCGGCCGGTCGGGTGCCCGATGACCGTGAGATGCGGGTTGTCCATCGCGGCAAGCATCCGCGCCGTCATTTCGCGCTCGCCCATGTTGAAGCGACTGTGCACGGAAGCGATGACGAAGTCGAGCCGCGCCAGCACCGCGTCGTCGAAATCGATCCGGCCGTCCTGCAGGATGTCGGCTTCGACGCCCTTGAGCACGCGAATGCTGTCGAGCCGTCCGTTGACCTCGTCGATCTCATCGGCCTGCCGGGCGAGGTCGTCGGCTTTGAGCCCGCCCGCGTATGCGGCCGCCTGACTGTGGTCGGTGATGCCCACGTACTCGTAGCCGGCCGCGCGGCAGGCGAGTGCCAGCTCCTCGACCGAGTTGGACCCGTCCGAGTAGCGCGTGTGGCAGTGCAGGAAGCCGCGCAGGTCGCGGCGCTCGAGCAACGTGGGCAAGGCGTGCCGGGCCGCGGCCTCGATCTCGCCCTGGCCCTCGCGGAGCTCGGGGGGAATCCAGTCGAGTCCGAGTGCTCCGTAGAAGCCGGCCTCGTCGGGCGTGGGCACGAAGGCGCTACCGCGCCAGAGCGCCGCGCCGGTGAGCGCCAGGTCGCGCGAGGCGGCGTGCGCCGCGAGCTGGCCCAGGTGCTCCGCGCTGCCGGTGGCCTGGGCGAGGACGGCGCCGGTGTTCACCGGGGTCGTGACCACGATCTGCGCGCTCGCCCCGCCCGCGAACCGGAGCGTCAGCCGCCGTTCGTCCTGCCCGGCGAACTCGTGGATGCCGGGGAGCTGGCTCAGCCGCTTGAACAGTTCGCCGGGCGGCACGTCGGCCACGATCACCAGCACCAGATCGCGCACCACTTCCGCGCGACGGCGGACGTCGCCAGCCACCATCGCGTGCCGCACACCCGGCAGCCGCTCGAGCGCCGCGCGGAGCCCCGCGGCTTCATCGTCGGCGTGGTGCAGGAGACGAAAGGCGCTCGCCTGCCGGAGGAACGCGATGCCCTTGAGGATGTTCTCGGAGGTCCGGGGACCGAAGCGCGGAAGCCGCGCCAGGCGACCGTCGAGCGCCGCCGCTTCGAGCTCGGGGACCGAATCGATGTCCAGCACGTCGTGGATCTGGCGGATCTTGGCGACGCCGAGGCCCGAGATGGCGAGCATTTCGACGAGCCCGGGCGGGATCTGCTCGCGCAGCTCCTCGAGCAGGCTGGCACGCCCGGTGTTCACGATCTCGGCGACGATCTGGAGCGTCGCCGGGCCGACGCCCTTGGTGCCGGCCAGACTGCCATCGTCGAGCCCGTCGCGCAGGTCGCCGGGGAAGCCGCCCACCGTGCGGGCCGCGGTGCGGAAGGCACGGATGCGGAACGGGTTCTCGCCCTTGAGCTCGAGAAACGCGGCGATCTGCTCCAGCACCTGCGCGACCGCCTTCTTGTCCATGAAGCTGCGGACGGCGTCGGTCATCTGGGCGCGGCCGACTGCTCGTTGGCCAGCGCCCGCGTGCGCCAGCCGAGCTCCAGCAGCTCCTCGGCGCCGACCAGCGAGTACAGCCCGGCCGCCTGACCGCCGGCTAGCACCGGCGAGAACAGCGCCGTGCCATCCGGACGCTCGAGCCCCCGCGGACGAGGGCCCGCGGCCTCGACCGCGCTGAAGCCCTCGCGGTCCGGCCGCAGCCCGAAGATGCCGAGCACGCGGAGGTCTTCTCCGGCGGCGTACACGAAGCAGCCGTCCATCGGCTCCGCCGGATCGTCGTCGATTACGCGGGCCCAGACCTGCCGGTCGAGCAACTGCGCGTAATAGGCGCGCGGCTCGAGCAGCTCGGGCGAGGGAGGCGCCGGCGCCTCGAGGATCGCGGAGAGTCGCTCGGAGGAGATGGGCAGGGTCAGCACGCCCGACTCCCATGAGAGATACGCATGGTGGACGAGGGCGACGAGCTGATCCATCCCCTCGCCGATGCCTTCCTCGGGCCGGAGATCGTGCAGCAGCGTCACGACCTCGGGGACCAGGAGGAACGCGTCCCGGTCGGCGGGGTCCTGTGCCCCGCGCTCGAGGGCGGTCCGGATGGCGGGAAAGATGGTGCCGGCGGAGCGCGCGAACACCAGGTCGAACGGGGTCGAACGGGTCATACCGGGAAGATAGCGGGGCGCAGGAATCTCCCCACCACTTCCCGAAACACCCCGAACGCCTCCACATACGGCACGTGCCCACAGCGCCTCACCGCCCGAAATTCCGCGCCGAGCAGCTCCGCCGCCGCCCGCGCGGCGTCGATCGGGATCGGGTCGTCCTCACCGTGCAGCACGAGCGACGGCACGCCGCGGAGCTCCGGCAGCCGCGGCCGGAGGTCGTAGTCCCCGAGGCTGTGCCAGACCTCCTGCTGCGTCCGTCCGGTCACCCGGAAGGGCGTGAGCTCCGTCGCCCGCGCCGGGTCGAAGAAGTAGGGCGCCACCGACAGCTCGAAGATGCGCTGTTGGAACGCGGCGGGATCGCGCTCGCGAAGCCCGCTCTCGCGCAGCTCGCGTCGCGCCTCCTGGAACGAGGGATCGACATTCCGCTCCGCGAACCGGCGCTCGAACCGCTCACGCGCCCCGCGCCAGGTCGGCGCGGGCGAAACCAGCGCCAGGCGCTCGACCCGTCCGGGATGCTCGAGCGCGTACAGCAGTGCCAGCAACCCGCCCCACGAGTAGCCCACCACCGTGAGCCGCTCGAGCCGCCAGCACTCGCGCAGCGCCTCGAGATCGGCTACCTGCTCGGTCCACCCCACCGGCACATCCCTCGCCACCGGCGAGCGTCCGCCACCGCGCTGATCGTAGTACACGAGCTCGCGGCCGTCCGCGAGCGCGTCGAACGCGGGCAGCAGGTAATCGTGGTGCGCGCCGGGCCCGCCGTGCAGCACCACCGCCGCCGGACCCGAGCCGAACCGCCGAACGAACAGCTCGACGCCGCGGAGCGGCACCAACGCTTCGCTCGCCACCCCGGGCTCGCCCGCGTCTTCAGGCATAGGCGGCCAGCGCGGCCCCGACGGTATTCGTCTGGATCGTCACGACGTCGTCGAGGTCGCGGGCGTATCCGCCGGCCATGGTGACGACCACCGGCAGCCCGGCGCGGCGGAACGCCTCGAACGCGCGGCGGTCGCGGGCCTCGAGTCCCGCGATGCTCACGCCCAGCCGCCCGAACCGATCGTGCACGAATGGGTCCGCGCCACCCAGATAGAACACCAGCTCGGGCCGAGCGGCCTCGAGCACCGGCCCCAGGTGCGCGTCGAGCGCGGCGAGATATGCGTCGTCGGCGCAGCCGTCGTCGAGCTCCACATCGAGCGCGCTCTGCTCCTTCCGGAACGGGTAGTTGCGGGCGCCGTGCATGGAGAAGGTGAAGACGTCCGGGTCCTCGGCAAAGATGCGCGCCGTGCCATTGCCCTGATGGACATCGAGGTCCACCACCGCCGCGCGGGTGATCCGGCCGGCGCGCTGCAGCGTGCGGATGGCGATGGCGACGTCGTTGAAGACGCAGAACCCCTCGCCGTGGCCGGCAAAGGCGTGGTGGGTGCCGCCGGCAAGGTTGATCCCGAGCCCACCGTCGAGGGCGTCGAGCGCCGCCTCGACGGTGCCCTGGACGGTGCGGAGCGAGCGCTCCCGGAGCTCCGGACTCCACGGAAAGCCGAGCCGGCGCACCTCCATGGCGGACAGGCTTCCGTCGTGCACGGCTTCGACGTAGCGCGGCGTGTGCACCAGCTCGAGCGCCCACCGCTCGGCCCGGTCCGGCTCCTCGATGCCGTGCGCCGGCAGGAGTCCGCGCGCCACGATCTCGTCCCGGATCCGGGCATACTTGGCGATGGGAAATCGGTGGCCATCCGGAAGGGCTATCGTGAAGCGGGCGGACGACCAGGCACGCACCGTCAGAGCAGCACGGCCAGCGCGTCGGCCACCTTCCGGACGGCCGCTTCCTCGTCGGGCGTGAATGGATCGGGCGCGTCGCTGTCCACGTCGATCTGGCCCAGGATCGCGCGCCCGCGGCGGATCAGCACCACCAGCTCGGCGCGCGTCCAGGCGTTGCAGGCGATGTAATTGTCGATCGCGCGGACGTCGGGCACGTTCTGGTCCCGCCCCGTGGCCACCGCGGTGCCGCACACGCCGCGGCCGACCGCGATCCGGGTGTGATCGGTCTCCCGGCCGGCGAAGGCCTCGAGCACGAGCTCGTCGCCGTGCAGCATGTACAGGTAGATCGACGTGTACGGTGTGCCGGCGGCCCGGATGCGCTCCGCCGCCACGCGCAGGAGCTCGGCCCGGTCCACTTCACGCGCGAACGCTCCGCGGAGCGCGGCAATGACGCGGTCGGCGTCCAGCACGGCCACGGCTCAGCCGCCCCGGGTGCCGAGCGTGGCGCGCACCGTAGTGGTGTCTGCACCGCGGCGGACCACGATGCTTACGGTGTCCCCCGGCTGGTGGCTCCGGAGCGCGGCGGTCATGGCCTGCAGGTCGGGCACGCGCAGCTCGCCGATCCGCGTGATAACGTCGTCGCCGCGAAGCCCGGCCCGCTCGGCCGGGCTCCCGGCGCGGACGCCGAGCAGCCGCACGCCGCCCGGATTGTCGGTCATGTCGGGCACCGTCCCCAGGTAGGCGCCGTACCCCGGGCCCGCCGATGCGCCCAGGCTCGGGAGCCGCGGCGCGGCCGTCACCGGCGTGAGCGGGCCTGGGCGGTTGCCGAGCGCCGTCACCGCACCGGTCACGAACCCCGCCACCCGCTCCAGTCCCTCGACGTTGATCTTCTGCCAGTCGTCCGTGGTGCGGTGGTAGTCCTCGTGCAGGTCGGTGAAGAAGTGCAGCACCGGCCGACCGGCCGCATAGAACGAGGACTGGTCGCTCGGTCCGTAGCCATCGCCCTGCGCCTTGAGGTCGAGCCCCGCGTGCCAGTTGAGCGAGTCGAGCAGCGCGGGGAACTCCTTGGCAGTCTGCGCGCCGTACACGATGAGCCGCTTCTGCCGCAGCCGGCCCACCATGTCGAGGTTGAGCATCGCTACCGTGGTCGAGAGCGGATAGATCGGCTGCTTCACGTAGTGGGCCGAGCCGAGCAGGCCGAGCTCCTCTCCGCTGAACGCGATGAACACCACCGTGCGCGCCGGCGGGGTCGCCGCCAGCCGCTCCGCGATCTGGATCAGCATCGCCGCGCCCGACGCGTTGTCGTCGGCGCCATTGTGCACGGCGCCGGTGCTATCGGGATCCAAGCTGCCGAACCCGCCCAGCCCCAGGTGGTCGTAGTGGGCGCCGACGATCACGGCCTCGTGGCGCAGTACCGGATCCCGCCCGGGCAGCAGGCCGATGACGTTGCGGCCGGTGAGCCCCGCGACGTTCGCGTGCCGGGCCACGGGCGCGTCGCGCGCCACGGTGAATTGCTGAAACCATCCGCCGGCCGCCGGCTGCAGGCCCACAGCCCGGAAGCGTCGCGCCAGATACGCCGCGGCGGTGTCAGCCCCCGGGCTCCCGGTCAGCCGGCCGCCCAGACGGTCGGCGGTCAGGAACCGGATGTCGTCGAGCGGCAGCACGGGGCGAACCCTGAAGCGCGGCACCACGCGCGGCGCCGTGCCCATCTGCTGGGCCATCGAGGAGGACGCGGCGGCGAGGATCAGGGCGGCGGCCAGGCCGGCGGGGCGAAGGCGTGCGGACATACGCGTGAAGGATACCACGCCGCTCAGCGCGGCACGAAGTCGGTATCGGGGGTGAGCCGGCGGACGAAGGCCGCGAGCAGCCGGGCGGTGCGGTCCAGGTCCTCGAGCGCGATCATCTCGTTGGGGCTGTGCATGTACCGGTTGGGGACGCTGACCAGCGCGGTGGCCACGCCGCGGTGCGCGTTGAAGATGGCTTCAGCGTCGGTGTGCGTATCCCGCGACGCGGCCTCGATCGAGTACGGGATCCGCTCCGCTGCGGCCGCGTCCGCCAGCCGCTCGAACACGATCTCGCTCACCGACGCGCCGCGCGCGAGGACGGGCCCGCCGCCCAGCCGATAGTCGCCGTGCCGGCGCTTGTCGATCCCGGGGTAGTCGGTCGCGTGGGTCACGTCGATCACGATGGCGACGTCGGGCTCCAGCGCGGCCGCCGACGACCGGGCGCCGCCGCCGGTGGCGGCGATCTCCTCGCGGGTCGTGGCCACGGC
>JACCSZ010000225.1 GCA_013812695.1 Gemmatimonadales bacterium | reverse complement strand
TGCTGGTCCAAGCCGAAACCCTCAAGGCCGAACGCAACGCCGCGACCGCCGATGTTGCTCGGCGCAAGCGCTCTGGAGAGCCGGCGGACGAGCTGATGGCCCGCCTCAAGACCTCGGGCGACGAAGTAAAGACGCTCGATGGGCACCTGCGCGAGCTCGACAGCGCGCTCGATCAGCACGCGCTCGCCCTGCCGAATTTCCCCGCCGCCGAGGCCCCCGATGGTGACGCGAACGCCAACCGCGTCGTCCGCACCTGGGGCGAGCCGCCCGCGTTCGACTTCGCGCCGCGCCCGCACTGGGAGCTTGGCGCCGCGCTCGGCATCCTCGACCTGCCGGCCGGCGCCAAGATCGCGGGGTCGGGCTTCCCGCTCTTTCGCGGGCCGGGCGCGCGCCTGGTGCGCGGCTTGGCGGGCTTCATGCTCGACCTCCACACCCGCGAGCACGGCTACGAAGAAGTGGCGCCGCCGTACCTGGTGAACCGCGCGGCCCTCACGGGGACGGGCCAGCTTCCCAAGTTCGAGGACGACCTGTACGCCATCGGCTCCGACGATCTGTTCCTGATCCCGACGGCCGAGGTGCCGGTCACGAACATCCACCGCGACGAGATTCTCGAGGCCGGCGATCTGCCGCGCGGCTATTGCGCCTGGAGCCCGTGCTTCCGGCGCGAAGCGGGCGCGCACGGCAAGGACACGCGCGGCCTCATCCGCGTGCACCAGTTCGACAAGGTGGAGCTGGTGCGCTTTGCGCGTCCTGAGGAATCGGCCGCGGAGCTGCTCCGGCTGATCGGGCACGCCGAAGCGGTGTTGCAGCGCCTGGAGCTGCCGTACCGGGTGCTCGAGCTGGCCGCCGGCGACACCGGCTTCGCCAGCGCACACACCTTCGACCTCGAGGCGTGGGCCGCGGGAGTCGGGGCGTGGCTCGAGGTGTCCAGCGCGAGCACGTTCACCGACTTTCAGGCGCGGCGTGCCAACGTACGCTTCCGGCCGGCGCCCAAGGCCAAACCCGAGTTCGTGCACACGCTCAACGCGTCGGGCGTCGCATTCCCGCGGACGATCGTCGCGCTGCTGGAAAACAACCAGGCGGCCGACGGGTCGGTGCGGGTGCCGCCGGCACTGGTCCCGTATCTCGGCGTCGACCGCCTGGTCCCGCGTGCGTAGGGAGCGGCTGCAGCGCCTCGCGCCCACCGCGGCGGTGGTGCTCGTCGCGCTGCTCGCCGGTCTCAGCTTCGGCTCCGGATTGCTCGTCCTTCGCCATTTCAGGGCCGACGCCAGCGCCATGAGTCGGCTGTACTCGGACCTGTTCGGCGGGCTCAACGATCCGCGCCCCGGCGCGGAGGCCGAGGCGTTGCTGCGGCTGGGCGCCCAGGTACGGTCGCTCGGTCTGCCGCTCGTGGTCACCGATCGCGCGGGGCGGGTGACCGCCGCCGCCAACCTGCCGTTCCAGGCGCCGCTGGACGATCCGCGGGTCACGGCGTACGCTGCGCGGCTCGATCGCTGGAATCCGCCGATCGTCGACGAGACCATCGGCACCGTGCACTATGGCCCGTTGCCCGCGCAGCGCAACCTCACCGCGCTCGCGGTGCTGCAGGGGCTCACCATCGCGGTCATGGTCGCGGTGGCAATCTTCGCCTATCGCAACGCCATCGCGGCGCAACGCGACCGGCTCTGGGTGGCGATGGCGCGCGAAGCCGCGCACCAGATGGGCACGCCGCTCACCAGCCTGCAGGGCTGGATCGAGCGGGTGCGCTCGCGGCCCACGCCGCCGCCAGGGCTCGCCGATCATCTCGCCGCGGACGCCGAGCGCCTCGACCGGGTGGCCCAGCGGTTCGAGCGTATCGGCAATCCGGCCAAGCGGGAGCCGGTCGCGCTCGGCGCCCTGGCCGACCGGGTGGCCGGTTACTTTCGGCCGCGCCTGCCCAAGCGCGCCAACCCCATCGAGCTCAGGCTCGAGGCGCCGGGCATAGGGCCGATGGTCGTGGGCGACGCGGTGCTGCTCGAGTGGACCCTGGAGTCGCTGGTGAAGAACGCGATCGACGCCCTGCAGGGGCGCGCCGGCACGATTATCCTGCGAGTCGGCGCGGAGCAGGGCCTCGGCGCGATCCGCGTGATCGACGATGGGCCGGGCGTGCCCCGCGAGATCCGCCGCACGCTGTTCGAGCCCGGGATCACCACCAAGCGCGGCGGCTGGGGCATCGGCCTCGCGCTCGCGCGGCGCGTCGTGGAGGACGCCCACCATGGGCGCCTCGAGCTCGAACCGACGGACAAGGGAGCTTCATTCGTGATTCGCATTCCGCTGGTGCCAGTCGCCGCGTGATCGATACCCCGGCTTCGAGCGTGGGACATGCGCTCAATCCGGCGCAGCAGGAGGCCGTGGACCACGTGCACGGCCCCATGCTGGTGCTGGCGGGCGCGGGCTCGGGGAAGACGCGCGTGCTCACCACCCGCATCGCCCACCTGATCGAACGGCACGGCGTGCCGCCCGACCGGATCTTCGCCGTGACCTTCACCAACAAGGCCGCCGGCGAGATGAAGCACCGGATCGGGCGGCTGCTCGACCGCGATCCGTCCGGGCTCTGGATCGGCACCTTCCATTCACTCTCGGCGCGGCTGCTTCGCCGCGAGGCCGAGCTGCTCGGCTTCAGCCGGCAGTTCACGATCTACGACGAGGACGACCGGCTCGGCCTCATCAAGCGGATCATGGAGCAGCGCGGACATGCGACCAAGCTTTTTCCCCCGCGGGCGGTACAGTCGCTGATCTCGGCCGCCAAGAACCGGATGATGCCGCCGTCCGAATTGGCGGCGGGCGCGTCTCAGTTCGACCGGCTGGCCCAAGTCGCGGCCGAGGTCTACGCGGCCATGG
>JACCSZ010000220.1 GCA_013812695.1 Gemmatimonadales bacterium | reverse complement strand
AGGCCGTTGAACAGCGCGAGCGTCCGCTGCTCCTCGGTCCCGTCCTTCGCCGATGCCAACTGGCCGAGCCGGATGAGCGTTCCACCCCGTTCGGCGACGACCAGCCGCTCGAAGTCCTCCGGCCCTTCCAGCCGACCGTTGAGCCGGATGGAGCGCTCGTCGTACCGGCCTTCGACCCGTCCCACCGGCGACGACAGATTCTGGAGCTGCAGGGCCTGCACCACTTCGGCCACGCTCACACCGGCGGCCTGCAGATCCGCGGGCCGAAGCTCGATCGTCAGCTCGCGCTCGAGGCTGCCCGACACCGTCACTTCGGCGACCCCCGGGATCGACCGCAGCTCGCGGGTGATCGTGGGGTCGGCCAGGCGGGTCAGCTCCGCGGGCGAGAGCCGGGTCGAGGTGAGCGCCAGCGACACGATGGGTCGGTCGGTGTCGTTCAGCTTCTTGATGATGGGCTCTTCCATCTCGTCCGGGAGGTCGGAGCGGATCTCGCTGATGGCGTCCCGGATGTCCTGCGTGGCCTCGGCGAGGGGCTTCTCGAAGAGGAACTCGATCGTGATCAGGCCGAAGCCGTCCTCGGCCCGGCCGTTGATCTTCTTCACCCCGCTGATGGAGGCGATCTGCTCCTCGATCGGATCGAGCACTTCCTTCTCGACGCCATCGGGTGAGGCGCCGGGGTACGGGATGGCCACCGACACGAACGGCGGGGCCACGTCGGGAAATTCGTCGGTCTGCAGCCGCAGCAGCGCGATCACCCCGAACACGGTGAGCGCCAGCATGGCGACCACGGTGATGTTCGGCCGGCGAATGGCGAAATCTGATATCAGCATCGTTGCGATCTCCTCGACGCGTCACCCAGAGCGAAGCGAAGGGGGCATCCCTCGGGGTATGGCTCCTTCGCTGCGCTCAGGATGACCCGGGCCCCGGCTGGTCCACCCGCACCGTGGCAGGCGAGCCGGGCGGCAGGCCCGCCGCGCCGCCGGTCAGCACGGTGTCGCCGGCGGCAATCCCTTTGCGCACCTCGATCCGCTCGCTCACTCGATCCTGGAGCCCAGTCTCGACCTCGATCCGCTCGATCCGCCCTCCCTCGAGCCGCACGACGAAGGGCCGGATGCCGCGGTTGTCGATCGCGGCCCGCGGCACCACGATCGCCGGGCGGCGCTCGGTCGCCGCCCGCCCTTCGGCGAAGAGTCCGGCCACGAGCGAGCGCTCGGCGTTGTCGAGCGACGCGATCACGCGCACCTGGCGGGTCGCGGGGTCGACCGCCGGGCTCACGCGCTGGATCTTGCCACCGAAGCTTCTGCTCTCGAATCCGGTGACGGTGAACTGGACCGGCGTGCCAGCCTTCACCGCCGCGATCGCCTCTGCCGGCACCGACGCCTCCAGGCGCAGCGTCGCGGGGTCGATCACCGTCAGCAGCGAGGCCCCCGACTGGACCACGTCGCCTTCGCTCACCGTGACCTCCGCCACGATCCCGTTGAACGGCGCGCGCAGCACCGTCTTCGCGAGCTGCTTCTCGGCGCTCGCCAGCCTGGCCCGCGCGTCCGCCACCTGCCCCTCGGCGCTGGTGGCGCTCGTCTCCGCGTCCTCCACCTCGCGCTCGGCCACGGCGCCCGCGGCCTTGAGTCGGGCGGCCCGTTCGGCGTTTCGGCGCGCGACCTTGGACGTGGCGTCGGCCGAGCGGAGCGCCGCGCGCGCCGAGAGATAGTCGTCCCGGACCGCGCTGTCGTCGAGCCGCACGAGGACCTGCCCGCGCTTCACCGCCTGACCGTCATCCACGAGCAGATCGGTGACGGCCCCGCCCAGCTCGGCGCGCAGCGTCGCGGCCAGCTCGGGCTCGAGCGTGCCGGAGAGGGTGGGTCCGGCCGTGAGCACGGTGTCGATGGCGACCGCGATGTTTTCGGGGCCGATCACGGCCGGCGGCGGTGCGGCTCCGGCGGTGTCCGCCTCGTCGCTGTTGCAGCCTGTCAGCGGCAGCAACAGCAGCGCCGCGAGCAGCGCCTGGTGCCCGCGCCGGGCGCCGGCCTCGTTCCTCGGTCTCATTGTCTTGCTCCTCCAACCTGGACGCCTGTTCCAGACGTGGCCGGGGCTGTGGTCGTCCCCGAGCTCGCGCCCCTCGTAGCGCCCCCGGTGCTCGAGGCGGTCCCGGCCGGCAGCGGCAGCGCGGGCAGCAGCGCGAGCTGAATCTTCGCCAACTGCAGGTCCCTCGCGGCCCGGGCCCGGGTCGATTGCGCTTGCGCGAGCTGAATGCGCAGCTCGTTCAGCTCCGTCTGCGTCGACAGTCCCTCGCGATAGCGAAGCTCGGCGATCTGGTAGGCCCGCGCCGCCTGCTCCTCGGTGCCCGCGCTGGCCTCCCATGAGACCGCGGCCGCTCCGAGCTGCAGCTGCGCCGACCGCGCGTCGAGCTCGGCCCGCTCGCGCGTCTGCTTGAGCCGGAGCCGCGCCTGAGCTACGCTGGCGCGCGCGCTCTCGACCTCGCCCCTGATCCGTCCGCCGGTAAAGAGCGGGACTGAGAGCGAGAGCGACACCGTCCAATCCGCCACGTAGTCCGTCCCGAAGGGCGACAGGTTGCTCGGGTAGCCGAGCTCGGCGAAGTCGGACGCCAGGGTGAGCTGCGGAAGCCGCTGCGCTCGCGCCACCCGGAGCTGGCCCCCCTCCGACGCGACCGCCTCCGCCGCCTGGCGCACCGCCACGCGGCGGTCGATACCGGTGTCACCCGGTGGCGGCGCGAGCGCGGCGAGTTCAGGAGCCCGGGCGAGCGTGGTGTCGCCCAGGTCGGTGGTGAGTGCGACCGGCTGCTGCAGCGGAAGATCGAGCAGTTGCTTCAGGCGAATGTAGGCCAGGTCGCGCTCGGCCCGACGTTGGATGACCACGGGGCGCTGATTGTCGCGCGTCACGCGCGCGCGCAGCAGCTCGAACTCGGACTGGTTCCCGACCTCCTCACCCAGTTGCGTCTGGACCAGCGTGGTCTCGGCCTGCTGGAGCGTGGCCTCCGCGATGGCCACCAGCCGCTCGCCCAGCGTGGCGTCATAGTAGGCCACGGTCACGTCGAGCAGGGTCTGCGCCTGCGCGGCGGTGACGCCCAGCTCGGCGCTTCGAAGGTCGGCATTGGCCGTCTGCGACAATCCGCCGAGCCGGCCACCGGTGAACAGGTTTTGCGAGGCGGAGAGGCCGAAGCGGTAGGTGTTCTCCCGTCCGAACGGCAGGTTGCGGAAGTTGGCGAACGGATCGGCCGCGCTGGAGCACTCGAGCGAATCCTCCAGCGCCGCCAGCCGCTCCTCAACGCTCAGTCCGGGCTGGGCGACGAACCGGTCGCACTGGTCGGCAGGCGCCCCGGATCCGCTGTCGCCATCCTGCTGGAGCGCCGAGAACTGGCTGCGAAGCGTGCGCTGGTACGAGGCCGCCCCCGAGAGCTGGGGGTAATAGCCGCTCCGGGCGCGCCGCCGGTCCCCCCGGGCGCGGTCCACGTCGGTCCGGGCGATGCCCACCAGCTCGCTGCTCCGCTCCGCGAGTTGCAACGCCTCCACCAATGACAGGCGGCGCGCGGCCGGGTCGGCGGCCTGTCCGGCGAGCGGGCCAGTGACCGCCACGAGCAGCGCGACGGCGCCGGCGACCCAACCGGCCGCCTTCATGTGTCGTCCGCCTGATCGACGGCCACGCCGATGCCCCGGAGGAGCAGGCGCACGTATTCGCGCAGCGAGGCATCCGTGCTCCGCGTGAACATCTCGGGCATCATGTCACGCCCCATGGCGTCGCCGAACAGCGTGCCCATGAGCATGGTGGCCGCCACCTGCTCGTCGAAGCGGGCCGCGGCGAGCTTCCCGTCACGCAGGCGCCGGAGATATCCGGCGAGCGCCATGGCCGCTCGCACGGGCGGCTTGTCGATCGAGGAGATGATGCCGGGATGCTCCTCCATCTCGCCCATGCACGTCCGGATCAGCGCCCGCCGGTCGCGCATGTGCGCGAGGTGGGCGCGCGCCCATCTGGTCAGCTCGCGCACCGGATCTACGGGTATCTCCGGCAGCTCGCCACTCTCGATTTCGGCACCCGCGCGAGCGATGGCCTCATGCAGCAGCGTTTCCTTGGATCCGAAATGCCGGAACAGGGTGATCTCGTTCACCCCCGCCGCCAAGGCGATGCGCCGCGTAGTGGCGCCGCGATAGCCGGCCTCGGCGTAGACCCGCGCCGCGGCGGCCAGCAGTTGCTCTCGAACGGTCATGGGGGGCGAGTATAAAGTACGGTGGGAAATTGTGCAAGTAGGTGCTTGCAAGCAGGCTGACTCCCGGCTACCCCGCCGCCTCCGCCTCCCGCGTCGCCGCCTCCCACCGGGCGAACGCTCGGTCCAGTGCGGCCCGAGCGACTTCCAGCTCGCCGCCCAGCCCCGCCGCGCGCTTGCCACCGTCAGCGGTGAGGTACAGGTGCGGGTCCTCCAACTCCATTCGAATCGCCTCGACCCGGCCTTCGCACTCGGCGACCGCGGCTTCCGCCTGTTCCACGGCGCGTTCCGCTGCCCGCCGTGGGCTCGGCTTGCGATCCCGCTTGTTGTCCGGGCGACGCGTTTGCTTCCGATCCTTGACCTTACGCAGCGCCTGCGACTCGGCCGCGGCAACGGAGGCCGCATGCTCGCGCTCCCGGCTCGCCGCCTCCCACTCCTCGAAGCTGCCGGGGTAGTCGGTGATCCGAGACTCGTGGAGGATCCAGACCCGCGTAGTGAGCCCGCGGAGCAGCGCCCGGTCGTGGCTGACCAGCAGCACGGTGCCGTCGTAGTCCGCCAGTGCATCCTCGAGCGCCTCGATCGATTCGACGTCGAGATGGTTGGTGGGCTCGTCGAACACGAGCAGGTTGGCGCCCGAGAGCATGATCATGGCCAGCGCTACCCGAGCGCGCTCGCCGCCGGACAGGCCACCCGCTTTCCGCTGGACCGCGTCGCCCGAAAAGCCGAACCGGCCAAGGTGCCCCTGGATCGGGCCGCGACCCCACTGCGGGCGCAGGTGGGCGATGATGTCGTAGATGGTCTCGTCCGGCGGAACCTGCGACAGATCCTGCTGGTAGTGGGCGACCCGCACCGAGTCGGGCACGCGGAGCTCGCCGTCCTCCACCGGGCGCTCCCCGGTGATCGCCCGCAGCAGGGTGGACTTCCCCGCGCCATTGGGCCCGACCAGGCCGACGACTTCGCCGCGCTGCACCCGGGCGCTGAACCTCGAGAGCAAGGTTCGGCCGGCCACGCCGACCGCGACCCGCTCCGCCACGAGCACTTGGTCGCCTCCGCGCTCGTCCACGGCGAGCCGGAGCGCCATGGCCCCGGCCTCGCCGGGCGGCGGGCTCAGGCGGCTCACCCGCTCCAGGCGACGGCGCCGCCCCTTCGCCTGGGCGCTGTTCTGCCCCGCGATGTTGCGCCGGATATAGTCCTCTTCCGACGCGAGGTTCCGGGTCTGCTTGGAGAAGGCGCGCTGCTGCGCCAGCCGCCGCTCGGCGCGCTGGCGGAGGAAGGTTTCGTAGTCGCCCGCGTAGACCGCGCTGGTGCCGGCCTCGATATGGAGCACATGGTCGACCACGGCCTGCAGGAACGCACGGTCGTGGCTCACGAGCAGCACCGTCGCATCCAGCCCGCCGAGATAGTTCTCGAGCCAGCGCGTCGTGTCGAGGTCGAGGTGGTTGGTCGGCTCGTCGAGCAGCAGGACGTCCGCCGGCGCCACCAGTTGTTGCGCCAGGCCGAGCCGGCCCCGCTCCCCGCCGCTCAAGGTGGCGAGCGGACGCGCATGCGCGTCGTCGGGGTCGAAGCCCAGGCCGTCGAGCACGGCATCGATCCGAGCGGCCAGCGTGTAGCCGCCTTCGCGGTCGAACCGCTCCAGGTCGCGGTCGTAGCGCGCCAGCATCTGAGTGGTCACCCCGTCTCCGGCCTCGGCGAGCCCCGTGGCCTGCTGGGCCAGCGATTGCTCGAGCGCGAGCAGGTCGCCGAACGTGCCGGCGGCCGCCTGCCATACCGTCGCCGCGTTCCCGAAGTCGCGATGCTGCTCGACCACCGAATACCGGAGGCCCCCTACTCTGGCCACCGTCCCCGCCGACGGCTCCATGTCGCCTGTGATTATTCGGAACAGGGTGGTCTTGCCCGAGCCGTTCCGGCCGATGATCCCCCACTTCTCGCCGCGCGAGACGGTGAGCGTCACGTCGCTCAGCAGTCGCGTGGCGCCGAACTCCACCCCGATCCCGGACAGGGCCAGCTGCGTCATTTTCCCACCCACTCACGCCAGGTCGGCTCGGCCTCGCCGACGGTGAGCTGCTGCTGGAGGCGCACGAGCGGCATGCGCAGCAGCAGCGGCTCCTCCACCAGCTTGTCGAGCCAGCGCTCGTCGCTGAGCCGGGCTGGGCCCAGGCCCAGATCGGCAAAGCGGCGTGCCTCGCGATCGAGTAGCGCGTCGACGCCGAAGCGCTGCGCGAACCGGCGCAGCTCGCCGGGCGAGGCGGGGCGCTCCTGCAGGTCGACGAAGTGGACTTGGACGCGGCGCTCGGCGAAGAATCGGAGCGCCTTCCGGGTCGCCGGGCTCTTCTTGATGCCGAAGATCTGGACTTGCATGGGGCGGGAATTTACACCTGCAGCGGCGCTCCGAGACGGAGGCGGCCGGTCCCCTGGTGGACCACGTTCTGGCCGAACAGCACCTTGCCACCCTGGCGGCGATAGGTCGCGAGCGTCCGAAGCGGCTCCGGTCCGCGCTCGAGGGTGAGCTGATTGGTGGTGGTGATCACGCAGCGGTCGCACGGCTTCACGACCTGGAACCGGATGCCGGCTATCATGAAGTCCGTCATCGCGTCCTCTCCGAACGGCTCGCCGCCCGCGATGACGAGATTCGGCCGAAACCGGTCCATCGGGAGCGCTGAGTCGAGGCGGCCGTTCAGGTCGGCGAGCGATTCCTCCGAGATCAGCAGGAACCCGAATCCGTCAGCGAAGCTGACGCGGGTTCCTGCCGGCGCGTAGGCGGGGTCGGCAGGACGGACGGTGCTGTCAGGCATGTAGACCAGGCTGCAATCGGTCTCCAGAAACTCGGAGAACCACCGTGCCGGCCGCTGTCCAGTGGACTGGGCGGAGCACGTATCGTCCCACACGACCACGGTCGTGGCCGCTCCGCCACGGGTCACGGGCTCCAAGGGAAGCTCGATGGCCGGCATGCCCGGAGCCTCGACCCGAAGCGTGTCGCCGACCACCGATGGGCGTGCGAGGGCGAGGCGGGGGTGGGTACGCTGAGAAAGCATCTTGCCGCGCGCATCGACGACCATCCAACGCCGGTCGTGGCGGAGGCCGAAGCCGTCCACGGGCCACTCGACGGGCGCGAGGCCGGCGGCGGACTTGATGGGATAGACGTGGAGGCGGGCGAGCCTCAGTGCAAGGGCGGGCTGGTGCACGGGCTCAGCCGCCCTCCAGGAAACCCTTGACGGCAGCCACGATCCGGTCGGCGGCCCGGCCGTCGCCGTAGGCGTCAGGGGTCCATGGCTCCTCGTTCCGTCGGCGGCGCTGATCTGCCACTGCTCGAACAAGCCTGTCCGGCGCCTCCATGGGAGGCAGCAGGGTGTTCGCCCCGCACTCGACGGTTTCAGCCCATTCGGTCTCCTCCCGCAACGTCACGCAGGGCGTCCGCAGCCAATATGCCTCGCGCTGAAGGCCGCCGGAATCGGTGATGACCACTTCGGCATCTCGGACCGCGGCGATCGACTCCAGATAACCCAGTGGAGGGATCACGGAGATCGACGTCGCCAGCTCCGACAGCAGACCGAAACGTTCCAATGCCTGTCGGGTACGCGGGTGGGCGGGGAACACGACCGGCAGACCCACCTCGCCCGCCGCGCTCAGCGCCGAGCGGAGCGCGAGGGCATCGGCAGTGAGCGCCGCGCGATGAAGGGTCAGCAGCGCGAAGGGGCTTCGGGCCGTGGCCGCGGGGGCCAGTTCGAGGTGGCGCTCGAGGGCATCGCGCGCAACGTCGCCGGTAAGCGCGACGCGGCCCGGCACTCGTTCGGCCTCGAGCCGCTCGGCTGCGGATCGGGACGGAGCGCACAGCACGTGGGCGAGCACGTCGACAACCCGCCGGTTCGCCTCCTCGGGCAGGCCGGCCTCGGTCGCCCGAAGACCCGCCTCGACGTGTACCACCGGGATGCCCTGCTTGCTGGCCGCCAGCGCGGAGCCCAGGGTACTGTTGGTGTCTCCAATAACCACGATGGCGTCCGGGGCATGCCGACGGAGCAGTTCCGCGGTGCGGACCAGGACGGCGGCCGTTTGCTGGGCCGGGTCACCGGACCCCACTCCCAGAAAATGATCCGGCTGCGGTACGCCAAGCTGCCGGTACAGAAGACCGTTCAGCTCGAAATCGTAGTGTTGCCCCGTATCCACCACCATCACCGGCCAACACGCTCGCAGCGGCCCGAGCAACGCGGACGCCTTGATGACCTGGGGCCGTGTCCCGAAACACAGGGCGAGGCGGGCCTCATTCATGGGGTGGCCGGGCGGGAGGAGGACGGCCCACTGTTTCGCCAAGCGCACGAGCCCGATCGGCCTGGCCGTCGATCATTCACGCCCGCAAAAGGAGGGATAGTCGATGTATCCAGCGGCCCCACCCTCGTAGTATACCCGCGGATCTGCCAGGGCCAGCTTCAAACCCTTCGCGAGTCGCTCGACGAGATCGGGATTGGCGATGAAGGGAGTGGCGAGCGCAACCAGGTCCGCCTTGGACGCTGAGATTGCTCTTTCCGCAGAGCTCCGGTCCAATCCTCCATCGAGCATGAGCCGATTGGGGAATGCTTGGCGCAGAGCTCGGATCATGTGCAGCCCTGCCGCCGTCGAGCTCGGGTGCCCCGCTCCGGGCTCGACCACGTGTAGATACCCCGCCCCCAACTCTGCAAGGGAATGCGCGACGTAACGAAACAGCGCCTGAGGATCGCTGTCATGCATTCCATTGTGCGGATGAAGGGGTGATATCCGTACGCCGACCTGCGCGGGCCCCCACACGGCACTTGCGGCCTCGAATATGTCGAGCAGAAATCGCGCTCGATTATCGATCGAACCTCCATACTCGTCGGCCCGGCGATTCGTGCCGTCCCGCAGAAACTGATCGATGAGATATCCGTTTGCCGCATGGATATCGACTCCGTCGAATCCGGCGTCATGCGCCAAACGCGCAGCCCTGCCGAACTGCTCTATAACGACCCGGATCTCGGCCCGTTCCAGGGCGCGCGGCGCACTGGCGGGTTGAAGCCCAGTCTCCGTGTAAATGGAGCGGTCCAACGCGACAGCCGAAGGCGCGACAGGCGGCGCGCCGCCCGGTTGCATCGATACGTGCGAGACTCGTCCAACATGCCAAAGCTGCAGGTAGATGCGACCGCCCGCTGCGTGAACCTCCCGGGTCACGGAACCCCACCCGTCGGCCTGTTCGTTGGTGTGCATCCCCGGCGTCCCGGGAAACCCTACCCCTTCCGGAGAGACATGCGCTCCCTCGGTGATGATGAGGCCGGCGGTGGCGCGTTGCGCGTAGTAGGTGGCCGCGAGCCGGCTCGGAACGCGCTGCGGCCCCGCACGACTCCGCGTCATCGGCGCCATGACGATGCGGTTCGCAAGCCCGAGACGACCCAGGGAGATGTGTGAAAAGATCGGACTCGGCACTGAGCACGCCGTCATCCGCCCGGCTCAGTGTCTTTGGGCACCAGCATGCTGGGCACTGCCGGAACCAAGCCGTGGGCAGTTATCACGCCTCGGCCACAGCGGCTTCCGAGATGGTGCACACTAGAATCTCCGGATCGGCGAAGACGCGCAGGGGCAAAGCGCTGCATCCGACTCCGCAGCTCACGATCATCGCTCTTCCCCCTCCGACCTCGAAGCGTCCCCGAGCGTATCGCCGACTGAGCGGCCCGTGTGGAACGATGATTGGGATGCCGCCGGGCAAGGCGATCTGGCCCCCGTGGGTGTGTCCGCACAGGGCGAGGTCGAAGGAGAATCGGCCAACGTCGACAAGGCCAGAGGGGGAATGCATGAGCAGAAGGCGCATGCCTGAGGCACCTTCGAAACTGGCGGCCGGATCGGGCCGGCTGCCCCACGGATCGCCCAACCCGCAGATCCATACGTTCTCGTAGGGCTCGGCCAGCCGGACGTTTCGGTTCACAAGCACCTGGACGCCAGCCCGCTCCAGGGCGTCGGTGATCCGTGGCGCGTCGGTCCACCAGTCATGATTCCCCAACACCGCGAAGCGGCCTGCCGGCGCGGGAACCGCACCCAGCAGCGGCGCGACCCACTCGATCTGAGCCGCGTCATGCTCCACGAAGTCGCCCCCTAGCAAGAGCACGTCCGGAGCGGCGGCGCGCAGGGCATCACACGCACCGGCGATGATCCCTCCATCAGTCATCGGCCCCGCGTGGAAATCCGAGGCATACGCGACGCGCAACGGGGCCGGGCCTCCGATTGAGCGCACGGCCACCGTATGTTCCCGTACCTTGAGTTCCGCCCGACAACCGAGCTGGCGCACGAGCCTGGCCGGCCAGTCGTGGGGGTAGAGAAAACTGTAGAGCTTCACCGCCCACGGGCGCATTCTGGATCTGGAGATCGTCAGCTCCAGCAGGAGTCGACTTTACAGCCCCTACGATGCAGTATAAGCCATAGGTGACATTGGCAGCGCGCTACAAATTAGGCAGGTGAGGTATGACTCCCGACACTTTGTCCAAGCAGGTTGCAGCTCACCGCCGCCGAAGTTACTTCGGGTCCCTCCGCGGGTGGCTCTTTGTGTGTGCCTTTGCAATGGCGATGTTGCCGATCCCGGTGACGGCGTTTCGGTGGCTACCGGCGTACGACCTGCACAGCCGCTTTCTGGTCTTTTATGCGCCAGTCGTCTGCCTGCTGCTCCTCGCTTACCTCTTCTATGTGCGCGACATCTTCGCCCGAGTCATGTTCGCGGACATTCTACGCCCCGTGCCGGAGCGGGATCCGTTCGATCGAGAAACCGCTTCCGACGCGGCACGACGTTGGTGGCGGCGCTCCCGGGCCTCGTTCTTGGCTCTGTTGCCCGCGCTGCTGCTTGCAAGCTCCATCTACTGTCTGCTGCGCTACACGACTCGCCTCCGTCAGTCGCTCGAGACGGCGACCGCCACTGGGAAAGTCTGGGATTCACCTGAAGAAGTGGGAGTTCTCCGAAGCCCCTCGGCGCCTCGTGTGCCGCCTGGTAAGACACCTTTTGGAGTGCCGGCTCCAAGCAGCGCGGCACTTCCTGGCACGCTAGCGACCCGCGGCCATGCCCTCAGGGCTGCCGGCATCGATGACATCCCCCTGTTCACGGAGTTGACGGCGCTCTACATCGGGGTATTCGCAACCGCAGTAGCGGCATTTCTCGTAATGGCGCTCAAGGAGCACGCAAAGCAAGCCATGGGACTATCCGAACAGGCACTCATGCTCGGCGAATGGCGCGCAATGAATGCGGTCAATGAGGAGGTTCCGCCCCTCCCACCGCCTAGGCAGTGACCCTCCGGTCTCAGCGACGCCGACTGCCAACCGGAATGCATCTTGCTTCGATCACCGCCCGAGCCCGATTCAGTCGCGGCCCGGTCAGCCCGTTCACTGTGCGCCCAAGACCGCGCCGGAACATCCATTCCTGCGGTCTCACGTCTTAGCATAGATTGAGGGACATACGTGCGCGCGACCGACGGCCGCGTCGCTCCCGCAGCGAGACGTAAGGCCCTCCGGAATCGGGATGAACTTCTGAGCTCCACATCGGGTTTCAATGATCCGGCTCTCGACCATGGCTACCTTAATAGCCTGGTTGTGGTGTCTCAACACGCTTTGATATAGTGATTTACACGCGACCATGAGCCGCTTCTCAGTGCATGATTCCGGGTTTCTCTACGAGCCCGTCCCGCGGACCGAGCCGGCTCGCGAGGGGGTCATGACAGAGCTGGGCGGCCGGTTGTCGCGTTCCGGTTCGACCAGAACCCATGTGCTGACCGTTGCACTTGAGGACTACTTCCACGTGACGCCGCTTCAAGCGGTGATTCGGGAAGACCGGTGGTACCGATTCGAGATGCGACTCGAAGCCAGCACTCGGCGCACGTTGGCGCTCCTCGATGAGTGTGGCGCCCGTGCAACATTCTTCGTGCTTGGCTGGGTTGCCGACGCCGCACCAGAGTTGGTGCGTGAGGTCGTAGCCCGCGGCCACGAAGTCGCGAGTAAGGGGTACCATCATCGACCGCTCCGCGGACTGTCACAGGAGGCGTTTCGGGAGGATTGCGTGCGCGCTCGCGAGGCGTTGGAGCGAGCGACGGGTAGACGGGTCCTGGGTTATCGACTGGCGGAGGGGTGGCTTCGGCCGGCGGACGCTTGGGTGCTCGAGGTTCTGGCGGAATCCGGCTATCAGTACGACTCGAGCGTTCGGCTGATGCTCCGCACCTACGCCAGTGAACTTTGGAGGCAATTCCCCTACCGCACCATGGTTGCAGGACGCCCCTTCCTCGAAGTTCCGCTGTCATCGGTGAGGCGCTTCGGCTTTCATGTACCGATCGCGGGAGGAAACTACTTCCGCCAGTTCCCGCAGGGCATGGTCCGGCGCGCGGTGGCGCGCTGGGATCGAGACTGCCCGTTTCCCTATGTGATGTACTTCCACACGTGGGAGCTCGATCCCGACCAGCCCCGGATCAACGGGGTCTCCTGGTCCCAGCAGGTCCGCCAGTACCGCAACCTGAAGAAGATGCCGACGCTCGTGCGACAATACCTGGAGAGCTACCGGTTCACGAGCATTGCGCAGTACTTCGAGCTGGGCGAGCATGCCCCCGACGTGGAGGGGGGAACGAACCAGGTCGCCCTGGTCGATTCCCATCCGATCATGATGGTGACGCATCCGGATCCAGAAAAGGTGCTGACCGCCGTCACGGTGGTCGTGCCCTGCTACAATGAGGAGCAGTCGCTTCCATACCTCGCCAATACGTTGCGAAGCGTGGTCAGCGAGTGGATCAACCGATATCACTTAGACTTTGTCTTTGTCGATGACGGCAGTACCGACAACACCTGGCAGACCCTTCACACCGTCTTTGGAGCCATGCCCGGGTGCACCATGCTGCGGCACGCAACCAACCGCGGTGTCGCCGCGGCCATCCAGACCGGGATCCAGGCCGCCTCGACGGACATCGTCTGCTCGATGGATTGCGACTGCACTTACGATCCTCACGAGTTGGGTCGAATGATTCCGCTGCTGACTGACGGCGTCGACGTGGTCACGGCCTCCCCATACCATCCGCAGGGCAACGTCCATAATGTTTCGCGCTGGCGTCTTTTCCTCTCCAAGAGCCTGTCGCGACTGTATCGCATTGTGCTTCGGCAGAAGCTGCACACCTACACCAGCTGCTTTCGGGTGTATCGCCGTCAGACGGTTGCCGGTGTCCCGGTGGAGAGAGGTGGCTTCTTCGGCGTCACCGAAATGCTGGGCCGACTGGACCTGGCCGGTCGGCGAATCGTCGAGTTTCCGGCGACGCTGGAGGCGCGCATGCTGGGCCGCTCCAAGATGAAGATCCTTCAAACCATTGCCGGGCACCTCAGCCTGCTCACCCAACTGGCCTGGCTCCGTCTCCGCAGCGGTGGGACCGGCCAGTCGGTCCGGACCGACCGCCCGTCATGAGCGGGATCGGCATCGTCGGTGGGGGGCTCCTCGGAATGGCGCTGGCCGCGAAGCTCACGCGGCAGGGGCACGAGGTCACGATCTTCGAGGCTGCCTCCCGTTCCGGCGGGCTGGCCGCCCCCGCGCAAGTCGGCGCCTACACCTGGGACCGCTTCTACCATGTCGTGTTGCGCTCGGACGAGCATCTCCGAGCGCTCCTGGACGAGCTCGACCTTACCGACCGGCTTCGTTGGCACCCCACACGTACCGGTTTCTTCCTCGACGGTCGGCTGCGATCGCTCTCCAGTACGCTTGAGTTCCTTACTTTCCCGGCGCTCGGGATGTTCGATAAGGCCCGGCTGGGCGCCACCATCTTCTACGCCTCCCGCATCCGTGACGGGCTGCAACTGGAATCGATTCTGGCCAGCGACTGGCTCAAGCGCTGGTCCGGGCAGCGGTCATGGGACCGACTCTGGCTCCCCTTGCTCCGCGCAAAGCTGGGCGACAATGCGGATGTCGCCAGCGCTGCGTTCATCTGGGCCATCATTGCGAGAATGTACGGAGCGCGTCGCACCGGCATGAAGCGCGAGACCTTCGGCTATGTTGACGGGGGGTACGCCTCCATCCTTCAACGTTTCGACGAGTATCTCCGCGAGCTCGGGGTCGAGAGCGTCTACCAGTCCGCGGTGAACGAGGTGCGGAGCGCGGAGGGCCGGGTTCGCGTTTCGACCGTGACTGGTAGCCGCGAGTTCGACGAGGTCATTTTGACGATTCCCTGCTCCAGGATCGCCGACCTCTGCCCCCAGCTCGCCGAGTCTGAGAGCGCCCGACTCCGCGCCGTGCGTTACCAGGGCATCGTGTGCGCGGCGCTCCTCCTCGAGCGACCGCTAGCCGACTACTACATCACCAACATCACCGACCAGCACATCCCCTTCACCGCGGTGATCGAGATGACGGCGCTGGTCGAGCCAAGTCACTTCGGCGGGCAAACGCTGGTGTACCTCCCGAAGTATCTCACCCAGACGGATGCCTTCTGGCACAAAACCGACTCCGAGGTCGAGGACGAGTTCCTGGCCGCACTCGAGTCCATGTACTCGCACTTCCGGAGGGAACAGGTGCGGGCGTTTCAGGTCTCTCGAGTTCGCGAAATGCTGGCCGTAACCACATTGGACTATTCAGCCAGGCTGCTGCCGCCGACCACCACCACGGTCGATCGCGTCTTCGTCGTCAACTCGGCACAGATCGCAAACGGAACCCTCAACGTCAACGAGACGCTGGGGCTGGCCGAGCGCAAGGCCCGGGAGCTTCGCTCGCTGCTCGGCCGCCCACGAACCGCCTCGTCGGTGCCCGCCGGGGCCGCATGACGTGGCCGATCGCGAGTCTCTCGCTCGATCTGGACAATCTCTGGACCTATCAACGCACGCACGGTGACCCCGGCTGGACGGAGCGCCGCTCCTATCTGCCGGCGCTCATGCCATCGCTGATGGGACTTCTGGACGATCTGAACTGCCGGATTACGTTCTTCGTGGTCGGCGCTGACGCTGCGATTCCCGAGAACGTCCCGTGGCTCCGGATGATTACCGCCAGCGGTCACGAGGTCGGCAACCATTCCTTCGAGCACGAGTGCTGGCTGCACCGGCACACCCGGGAACAGATCGCCGGGGACGTCCAGGCGGCGGAGGACGCGATTGCCGCGGCGACCGGAGCGCGGCCGCAGGGCTTTCGAGGCCCGGGCTTCAGTTGGAGTCCGGTAGTGCTCGAGGTCCTGGCGGAACGAGGGTACCTCTACGACGCATCCACCTTGCCGACATACCTCGCGCCACTGGCGCGGGCATATTTCCTGGCGACTGCACGCCTGACTCCCGAAGAACGGCGCCAGCGCCGAGACCTGTTCGGCTCATTCCGGGACGGGATGCGGCCCGTCGGCGCGTACCGTTGGCAGCTCGCCTCCGGACGCACCCTGCTGGAGATCCCGGTGACGACGATCCCGGTGGTGAAGACTCCATTTCATATGAGTTACCTGATTTACCTGTCCCGTTTTTCCCGAAGCCTGATGGTGAGCTACCTGCGCGCCGCGCTGGTGCTCTGCCGGCGAAGTGGGGTCACCCCCAGTTTTCTGCTGCACCCGCTGGATATGTTGGGCGCCGCCGATGCGCCCGAGTTGAAGTTCTTCCCCGGCATGGAGCTCGCGGGCGAAGTCAAGCGAGAGCTCGTGCGCGAGGTGATCGGCATCCTTGCCGAGCAGTTCACCATCGTCCCGATGACCGCCCATGCCGCGCAGGCGTTGTCGCACGACCGGCTCGCGGTGGTCGAGTCCCGGCCGCGACCGGTCGAGGCACCCGGCTGACCGCCAGCCCGCCTTCGACCCGATATGTCCCACCACTAACCCTGATTTCGGAGTGATCGAACATGGTCCCGCTCCGCGGCACCAAGGCGCTCGTCATCGGCTCCGAGGGCAATATCGGCGCTCCGCTCGTCGCACATCTTCGGTCGGTGGGATACGCCGTGCTCGGGTTCGATCTCCGTCCAGGCTGGCGCGACGGCTATCTGACCGGGGACATCACACACCCCGTGGACTTGCTCCCTGCCTTCGACTGGAGGCCGGACGTCGTGTTCCTGCTGGCAGCCACCGTCGGACGCATGGTCTGCGAGCAGGCGGGCTCGCTCGCGCTGCTGACGAACGTGGCGGGGGTCAACAACGTTCTGCAGCTATGCAAGCGCTCCGGTGCCCGCTGCGTCTTCTTTTCCAGCTCAGAAATCTATGGGCCCGATTGTGATCCGATGGATGAGGTAAACTCGATACCTCGCCCGAACAATCGGTATGCCCTGACCAAGTGGCTGGGCGAACAGCTCGTTCAGTATGAGGCAATGACCTCAGGTTTACGGGCAGTGACCCTGCGCCCGTGTATGGTGTACGACGAGAACGAAACGGTCGGGGAGCACCGATCGGCGATGATTCGCTTCGTGTCGAACCTGGCCCGCGGCCGGCCGATTGAGGTCCACCGAGGGAGTGCCCGCAGCTGGTTGCACATTTCCGACGCGGTGCGGGCGATCGAGGCCGCGGGCCGGGTGGACGAGTACTCGGTCATCAATATGGGGCATCCCGATGTGGTCCCGATGGCGGACCTGGCCGAGATGATCAGAGCCGAGCTCAACGCCTCGGCGGAACTCGTGGTTACGACCGACCTGCCGTTGAAGATGACGCTGATCAAGCGCCCGACGCTGGATCGCCAGCGGTCGCTGCTGGCCTTCGAGCCCCGGGTGGGCATCGCCGAGGGCGTGCGCCGCGTGTGCGCCGTGCATACGGGCACGCCGGTCACCGAGTTCCAACCGCGGATCGACGCCCCCGCGCCGCTGCGCGCCCATGTCCGCTAGTCAACCACCTGTCGTCGTAGTGGGCGGCGGGTTCGCCGGCCTCGTCGCGGCGCGCGAGCTCCGCCGGCGGGCCATACCGGTCGTGGTCTATGAAGCCGGTAAACAGGTAGCCGGACTGGCACGGACGTTCCGTGATGACGAAGGTTTTACCTATGACTTCGGCGCCCATTTCATCACCAACCGGCTCGCGGCGGAGGTCGGCGTCGAAGCGCAGTGCCGCACGGTCCGGTACTATGGAGAGAGTGTCCTTCTTGGCGGCCGCGCCCACAGCTATCCGCTCGGCCTCGTCAGTTCACCTCGCTTCGCCCTCCCCGCCATCGCCGGCTTCGCGGCCGGATGGCGGCGCGGCCGCGAGCCCGATTCAGCGGCCGCATGGTTTCGCGCCCGCTACGGCAGCGCCTTCGCGGACGCGGTCGCCATTCCTCTGGTCGAAGCGTGGTCCGGAGCGCGGGCGGCCGATCTGGCGCCCTCGGTCGGGGACAAGCTGGGGAGCAGCGTCGGCCATATGCTTTTTCTGAAGCTCGCGAGCCGCTTGACTGGACGCGCCATCGCGAGCGGCTACTGTCGCGAACGACCCGAGAGTGTGCGTGTGTGGCACGTCTATCCGGAGGGTGGGGTCGCGACGCTGTGCGAGGAGTTGGTGCGCGAACTGGGCGATGCCGTTCGCCTCGAGTCTCCGGTCCAGGCGATCATGGTCGAGGGCGGGCGCGCGGTGGCGGTGCGCGTCGACGGCCGGGAAGTGGAAGCCTCGGCCGTGGTTAGCACGGCTCCCGTCACGGTGCTCGCAAAGCTGGTGAGCGGGACAGAGGCGCTGCGTCACTTGGCCCCTTTCCGTTATCGGCCCATGGTGTTCGTGAATCTCCGCTTTCGGGGTCGCAATCTGCTGCCGGATGTCGTCACCTGGACCCCAGAATCGAGCTTTCCCTTCTTCCGTCTCACCGAAGCTCCGGTCTCGATGCCTTGGCTCGCGCCAGTGGACAAGACCATGGTGACCGCAGACCTGGGGTGCGAAGTGGGCGACTCGATCTGGCAGATGCCGGACGAGCAGCTGGGAGAACTCTGTGTCGCCCATCTCGAGGCCGTCATCCCGGGTGCGAGGCGGCGGTACGGCGGGTGCCGAGCGGTGCGCACGCCGATCGCGTACCCCGTCTTCCTGAACGAGTATGAGGACGCCCGCCGCGCCCTCCAGCAATCTACGGGGGTGGAGGGGCTGTACAGCATCGGGCGTAACGGAGAGTTCGCCCACATCCTAATGGAGGACGTCTATTGGCGAACTCTCGCCAGGATGCGCCGTCTGCTCGCGGAACTCCAAACGTGCGCGTGAAGCTCCAGCAGACGGCCGCGACTCCCACTCGGGTCGTGGCCGCTCCGCGGCTCGAGCTTCGCTTGGTCTACTGGATGTTCGGCCTCGGCTTGCTCGCTCCCGTGTGGATGGGCTCACATTTTCCTACTGAGGATGGCTTCGCGCATCTCTCATGGGTTGAGGTGTACCGGACGTTGGGAGACCCCCGCAGCCCGCTCCACCAATTTTTCGAGCGCAACCTGCACTGGAATACCGCGAACGCCTCGTACTTTGCGCTCCAGTACGGGCTCGCGACGTGGCTCGACCCGCATCTCGCCCAGCAACTCGTGGTGTCGCTCATCATCCTCGCGTCGGTGGCGTCGGCCTACGTCCTCTCCATGACCGTGGCGGAGGAAGTGACCGTCGGCGCGCTGGCCTCGCTGGTTCTGATCCACAGCTCATGGCTGTACGGGGGGTATCTCAGCTTTCTCGTCGGCGTACCCCTCCTGGTCGTTAGCCTTGCGGTGCTCCTGAGAATCGTCGGTCCCGGAGACAAGCCTCCGTCTGCGGCCCAGTACGTCATTCTCTCGCTACTGGGCGTCGGCGGATACTATTCACACTTGATCGTCGGCGGCATCTTCGTCGTCCTGCTCGGCGGTGCCGCCCTCTTCTACGGGCGCCGCCTGGGAGCGCGCGCCTTGCCGCTCGTGGTGGCAGCCCTACCGGTCTGCGTCCTGATCCTGTCGTATCTATTCGGCCAATCGCTGGGCACGGGCAGGATTCGCTGGGAGCCGCTCTGGAAGACAATGGCTACGTTCTTCGGACTGGCATTCTTTCGGGGGTTCGCGAACGGTTCCGTGCTCTTCTGGCTCGCCCTCGCCTTGCTGGCGGCGGTAATGGCAGTCCTTCTATGGGGCACCGTGCGTGCGTTTCGACGTGGAGAGCTTCCCCGCGATCGGCGCTTCGTACTCGTGCTTGCCGCGGTGCTCGCGGTGTTCTACTTCCTCTCCCCGGACGGTGCGGGGCAGGGCTACAACCTGAAGGCGCGCTATCAGTTCGTGATGTGGGCTCTGCTGCTGCCGACATTGCCGTACGGGATGTCTCATCGAGCGCGTGCCGCAGTGGCCTGGGCCATTTCGCTACTGCTCGTGTGGCAGATCGCGGACTTCTCTGGCCGGGTCCGTCGGTTCAATCGTGCCTACATCAAGGTGCTGGAACAGGCGGAGGTGATTCCGGCGGGGGCGACGGTATCTTCCGTATTACCCTACTCTCAGGCTGGTTTTGAGCACTCCTTTATCCGCGTGTTGGCGAGCTTCCCGGAGGAGCTGTGCTATCACCGAAGGTGCGTCGTCCTTGGGGCCCACCACTCCGGGACCCCATTCTATTGGGTGTGGGCTGGCAGGAGCGCGAAACTGACGCCTGATTACTTGCTCAATCTCACACGCGACCCGCGAGGGCGGCCGGGCCTCGAGGTAGGCAAACGGCCGCGCGGGCGCCCGTCCGGCCATCGCTCAGGCCGGCATTCGCGGGTGGTGAAGCCTGCCAATAGGGTGGCGCGTAGCAGTTACCGCCCGCTAACTCAGTGGCGAACCGGGGCGGCCTCGTGAGCATCCCGCAACACACGCTAAGCATTATTATCCCCTGCTACAACGAGGTCGCCGTCATCGACCGCACGCTCGATGCTGTAGAGGCGCTCGGACGACGGTTGTGGACGGAGGGGATCGCGATACAGGTTGTGGTGGTGGATGACGCATCGGAGGACGGCACGTGGGATCGTCTTGCCACTCGCGCCACGGCCGGCGCGATCGTGACCGCGCGCCACGTCCGCAATCGGGGGAAGGGCGCGGCGATTCAGACCGGCCGGGAGCACGTTGACGGCGACATCGTCGTCATCCAGGACGCCGACCTCGAGTACGATCCTTCTGACATTCCGGCCCTAATCGCGCCGATCCTCGGTGGCCGGGCGGATGCCGTGGTGGGTTCCCGGTTCATAGGATCACGGGTGCATCGGGTCCTCTACTTCTGGCACCGCATCGGCAACGGCGTGCTGACCTTGTTGTCCAACGCGTGCACGAACCTCAACCTGACGGACATGGAGGCCGGCTACAAGGCATTCTCCCGCGCCGCCTTCGCTTCCATGCACCTCACGAACGATCGCTTCGGCATCGAGCCCGAGATCGTCGCCCGGCTCGCGCAGATGGGTGCGCGGGTCTACGAGGTGCCGATCAGCTACCACGGCCGCACGTATGCAGAGGGCAAGAAGATCACGTGGCGCGACGGGATCGTGGCTGTACTGCACATAGTGCGGGCATGGTCCTCCGCCCGCCGTCAGCCGCAGCTCGCGCCGGCGCGTATCGCCCCGCGGGCGCACTCCGAGACTGTCCTGGACCCCGGCGCCCGGGGGCCCGTGTCGCAACCCCCGTGAGGATGATGAGCCAGCTCGCCTGGACCTCCTGTGCACCTCGCGATACCTGATGCCGGCGATCGCTGGACTGCCGTTCCTCACGCGCCACCTCAACGCCGCCTGGCGAAAGTAGCTGTTCTCCACTGCTGTCTATAGCCTGACTTCGCGGAGCACGACCCCCGGAAAATCGATGCGCCTTCCGCTCCGATGTTCCCGCAGGACCGACTCGAGGAAGCGGCCCTCGGGGTCTCCGTGGAAGCTCCGAACGTACACCAGCCAGAAGCTGCTCCCCGCCGGCACTCGGTCTCTCATGTATGCGAGGGATTGCCGCAACGACGCGTCGTTCCGCTCCACTCGCGGCAGCTGGTAGATACGCCGCCGCGGACCGAGATAGTAGCTCAATGGCTTTGCCATGTAGCCCGTCATCACGAAGATCGGGCTGGCGGTCGAGCCCTTGGTTTTCAGGTACGAGGCCAGCGCGCGCAGGTCTTCGTTGGCGTAGCGCGGGACGTAGCGGCGGTGGTGCAGCGAGATCGCGAACAGCAGCAGCAGGCACAAGGCGGCGGCTGCCACCGGCCACCGCCCGCGACCTCGGGCTGCACCGGCGCCCAGCAGGACGACGAGGGGAATGAGGACCCAAATCAAGTGGCGCACCTGATACGTGATGCTCAACGCGCCGGCCAGGGGGACGCAGAGCAGCACCGGCACGAGGACGAGGAGGCCCAAGCGACGCATCCACGTCCATCCCAACTCCTTGGCACCGTTGACCGCCAGGATGGTCACGCTTACGCCCAGCGCCACCAGCCAGCCAGCCAGACCGGCGGCCATGTCGGCCGGCTTCATGGTGTGGAGCTCGGCTGCCGAGGGCCCGAGGCTGTATCCGGTGAGGAGGGCGAAATACGAGTACGGAATGGCGGCTGGTTGAAAGGGCACCGCGAACGGCGTGACCGCTTCGGACGTGAAGTCGGGCAGCGCGACCCAGGCGAGCGGCAGGACGCCCACTACGAGCGTGCCGAGGGCTAGTGTGGCCCCTTTGAGCCGTGCCTTGAAGACGGGCTCCAGGATCAGCGTGAGCCCCTGGGTAAGCAGAAGGAACACGAAGTAATAGTGGGCGTACATGCCCAGGACGCCGCAGATTGCGTACGTCAGCCAATGGCGGTTATCGTTGGTTTCCAGTGCCCGATAGAACGACGAACAGGTCAGGGCGGCGAGCAAAAAATAGAGGATGTAGCCCCGGCCATTCTGGGAGTGCCAGACGTGCATTGGTGAGGCGGCGATTAGCACGGCCGTCGCAACTCCCACGCGGTGGCCGCCCAGCCTCCGGGCCAGCCCCCAGACCGGAAGCACCGACACACACCCCAGGGCCACGGTAAGCCAGCGGGCGGCCGCATCACTCCGGAACAGCCGCAACCATGCGTGGAGGAGCAAGGAAAAAAGTGGCGGGAATCCATCGCCCCAACGCAGAATCTCGGCAGGAGCAGTTGCTGCGATTCTGAGCTCACCGACTTCGTCCATGCTGAGACTCTGACTTTGCAAGCCCCACAACCGAAGCACCAAGGCTAGGAGTACCACCGCGATGACCGAGCAGGCCGTGCCCCGGGTGCACCAGCGAGCGAGCGGTCGGA
>JACCSZ010000202.1 GCA_013812695.1 Gemmatimonadales bacterium | reverse complement strand
TCTCGACCAGCGTCTCGGGCAGCGCGGCACAGTTGACCCGGACGAACGGCTTGCCCGCCCGCGGCGAATGGTGGTGCAGCGCGTGCGCGATCAGCTCCTTGCCGGTCCCGCTCTCGCCCCGGATCATCACCGTGGCGCCGGTGCCCACGACCTGCGCCACCTGCTCATACACCCGCTGCATCGGCCCGCTGTTGCCGATGATGTTGGTAAACTCGTAGCGCTCGCGCAGCTCTTCCCGGAGCTGCGTATTCTCTTCGGCCAGCCCCTGGCGCTCGCCCTCGACCAGCCGGTGGATGCGCACCGCCTGCGACACCATCGCCGCGCTGATCCGCAGGACCTTGATCATCCGCTCGGCGCCCCACTCGGGCATGCACGGCAGCTCGACGGCCAGCGTGCCTGCGCTCGCGCCATCCATGAGGATCGGCACGCACAGAAAGCTCATCTCCTCCACGTCGTGGCGCTCGGCGCGCGCCACGGCACGGTGGAGGAAGCGCGGCTCCCGGCTGATGTGCGGCACCACCGCGGGGGTGCCGCGCTCGGCAACTGCGCCCGTGATCCCTTCGCCGACCCGGTAGCGCACCCGGCCCGTGCGGCGCGGATACCCCAGCGCCGCTTCGACGACGAGCAGGCCGCTCGCCTCCTCCATCAGCGTCACCGCCCCGCGGCGGGCGCCGCAGCGCCGCTCGAGGACCTCGAGCACGCCGTAGAGGCCGGTTTGCAGGGTGAGGCCCCCGGCGAGCGCCTGACCGACCTCGAGCAGCGTCGCCAGCTTCCGGACATCGCCGGTTTCAACCGGGACCTCGCTGCCTGCGATGCTCGCCGGGGAGGGGGCCGTCACGGCCGGGGCACCGTTCGGAGCGCGTACGCCGTGGCGGCCGGCGTCCTCGGGGAGCAAGGAGGGAACATGAAACAGGATCTTGCGCGACACGGGGGGCATGGGCTGCTCGGCGGGAGACAGAGACCTCAGGGGTGCTGCAGTAGTGTAGTCGGTAGGTTGCACAAAATGCAAAGATCGTGGCCACAAGTCCCAGGATGAGCCACGGTTTTGCGGATAGGGTGTCAAGGATCTGCCTAGCATGCACGAAAGCCTTGACGCTACCGTGCTGGGCGCACTGTCCCCCTGGCTCCACCTGGTCGGTGGCGATCTTTGCATGGGTGTGATCGCGACAAACACCCGGCTGGCTGGGGCGGCGGAAGTCGAGGTCGATGCGCGACGGGACTCAGAGCGCGCGGGGTTCATCCCGCTCGCGCCACCGAAAGTTGCACCCCCAGGCTGATCCACCGCTGGGCCGCGGCGAGCGGGAGCGTCAGCACCTTTCCCAGCATGAAGGCCGGAAAGCGTCCCTCGAGATTTCCGTCGAGGCCGCGCCCGATCGACTCCTGCCGGCCGAGCCACCACACCACGTAGGGATCCATCGTGCCATGCGCGCGTTGCCGCACGACACGCCACCCCGCCCGTTCGAGCATCGCGCCGAGCGTCCGTGGCGTGTAGACCACCGTGTGGCGCGGCGTGTGATAGCCGGCCCATGCCGCACCGTGAAGGCGACGGGTGAGCGCGTCGTGATTGGGCACCTCGACGAGCAGCGTCGCACCCTCGCTGGCGAGCACGCGCAGGCGGCGGAGCGTCTCGAGCGGGCGATAGTCGTGCTCCAGCGCGTGCCACATCGTGATCGCGTCGAAGCGACCCGCCAGGCTCACGTCCTCCAGCCGGCCGTGGTGGAGCTCCAGTCCGGCCGCCTGCCAGCGCTCGGGCTCCTCGCGCCACCCCGCGTCGCTGAAGTCGAGCCCCACCCCGTTCACGCCGGTTTGCCGGTGTAGTGCCTCGAGAAAGGTCGGCCGGCCACAGCCGACGTCGAGCGCCAGCTTGCCCGGACCGAGCGCCGCCGAGCGCGCCGTCCACCGTACCCGGGCGCGATCGGTGCGCCGCTGCCCTTCGGCGGCAAACAGGGCGTACCGACCCCAGGCCGCATCGCCGCGGTGCGGCAGATAATCCGGGCCGTACCATGCGCCGACGTCGCGCTCGCTGACGCGCGGGCTGAGGTACACCAGCCCGCACCGGCGGCAGCGAACGAAGGTGAATCGCTCCGTGCTCGGCGACATCTGCGCCGCGCTCTCGACCTCAGGGAGCGGCTCGTCCGCCCCGCAAAGCAGGCAGGGCGTCGGCTCACGGTTGAAGGGGATTACTTGCGCCCGCGCGTCTTCCCCGACGTGCTCTTCTTGGACCGCGAGGCGGCAGTCCGTGTCGAGCTCTTTTTGGGCTGCGACCGCGTGCTCGTGGTCTTCCCCCGCCCTGAGCCGCTCTTCCGGCCGCCGCCCGACATCTTGTTCTCGGTCGCCCACGCGCGGCGCTCCGCTTCTTTCGTCGGTACGCCCTGGCTCTCGTAGCTCTCCTCGATATGCTCCGCCTGCCGCCGCTGCTTCGCGGTGTAGGCCGACTTGTCGCCACGCGGCATGGTCCGTCTCCGGTGAGAGTACACACCAAACTTCGGCGCGCACGCCGGTACCAAGCGGTGCGCGCGGTCACAACGATCTTGCGAAGAGATCACCGGGAACAGGTGGGTGGAACGGGCACGAATGCCCGTTCCCGCGAGATATTTTTTAGAAGGGGGCTTTGATGGGATCCTCAGCGAAAGCAAGGGATCAGGCAGCGCGTCCGGCCACAGAGCAGGGGGCTCAGAGCTATCTCGGACGTCTCGCAAGTGCCACCCGGACTTACTCCCACTAGCACTGCAAGATATGGTGCTTCAGACCCCTCGCTGTGCGTTAGATCACATGGTCTGGAGCGGCACGGCGAGCCCCGAACCAAGCAGATTCAGCGCCCGATCTGGAGCGCGGACTCCGAGCGCAGCGCGAGGTTCCAGACAGCGTCGGCCGTTGACAACCGCGCAGGGCCGCCATAAATCCCGGCAGCTTCACTCCCCGGTCCTGCGGCACTCGGAGGCGCACTGCATGGCGGAACGCGTAACTCGTCGGTCGTTCATCGGTGCCGCCGGCGCGGCGGCGGTCGGCGCGGCGCTCCCCGCGGCCGGCGTCGACCCCGCCGACCTCCGCTCCCCGCTCGGCTCCGTCGCGGGGTCGCGGCGGGGCGGCGCGGCCCGAGTGGCCGCGATCTCGTCCGCGAACGGCCTCCCTGCCGTGACCCGCGCCGTCGAGCTGAT
>JACCSZ010000188.1 GCA_013812695.1 Gemmatimonadales bacterium | reverse complement strand
GACTCGGGCTGGCCGGCACGCCCGCTGGAGCACAGGAGCCGGTGCCGCAGCGCCGCCCGCCGCTCCAGGCGGCGCGCCAGGACTCGCTCCAGGACACGACGCGGAAGAAACCCGGACAGGCGCTCGACAGCGCGACCGCCGGGCGGCTCGGCATCCCGACCGCGCCCAGCCGGGGCTTCGCGCCCGACGACTCGGTGCTGAGCGCGCTCAAGACCCGACCCGGCTACCAGTCCACCCGGTATCGCGCCGATTCCGCGACCGTCTTTATCGATGACGAACGGGTGCTGCTCGAGGGCCAGGCGCTCACGGAGCGGCAGGGTGCCCTGCTCGAGGCCGACACCATCCGATATCAGTCCGACAGCTGCATGCTCGACGCCAGCGGCAATCCGCACCTGTTCGATCGGGGCCAGGTCCTGGTGGGGGAGGGGATCCGCTACGACACCTGCCGCCGCCGGGGCATCGTCGACGACGCGCTCACCAATTTCACCGAGGGATCGACGGTCTGGTTTCTCCGGGGCAACGTGGCCCAGGACTCGAGCTCGAGCCGCATCTACGCCGGCTCGAGCGAGATCACGAGCTGCGACCTGCCCACGCCCCACTATCACTTCAGCGCGCGCGAGGTGAAGTGGATCTCAAAAAATGTGCTGGTGGCGCGTCCCGTGGTGCTCTACGTGCGGGACGTGCCGATCCTCTGGCTGCCGTTCATCTTCCAGGACGTGCGCCCGGGACGCCGGTCGGGGATCCTGGTGCCGCAGATCGGGCTCAACGACCTGGTGCGGCCGACCCGGGGGTACAACCGGCAGGTGACCAACGTCGGGTATTACTGGGCGCCCAACGATTATATCGACCTGACGGGCCGGCTCGACTGGTTCGCCAACCGGTACGTTCAGTACGGCGTGAGCGGGCAGTACCGCTGGCTCAACCGCTTCATGAACGGCGCGGTGGGCATCAACCAACAGCGGCAGGTGGGCGGCGGATCGGGGCTCACGTTCCGATGGGACCACCGCCAGCAGTTCAGCCTCTCCTCCTCGCTCAACTTCGACATCAACTACGCCAGCAACACCGCGGTCATCCGCGGCAACGCGATCGACCCGCTGCAGAATACGCAGCAGATCACGAGCTCGCTCAACTACTCGAAGCGGCTCTCGTGGGCCACGCTCACGCTGGGCGGCAACCGGCGCCAGAGCCTCACGGACGGCAGCGTCCAGCAGCTGCTGCCCGCGGTGACCCTGACGCCGGTGCCGATCGCGATCGGCTCGAACGTCACGTGGTCGCCGGGGCTCAGCTTCACGAACAACACGACGAACAATCCGCTGGCCGATACGCTCCTGAACGCGTTGCCGGGCGGCGCGTTCGACACGCTGGCGCTGGATGCGAGCACGCGGGTGACGGCGATCGGCTTCGACACGCCGCTGCGGATCGGCGGGTTCAACTGGCAGAACTCCCTGCAGGTGAACGATCGCCAGGGCGAGGGGACCGGGGTCGACAGCTTCCTCGCCGACGATCCGTCCACCGCCGACCCGACGGACAGCATCCGGGTCCGCCGCACCTTCCTGAGCGACTTCGAGAGCTCGATCGACTGGGACACCGGCATCAACCTGCCCGTACTGTTCCGGGGCTCGTGGAAGCTCCAGCCGGTCGTAGGCGTGGGGAACACGACCACGGGCCCGTTCGCGATTCGCAATCGGAGCACGAACGGAAGCTTCGTCCAGCAAGGCAAGCGCTTCCGCTTCGGGGCGACGGCGTCGCCGACCCTGTTCGCCTTTCTTCCGGGCGTCGGCCCGCTCAGCCGCATCCGCCACAGCGTCTCGCCCGTCCTGACATGGAACTACCAGCCCGCCGCCGACGTGCCCGAGGCCTACGCGCGCGCCATTGCCCAGCCGGGGCAGGCGTTCGAGCTCCGGAGCGACGCGCAGCAGCGGGTGAGCGTCGGACTCTCCCAGACCTTCGAGGGGAAGCTTCGCCCGCGCGGCGCGGACACCACCGGCGCCGACACGCGCAAGCTCCGGATCCTCAGCATCAACACGAGCAGCCTCACCTACGATTTCGAGCAGGCCAAGAAGCCCGGCTTCACGGGGTGGGCGACCCAGACCATCACCAACTCGCTGCTGAGCGAGCTGCTGCCCAGCTTCAATCTGAGCCTCACGCACGATCTCTGGCGGGGCCGGGCCGGCGCGGACACCGCCGCGTTCGACCCGTTCCTGCAGAACGTGAGCGCCAGCTTCGCCCTGTCGGGCAACACCTTCCGCTCGATCGGGTCGATCTTCGGCCTCGGCGGCAAACGACCATCGGACGACCGCGCGGACGGCCGCCGCGACGAGGTGCCCACGTCATACGTCGCCGAGTCGGGGCGGCGGACCCGGCCCGGCTCGTTCTTCAGCAGCACGCAGGCGCCCTTCCGGAGCGCCGGACGCAGCTTCTCCGCCAACTTCAATTATCAGCTCACGCGTACCCGGCCGCCGAGCGGTGTGCCCACGACCGCGCCGACATCGGACCGGCAGAGCCTTGGGTTCAGCACCAACTTCTCGCCGACGCCGTTCTGGTCGCTGTCGTGGTCGTCGCAGTACAACATTACCGACGGCAAGTTCGAGTCGCAGGTGGTGCGGCTCGAGCGCGAGCTGCACGAGTGGCGCGCGGGCTTCAATTTCGTGCGCAATCCCAACGGAAACTTCGCCTTCTACTTTTCGATCTATCTGACCGACCTGCCGGAGCTCAAGTTCGACTACGATCAGACGACGATCGACCGATAGACCCGGCGCAGTGTCCTTCAGGCGGTACAAGCCGACCCCGAGCGGCCGCTAAATTCACGTCGTACGTCGATGTGCGTGGCTCGCCCCCGCCGGGCGGCCTTGGCATGCGACCTGCTGATATTGCGCTGAACCCCAACAGAGAGTCCGTTATGCGCGCCTGGTGGATACCGGTCGTCCTGATGCTGGCCGCCGCCTGTTCCTCCGACGACCGGACCGGACCCGGGGTGCCGCCGGACGATCCGGCCGACCTCTCCAGCGTGACGCTGGACGGTGCCGTCGCCCTGGACTGGAGCGACAACGCATACACGGCCGACCCCGGTAACTTCCAGAACTACCGCGTCTACAGTACGACCTACAATCTCGATCTCGATGAGTGCGGCACCAGCTGGCAACTGGAGGGGACGACCGTGGCGCCCGAGTTCGTGGTCGGCGCGCTCGCGAACGGGATCTCGCGCTGCTTCAGCGTGACGGCGGTGAGCGTGGATGGGTTCGAGAGCGGCCGGTCGCCGCGCCGCGCCGACACTCCGCGTCCCGACACCCGGAACGTGCTGGTCTACGCCTTTCAGTTCCAGTCAGTCGGCAGCGGGTTCCGGTTCTGGGACGACCTCAACGGCGACGGGGCTTCGCAGGGCACCGAGCTGGGGCTCGTTCGATCCGGCGGCGCGAGCGACATCGACTTCGCGGTGGATCGCGATGGCGCGGGTGACCTGTTCCTCACGCCGATCCGCCTGGGCACCGGCGTCGAATACTATGACGAGGCCGACCCGACCGAGGATCTTGCCTCGATCGACTTTGCCGCCGATCGCGCCTATCGCGACACCGGCATCCTGGCGCTTCCAGGGTACGGATACGTCTTCGAGACCGACGGTGGCGACGGCTTCAAGCGCTACGGCGCCATCCGTGTTTCGCACGTCGGGCAGAACTTTCTGATTCTCGACTGGGCCTTTCAGACCGATCCCGGCAACCCGGAGCTGATCGTGACACGGACCGGCAGCCGGGAGCGGTAGCTCGGCGGACGCGGGCGCTCCTGTCATCCCGAGCGCCGCGAGGGATCTTGCCGGGCCGAGTTCGAGCCCAGCGGAAGTAAATCCCTCGCGGCGCTCGGGATGCCAGGACCTTTGGCCCGTCTCCCGTCTCCCGTCTTCCGTCTTTCCGTCCTTCCGTCCTTCCGTCTTCCCGTCTTTCCGTCTTTCCATCCGCCCGCCGTTCCCCCCAGGGGTTGAAACCCACGCGGGGGCGGAGTTACTTCGGGCCATGTCCGAATCAGAGTGTACGCTCGACGGCGCGTCGCTGACGGTGGCGACGGTGGCGCGCGTGGCCCGCGAAACGGGGGTGCGCGTGGCGGTGGATGCCGCGGCGCGGCAGGCACTGCTCGGGAGCCGCCGGCTGGTCGAGACGGCCATCGCGTCCGGGCAGACGATTTACGGGATCAACACCGGCTTCGGCAAGCTGGCGAACGTGCGGGTGGCGCCGGATCGGCTCGATCAGCTGCAGGCCAATCTCATCCGGAGTCACGCGGCCGGCGTGGGCGCCCCGCTGTCCGCGTCCGTGGTTCGCGCGGTGATGCTGCTGCGGGCCAACGTGCTGCTCCGGCCGACCAGTGGTGTGCGTCCCGAGCTGGTCGACGCGTTGGTCGCGATGCTCAACGCGGGCATCGTGCCATTCGTGCCGGAACAGGGCAGCGTGGGCGCCAGCGGCGATCTGGCGCCGCTCAGCCACATCGGCCTCGCGCTGATGGGCGAAGGGGACGTGCTCGCCGGTGACGGGGTTGGCCTCGCCGGCTCCGCATTGCAGGCCGCCGGCCTCGCGCCGTTCCGGTTCGCGCCCAAGGAAGGGCTCGCCTTCATCAACGGAACCCAGGCGCAGACCGCGCTCCTCGCCCTGCTGGTGCACGACGCCCAAGTGCTCTGGCGGACTGCGGTGGGCGCCGCGGCGATGAGCCTCGAGGCGCTGCGCGGAACGCCCGCGCCGCTCGACCCCCGCATTCATGCGGCGCGTCCGCACCGCGGCCAGATCGAGGCCGCCGACCTCATGCGCGCGTTGCTGGTCGAGAGCGAGATCCGGGAATCGCATCGGGAGGACGATCCCCGGGTCCAGGACGCCTACAGTCTTCGCTGCGCTCCCCAGGTGTTCGGCGCGGTGGCCGACGCGATCCGCTTCGCCCATGACACCGTGGCGATCGAGCTCAACGCCTCGACTGACAACCCGCTGGTGTTCGACGACGGCGCCGTCGTTTCCGGCGGCAACTTCCATGGTCAACCGGTGGCCCAGGCGCTCGACCTGCTGGCGATGACGCTGACGACGCTGCAGGCCATCGCCGAGCGCCGGGTAGAGCGGCTGGTGAATCCCGATCTGTCGCAGGGGCTCCCGGCATTTCTCACCAACGATCCCGGCCTGTGCAGCGGCTTGATGATGGTACAGATCACCGCGGCGTCGCTCGTGGCCGAGTCCCGAGCCATCGCGATGCCGGCGAGCATCGGGTCGATCCCGACCGACGCCAACCAGGAAGACTTCGTGCCCATGGGCATGGCGGCGGCCTGGAAGGCGCAGCGGATCCTGGCGAACGCCCAGCACGTCGTGGCCGCGGAGCTGCTCTGCGGCGCCCAGGCGCTGGAGTTCCTCAAGCCGCTCGCCCCCGGCCGGGGCGTTGGCGAATTGCACCGGCGCCTCCGCCGTCTCACGCCGGCCGTTCCCCCTCTCGAACGCGATCGTCCTCCCTCGCCAGACCTCGAGCGACTGGCCCGCGCGGTCGCCACCGGCGAGCTCGATCCCGGCCAACTGTAGCGCCGACGGCGCGCTTGCCGGAGGTATCGCAGGCCGGTATCTTTCGCTCACTCCGAGCCTTATCTCCGGTCACTTCTCTCAGCCCGAGCCGCATGAATCTGGAAAAGCTGAAAGACTCGGCACGGAAGTTCGAGCAGAAGGAGGACTGGCGGAGGGCGATCGAAGTCTACCTGAAAGCCATCCAGCAGATCGAGTCCGGGGCGGAGAGCAGCCCCGATCTGTCGTTGTACAATCGCGTAGGCGACCTCTACCTCAAGATCAATGACACCGCCGCGGCCGTGCGCTCCTACGAGCGCGCGGTCGATCTGTATGCGGACCAGGGCTTCTTCAACAACGCCATCGCGCTCTGCGGCAAGATCCTGCGGGTCAATCCCGGCCGCACGCAGACCTACCTGAAGCTGGCGCAGCTCCACGCGCGCAAGAACGTCGTTATCGAGGCCAAGCGAAACCTGATCGAGTTCCTCGAGCGCATGAACGCACTCGGCCAGCTCGATCCGGCGTTCCAGTCGATCAAGGAGTTCGCCGATCAGTTCTCCGGCGCCCAGGACATCCGGATGATGCTGATCGAGCTGCTTCGGGCGGCTTCGCGCGACGAAGAGGCGCTCGAGCAGCTGGCCAAGATCGCCGGCGACCTCGAGGCGAAAGGCCGCCCGCCGGCTGCCCCGGCGGCGGGGGACGCCGGGAAGTCGGCCGCGGATACCCCCGCGGCGCGGCCACCCGTCCACGCGCCCGCCCGTGGCGACCTGGTCTTTCTCGATACCGGGTTCGATCTGCCAACGGCACCCAAAGGGCATGGAACGGGACCCGAGGGCGTGCCCCCGCCGCCGCCCATGGCCGACCTGGTGCTGCAGGTCGAAGCGCCGCCACCCGAGGGGCTCGAGCCGACGCAGTTCGACGCGCTCGGCCCTCCCGGCGAGCCCGGTGCGGCCTTTGCGGACGCCGCGCCGCTCCTCGGTATCGAGCAGACCGCTGATGAGGATCTCGAGACTTACCCGATGGACTCGCTGCCGGGTCTCGAGCTCGACGCCGCGGCGGAGGTTCTCGAGTTCGAGGGCGCGCCGCTGGACGAGCTCGATCGGGCCGACGCGGGAGGGTTCGAGACGGAGTCGGCCGACGGCCTGCTCGACGTCCCGAACGACCTCGACCTGACGGCGGCCGTGAACGCTGCCGACGCCGCGGCAGATTCGGACATGGACCTCGACTTCATCGAAGCGGTGGCGCCTACCGCCGGGCTGCCCCTCATCGACTCCGCGGCCGCCGAGCCGACGGCGGGCGAGCTGCACGAGCTCGAGGATCGGATCGTCGACGATCCCGAGAATCCCGATCTCCACCGCGAGCTGGCCGACTGCCTGTTGCTGACGGGCGATCTTGCTCGCTCCGCCGAGGAGATGCGGCTCTCGCTGCAGGGGTACGAGCGCGTCGAGGACTGGGGCGGAGCGTGGGCGATCGCCGACCGGCTGGTGATGCTCGAGCCCGACGCGATTCACCATCACCAGAAGCGCGTCGAGCTGGCGTTCCGTACCGGCGACCGCGCCCCGCTGCTCGACGCCTACCTGGCGCTGGGGGACGCGCTCGGGCGGGCCGGGGCCACCGACAAGGCGCTGGCCGTGTACGGCCGCGTGCAGGAGCACGATCCGGACAACGCGCGCGCGTCCGCCGCGATCGCCGCGCTCGACCCGCCGAGGCGTTCGCACGACACCATGGCCGCCTCCCCGTCGCCGGCCTCGAGGCCGGCACCGGCGCCTCCCTCGCTGCCAGCGCCACAACCGGAGGCGTTGGCCGCCGGGAGCGGAGACGGCTTCGTCGACCTGGGGTCGATGATTCTGGAAGATGCCGGTCCGCGGGATACACGCATGCGGATCGACCGGCGCGAGCCGCACGACGAAGACGAGCAACGGGAGTTCAAGGAGATTCTCGAGCAGTTCAAGCGCGGGATCGATGAGAATCTCGATACCGACGATTACCAGGCACACTACGATCTCGGCGTCGCCTTCAAGGAAATGGGACTGCTCGACGAGGCGATCGCGGAATTCCAGAAAGCGCTGCGTGCGCCCGATGGACGACTGCGCACTTCCGAAGCGCTCGGCATGGCATTTTTCGAGAAGGGACAGTTCGCCGTCTCGGAATCAGTCCTCCGCCGGGCAGTCGAGGCCGAGGGCGGCGACGAGGCCAAGATCGGACTGATCTACTGGCTCGGCCGCGCGCTCGAGGCGCAGGGGAAGGGCGCCGACGCCGTCACCAGCTACGAGCGGGCCATGGCCGTGGACATCCGGTTCATGGACCTCAGCGATCGCATTCACCGACTCACCGCGGGACGGCGGGAATGAGCTCACAAATCGCGCCGATCACGCTCGCCGATCTTCAGCGGCCGGTGCGTGGTCGCCTCGAGCGGGTGCCGCAGGAGCTGCACCGGATCGTGGAGGCGGACTTCGGTCTCATCGCCGAGGTCAACTCACACCTCTTCCAGATGCAAGGCAAGATGTTCCGGCCGACGCTCCTGCTGCTGGCCGACGAGGCCACGGGCGGGCGCGATCAGCGGACGATCACCCTCGCGGCCGTCATCGAGCTGATCCACCTGGCCACACTGGTCCACGACGACTCGGTGGACCACTCGGTGCTCCGGCGCGGGATGCCGACCATCAACTCGCTGTTCAGCCACCAGGTGTCGGTCATCATGGGCGACTACCTGTACTCGCGAGCCGTGATCGAGCTGGTCCGCCTGGACGACCTGGAGCCGCTTCGGGTGCTGAGCCGGGTCACGAACCAGATGACGGTGGGCGAGATGCGCCAGCTGCTGGCGCACGAGCCGCTCGAGTTTTCCGAGGAGTCCTACGACCTGCTCATCCAGGCCAAGACCGCCTCGCTGCTGTCCGGCGCCTGCGAGGTGGGCGCGTTGCGGGCCTCGCCTGCCGAGCGCTCGGCGCTCCGGCGCTATGGCGAGGCGCTCGGCATGGCGTTTCAGATCGTCGACGATCTGCTCGACTACGTGGGCGACCCGGGCGTGACCGGCAAGCCGACCGGATCCGATCTCCGCGAGCACAAGGTGACCCTGCCGTTGATCGCGGCACTCCCTCGAATGGACGCGGCGGGCCGCCGGCAGGTGCAGGCGCTCATGGACACCCCCGAGCCCGACGATCCGCGCATCGGCGAGATCATCGGGGCCGTGGCGGAGGCGGGCGGGCTGGACTACGCCCGGGAGCGGGCGCTCCAGTTGGCGCAGCAGGCCGATGGGGAACTCGACGCGCTGACTCCCTCCCCGGCACGCGACGCGCTGCGGGCGGCCATCACGTACGTCGTGGACCGCAGGCGCTGATGGCCGGCCCACACCGACCGGGATTCTACCTCGGCATCCTCGTGGCCGGCTTCATCGCCGGCGGGGCACTGACCGCCCTGCTGCGCCAGACGCTGCCCGAGAGCGCCGCCCGCACCTTCTTCACCAGCACCTGGACCGCCAAGTTCGGCCCTGTCTCGGCCGACCTGCTGGTGCTAAACTTCACCTTGGGGCCGCTTGGGCTCGAGGTGTCGTTGTTGAGCCTGATCGGCGTCCTGGTGGCATATCTGATCGCCCGGTCGATTTTCTAGGGGGGTCCCGTGGGCAACATCGGCTTCACCGAAATCATGCTGATCATGGTCGTGGTGCTGCTGCTCTTCGGCGCCAAGCGGCTGCCGGAGGTGGGCGCCTCGATCGGCAAGGGCATCCGCGAGTTCAAGCGAAGCGTGACCGACACCCAGGATGCCATCATGGGCTCGGACGACACGCAGCGAAACCTGCCGCCGCGGCAAGTGGACGGCGCGGCGACGCCCGCGCAGTCCAGTGCCCCCGCGGGCGAGCCCAAGCGGTTGTCGCAGTAGGGCGGCGCCCTCGGGGCTGCCGGCCAACCTCTCCGATCAAGCCTCCGGCGCGACCGGTGCTGCTTGCTGCTGCTGGAGCACTTCCTTCCGATCGTCCACGACCTTGGCGGCCTGCCGGAGCGCCTCGAGGTAGCTGCGCACCCGGTCCTGGCGCGCCAGACTGATCATCCGGCCGCGATAGGTGTCCAGCTCCTTGGCGAACGCGACCGAGTCGGCCTTGGTGCGCGAGAGCACCTCGAGCAGGTAGATCCCTTCTTTCGTATCGAGCACGCCGCTTCGTTGGCCGACGTCGAGACCGAACGCGGTGCCGACCACCACCGGATCAGTGAGCGGAGGGTTGACCCGTGAGAATGGCCCGAACTCCTTGTAAGGGAGCTTCATCGAACCGGCCGCCGCGGCCAGGGTGCCGCCGGCCTCGATCCGGCGCTGATACTCCTTGGCTACATTCCGGCCCTGCTCGAGCTTCTTGCCGGCGCGCGCCTGCGCGGCCACGACCTGGCGGATCTCGTTGAGCGGCGGAACGCCGGCCGGCTTCAGGCTGTCGAGGCGGAAGACGTAGTACGCGATCGAGGTCTCGACCACTGGGCCGGTCTGGCCGGGCTTGGCCGTGAAGGCCCATACGCCCGCATCGGGGACCACCAGGTTGCCGAGCTGCACCTTGGTGCCTTCCTGCACGGGCCCCGATTTCCCGATCGGGCGCTTGAGCGCCCGGGCCACGGTGTCGAGCGCGGCCGGATCGGCCTTCTCGGCCCCCAGCCGCTCCAGGGTATCCGCTTGGGCGTCGAGCTGGTCGCGGTGCCGGCCGGCCACCTCGATCGGGAGCAGGATGTGGCGGCCCTTGGCCTTGTCTCCCTTGCGGCTGGTGACTTCGATCAGGTGATAGCCGAAGGACGAGAGCACCGGCGGAGACAGGGTATTGAGGCGCAGCTTGAACGCCGCCGAGTCGAACGCCGCATCCATGCTGCCACGGGTCCACTCGCCGAGATCTCCGCCACCCGCCGCGCTCACGCTGTCGGATGACTCGCGCCGGGCTACCTCCGCGAACGGAGCGCCGCCCATGATCTCGGCGCGCACCGAGTCGGCGCGCGCTCGGGCGGCGGCGGTGTCGGCGGCGGTGGTGAGTCGGGGGAGCGCGACGAAGCTGAGATGCGCGGTGGCCGGGCGGTTGAAGTCCTCGAGGTGAGCCTTGTAGTAGGCGCGGATCTCGGCATCGCTCAAGGCGACCGCGGAATCCGGGATGATGTTCCGGGCGATGACCGCGGTGAGCCCGACCTTCACCATCTCGTGCTCGTCGCGGTACTGCTCCCAGAGGGCGGCGTCGGAGAGATAGATGTCGGAGGTGACCACGCGGAGCAGTTTCGAGCGCTGGATCTGCTCGCGGTACTGCGCCTCGAGCGAGGGCAGGTACTGTTGCGCGACGCTCGACGTCAGCCACCGCTGGTACTTGGCGATGTCGAACTGGCTGTCGGTCTGAAATTCCGGGATCTTCTCGAATTCCGGTGGCGGCGAGGTACGCATGGCCTCGACGATCTCGTCCTCGCTGACCGTGATGTCGCGGCGGCGGTACTCGGCGGCGAGCACGCTGTTCTGGACGAACTGCTCCCAGACTTCGTCGCGAACCTGCGCGACGTCTTCCAGCCCCAGCGCCCCAGGCGCGGTTCGCTGGCGAGCGTCGATGTTCTGCTGGACTACCGTCTGGTACGTGCGTGCGTCGATGCTGCGGCCGTTGATCTTGCCGACCGAGGTCTTGGTCAGGAGCCCAGAGGTGCCCGTGATGCCGCTCAGGTCCACGACAAGCCAGGCGAAGAAGGTGACGGCCAGCAGCGCCATCAGGGGTTTGGCCGCGTTGCGAAAAGCTTGCATAATGGGGTTCCGAGACTTCGGACCTGTGGGGAACGAAAAAGAGTCATAAGCTTAAGCGCATCAACACCGAACCTCAAGGCGGTGCAACGCTTAGCAGTTGACAGGTCGCCGCCGGCTCGCTACTCTCACCTGACCTCCCACACCGACATCGATCGTTCGCTTCGGCTGCTCCCAGACCCTCGACACGCGGAACCCGGATGGCACTTAGCGAGATCGAGAAACTCGAGCGCCGCTACGCCGAAAACCCGCAGGGGCTGACGTTCGCGCCGCTCGCGGAGGTCCACCGAAAGACCGGAGCCGTGCCGCGGGCCCTCGAGCTGCTGCGGCTCGGCCTGACGCTCCACCCCGACTATATCCCGGCCAGCATCGTGCTCGGCCGCTGCCACCTCGACCTGGGCGACCTGGCGGCCGCCGAGGCGGCGTTCGCCCACGTGCTGGAGCTGGACGCGGAAAACGTCATCGCGTTGAAGGCACTGGCGGACATCACCGAGCGCCACGGTCGATTCGATGACGCGGAGCGCTGGCTCTCCGCCCTGCTGCTCGTCGACCGGAGCAATGACGAGGCGCGCGATCAGCTCGGCCGCGTCGGGGCGGCGCGTCGCCAGACCGAGAGTGCCGCAGTGGTGGCACCCGTCGTGGATGGCGCGCCGGAGGAGACGATCGTTTCGGCGGAATCGACTGCCGGACTCGTGACCGCGGAAACGCTGCTGGCCGACCAGTTGATTCCCCTCGCGCCGAGTCCGGAGGCGATGCTCTCGGGCGACGAGCCTCGCGTCGTGGCCCCGGTGCAAATGCCCCAACCGCGGCGCGATGCAATGGCCGGGTGGGCCTCGCAATCGGCCGGCCCCGCGGTCGACGAGCCCGCGCCGCTCGAGCTCGAAGATCTTGGCCTTGCCGCCGGGGCCGACGATGCGCGACCAGAGGCTGAGGTCGAGCCGCTGGTCGGGCTGGTGGGGCGGGATCCCCGGCCGGACGACACGGCCTCGCTCGATACCGCCGGCGATTTTCGGGTGGAGATGGCCGAGGACATCGTCCTCAACAGCAGCGGCGGCGGAGAGTTTCAGGTGGCGAACGCGTCCGAGGAGCTGCTCACTACCCGCGCGCCACGCGACGCCGAACCGCTGATGCCTGTGCTCCCGCCCATCGAGCCCGCCGTGGCGGAACCCGTGCCGGCGGAATCGACGACGCGGGGACTCTCGCGGCCAGAGTCCTCGACAGGGGAGCCAACTCCCGCGGGGCCGGTCTGGGAGGACGTAGCGACGGAGGCGCCCATCGGGGCGGAGCCGCCGATGGACGAACCCGCTGGTGCTCCGCCGGCGATGGCTGCACCCGTGGACGGGGCGCCCGCCGCCGTAGCCCCGGAAACCGCGGCCGAGCAGTGGGCACCCGAAGCGATGTCGCGGGAGCCGTTGGCGGCCGACCCGGTGCCCCCGCCGCAGAAGTCCTGGACCGCACCGGTGGCCGAGCCGCCTCGCCGGGCGGAACCCGAGCTGGTGGTGACCGAGTCGATGGCCGAGCTCCTCCTGCGGCAGGGGCACCCGGGAGAGGCGCTGACCGTCTATCGGCACCTCGAGAGCCGGCGCGAAGGCGATCCCAGGTTCCTGGAAAAGATCGCTGAACTCGAGCGGGTCACGGCCGAGCCCGAGCCGTCGTCGCCTGCGCGCGCCGGCGGGGAGCAGGCAAGAGTACAGCCGGCAGCCCCTGAACCGGCGGCTCCCGCGCCCGCGTATTCGGTCCTGGTCACCCACGGCCGTTCAGTGCAGGCACTCCTGCGCGGCGTGCTCGCCTCGAGGCCTCCGGCCTCCACGCCCGGCCCAGCAGTGCATTCGTCGTCGCCGCCGCGCGCGGGCTCGGCCGCGCCCGAGGGAGCGCCCACCCGGCCCGCGCACGACAGCCTGTCGCTCAGCTCGGTGTTCGGCGAAGAGTCGACGCCCACGCTTCCCGCCGTGCCGGCGGGCGGCGGCGCAGCCGAACAGGGCGGCGTCTCGTACGAGGAGTTCTTCAGCGGCTCCGGCGCTTCCAACGCTCCCCGCCCTCCCCGTGCGCCAGACCCGAAGAGCGACGATCTCGACCAGTTTCACGCCTGGTTGCAGAATCTGAAGCGCTGAGTGCGCATCACCGTCCTGAACGGACCCAACCTGAATCTGCTGGGGCACCGGGAGCCGGAAGTCTACGGACGGACAACGCTGGCCGAAATCGAAGCGATGGTGCGGGACGCGGCGCGCGGCCACGCCGCCGAGATCACCTGGCTGCAGAGCAACCATGAGGGCGCGCTGGTGGACGCGGTGCAGGCGCTCAAGGGCAGCGCGGACGGCGCCCTCATCAACGCCGCCGCGCTCACCCATTCGAGCCTCGCGCTGCGGGACGCGCTGCTGGCGGTGGGGACGCCCTTCGTCGAGCTGCATCTCTCGAACATCTTCGCCCGCGAGCCGGAGCGGCGCCACTCGATGATCGCCGACCTCGCCATCGGCATGGTGACCGGGTTCGGGGCGCAGAGCTACCTGCTGGCCCTGCAGGCGCTGGTGGGCCGTCTGCGTGCCACCTGACCATCGCGGCGAGCGCCAGGCTGCCCTGCGGGTCGCGCTGGAGGGGGGTGGGCTGGAGGGCCTGCTCGTCGCCCACCTGCCCAACATCCGGTATCTGACGGGCTTCAGCGGCTCGGCGGGACTGCTCCTGATGCGACCCGACACGACGACGCTTCTCACCGACTTCCGCTACGCCCTCCAGGCCCCGGATGAGGTGGGGGAGGTGGCGGTCGTCGAGATCGATCGGCACAGCGTGTGGGATCGGCTGGGGCGCCTGCTGTCGGCGGATCCGGTGGGCGTGCTCGGCGTCGAGGCCCAGACGCTCACGCTGCGCGACGCGGAGCGGGTGGCCGGCCTCACGCGGGGCCGCGTGGTGCCGACCACCGACCTGGTGGAGCACCTCCGGGCGAGCAAGTCGCCGGACGAGGTGGCGTCGATCCGCTCCGCCGCGGCACTCGCCGAGGGGGCGTTGGCCGACACCTTGCCCGGCGTGGGCGTCGGGCAGAGCGAGCTCGAGGTGGCCGCGGCGCTCGAATCCCGCCTTCGGATGCGGGGCAGTGAATGGCACCCGTTTCCGACCATCGTAGCGAGCGGCCCGCGCGCGGCGCTGCCCCACGCGCGCACCAGCGCACGCACCATTCAGGCGGGGGACTGGCTGCTGCTCGACTTCGGCGCGCGGGTGGACGGCTATTGCGCGGATCTCACCCGGACGGTCGTCGTCGGCGCGCGGGCGGACGAGCGGCAACGAACCATCTACGAGCTGGTGCGAACCGCACAGGGGCGGGCGCTCGAGCATCTCCGCGCCGGCATGACGGGCCGTGAGGGCGATGCCCTCGCCCGCTCGGTCATCGCGGCCCGCGGCTTCGCCGACGCGTTCGGCCACTCGCTGGGCCATGGACTCGGGCTCGAGGTGCACGAGGCGCCTCGGCTCGCGCCGACGGCGGAGGCGCCGCTCCCGCTGCATGCGGTGGTGACGGTCGAACCGGGTATCTATCTTCCCGGCTGGGGCGGAGTGCGACTGGAAGACGACGTGCATCTGGGGCCGGACGGGCCGGTGGTGCTGTCGGATGGCCGGACGGAGCTGGTGGAGCTGGTCTAATGGCGCGTCCGCCCGGAATGACGACGCGAAACCAGGAGCATGCGTGGCCACCACGGCTGACTTCAGGAACGGTCTGGTCCTCGAGATCGACGGCCATCTGTACCAGATGGTGTACTTCCAGCACGTGAAGCCGGGGAAGGGCGGGGCGTTCGTCCGGACCAAGCTCAAGAACATCCGGACCGGGGCGGTCCTCGAACGGACGTTCAACGCGGGCGAGCGCGTGATCGACGCGCGGCTCGAGCGGCGACCGATCCAGTTCTCGTATGCCGACGGGCACTTTCGCCACTTCATGGATCAGCAGACGTTCGACGATATCATGCTGACCGACGAGCTCATCGGCGCCGACCAGCTCAAGTATCTCAAGGAAGGCATGGAGTGCGAGGGCCTGGTGCACAACGACCGGGTGATCCTCGTGGAGTTGCCGCACTTCGTCGAGCTCGCCGTCACCCGGACCGATCCGGGGGTCCGCGGAGACACCGCCACCGGCGCCACCAAGCCGGCCACGCTGGAGACCGGCGCCACGGTGCAGGTTCCGCTGTTCATCGAGGAGGGGCAAGTGATCCGGGTCGACCGCCGCGACGACAAGTACCTCACCCGCGTATGACGCCCCAGGAGATGAGGCAGCTCGCCGAGCTGCTGCAGAACACGCCCGGGATCAAGTCGATCGAGCTGGCCGACGTCCAGGACCTCGCGCAACTGCTGCGCGACTCGCCGGAGATCGGCTCGATCGAGGTGAAGGGGCTGTTCGGCACCAAGGTGGTGATCACGCGCACCGGCACGGGCGGGCCGGCGTTCGCACCCGCGCCGATGGCGATGCATTTCCCGGTGGGTCCGGCGGCGGCAGGGAGTTCCGAGGCGGAGCGCGAGGCACCGCGCCCGGCGCCGGCGCTCAAGGAGATCAAGTCCCCGATGGTCGGGACATTCTACGGGTCGCCCGAACCAGGCGCCGAACCGTACGTCAAGGTCGGGACCCGCGTCACCTCCGGTCAGACGGTGTGCATCATCGAGGCGATGAAGATCATGAACGAAATCGAGGCCGAGATCGCCGGGGTGGTCCGCGAGATCCTGGCGGATGACACGGCGCCGGTGGAGTTCGGGCAGGTCCTTTTCCGGGTCGATCCCCATGGCTGAGCCGTCTCCCACCAACCCGGCCCCCGCCGGGCCGCCGTCGACGTTCAACTTCAAGCAGACGATCGGCGAGATGGTGCAGCGGAACGCGTCCGACCTGCTGCTCAAGGTCGGGCGTCCGCCGACCATTCGCGTCAACGGCGACCTTCAGGGGCTGGAGATGCCCCCCGTCAAGCCCGAAGACCTGAAGGCGCTGGCGGAGCAGGTGATGACCCCGCGGCAGGTGAA
>JACCSZ010000183.1 GCA_013812695.1 Gemmatimonadales bacterium | reverse complement strand
CTCAGCTGGTTAGAGCGCGCGCCTCACATGCGCGAGGTCGGGGGTTCGAGCCCCTCATCGCCCATCTCGCAAGCCGTCACCCCGCAAGCACTTCGTTTCGCGGGGTGATGTTGTTTCTGGGGGTCGCCTGTCCGTGGTCACAATCCTGGTCACAGACGGCGGTGAGACTGAGGGCCTAACGGGTGGATTGCTCTGAACCTCGCCTTCAACACCTCGTTCTCAATCTTGAGAACGGCGAAGGTTCCAGCCAGCGCCGCGTGCTGCCGCCGCAGGGTCTCACAGCGCACGCGCAATTCCTCGAAGCGACGGTCGATGTCCTCCTGGCCACCCACCATGCCAAGGTGAGTATCCCGCTCCCTCCGGGCAATGGGCAAGTCTGATCATAGACTGAGTTTCTGCAGGCCCGTGAGCCGGTCACCGAGCGCCCCCGCGTGCTGCTCCACCCGATACTCCACCACCTCCGCCCGGTGGCGGATGGTGCCCAGGTGTGCGTACACCCGCTGGACCATCGCCGGCGAGGTATGGCCGAGCTCCCGGCTCACCGTGTAGATCGAGACCGGCGCGCCGCCGTCGAGCGTCTGCAGCCTGGCCGCACAGTAGGAGTGCCGGAGTGGTGCCCTCGTCCGATCGCTGATAACACTTGAGGATCGTCTGGGCTCCTTCCGGCCGCCCAACGCGCACAGGTTGACGAGCGGCAAGTGCTTGAGATCCGTGGCGAACTTCCGTCGCAGGCTGTGTCACCCGAACCGGGCGCCTGGGGCCCCCATCCGAGACACTTGCTCGGCAACCGCCGGCAGCACGCCGCCGGCGCGGCGGCCGAGAACGATGAGCGCAGCCACCAGAGCGGCGAGCGCCAGCGCCTTAAGCCAGGCCGGCCTGGATGGAGATGTGCTTTTCAGCGAGCTGCCGCGGCTTCGAGGAGGAGACCTGCGATTGCGCCGACATCTTTCGCCACGAGCGTCGGGGCGGGGCCCAGCGGATCGAGCACCTTGCCCGGCCGGGCGAGGAAGGCCGTCCGGCAGCCGACGGCCGCCGCTCCCGCGACGTCCCAGCCGTGCGCCGCCACCAGCCAGGCATCGGCCGGAGCCACCCCCATCTCGTAGGCCGCCATCTGATAGGGTTCCGGCGCGGGTTTCAGTCGCCTGACGCGGTCGGCCGAGAAGACCCGCTCGAACTGGTCGAAGATTCCAGCATGCCGGAGTTGGGCTGTGCCGACCTCTTCCGTCGAATTGGTCAGGGCTGCCATGCGGAAATCCGCCTGGCGCAGGCGGGTTAGGCCCGGCGCCACGTCGGGAAAGGCCGGCAGTTGCTTCATCTGATCCAGGATGGCTCGCTCGTCGGCGTCCGACAGCGGCCGCTCGAGTTGTTGGGCGAGCATCCGGAGCGCCGCCCGGGCGTGCTCGCCGAACGGCCGGTACTGATCCAGGATGGTGGCCTGGAACGCCAGCAGGAGCATCTCCCGGAACCACTGTTCACGGACTTGCGCATTCCCGAAGGCGCGCTCGAACAGCGGCTCGAGCGCGCGGAGATCCAGCAGGGTCTCGTTGACATCGAACAGAATGACGGTCTTCACGGTAGATCCTCGCACATCGAAGGTCACTCAGCATGACGCGGTTGAACTTCAACTGTAGGATGATGGCGCGCAACTGGATGAATCCGGCGGCCGGATCAGGGCGCTAGGAAGGGGGAAATGTGCCCCGCTCTCCTGAGAATGGAGGCGTGGATGCCGCGGCTTCTTGCCATAGAACCGGTTGGCCTGTTCCGTCGTTTAGCAGTAGCGCTCCCCGGTTTAGGGACGCCGCACCTGCCCCCCGACTCCAACCCTTAGGAGACCTGCGCATGCGATACTTCGCCCTGACCCTCTTCGCCGGTGGGCTGGCGCTCGCCGCCTGCGCCGAGCCCGGTCCGACCGAGAGCTCCCGACCGAGCCTCACTAAGGCGGGCGCCGACCACGCCGCCGCTGCAGCCAGTCACCGCTACCGAGTTACCCTGGAAAACCTCACCTCGGGCCAAGTCTTCTCCCCCGGCGTTGCGGCCACCCATACCAAGGATGCGAGCGTCTGGGCCTCGGGTGCCGCGGCGTCCGAGGGCATCAGGCTCATCGCGGAAGAAGGGCTGGAGACGGCGGCAGTCGCCGAGCTCAGCGGAGCTCCCGGCATCTTCGATGTGGTAGACATCGCCTCGCCCACCAACCGGGTCGGCGGGGGTGCCCCGCTCCCCAATCCCCAGATCTTCGAGATCACCGCGGCGGCGAACGCCAACCGGCTGTCGCTGGCGGTGATGCTCATCTGCACCAACGACGGGTTCGCCGGCCTGAGCGGAGTCAAGCTTCCTGGCGGGTTCCGGCCGGACGTGCACGAGGTGGGTGCGTGGGACGCGGGAACCGAGCAGAACAACGAGCAGGTCGATCAGATCGTGGACCCGTGCACCGCGGCGGGGCCGGTGTCGCACCCGCCGGACGGCAACGGGCGGGTGGCGACGAGTGGGGTGATCCTCCCCCATTCCAACATCCAAGGCGTCGGCGACCTGTCCGTCGCTCTCCACGGCTGGAGCTTCCCGGTCGCGCGGATCACGGTGCAGCGCATTAACTAGGCCTACCTGCGGTGCGAGCGGACGGGCGCAATACCCCATCTCGTGAGGTGCGCTGTGGAAGTGTGGAGCGCACGCACCGCGGCGCGGGGCACCTACCGTCGGCCCGGAATCGTGGAGAGACTGATTCCCGCGCAGGGTTGTAGGGAACGAGCGCCTGGGGCCTGCTCCGAGCGCTCGCCGTCGTCGCCTTGGATCGGCCGAGTAGCATCCGGCGGACGCGGCGGCGTGGAGCACATGTAGCGACCGAGCTCAGGCTGCTAGTCGCTATTCCGGCCGCGGCCTTGGATTGCGCGCGGTGGCGGCGGTCAGGTCGGT
>JACCSZ010000082.1 GCA_013812695.1 Gemmatimonadales bacterium | reverse complement strand
GCCCTGGCGAGCGTGGTCCGCGAGCTGGTGAGCGCGGGCATGCGTGTGAGCGTGGACTCCTTCGACGCGGGGGAGGTTCGCGCGGCGGTGAGCGCCGGCGCCGAGCTGGTGCTGAGCGTGAACGGTTCGAATCTCGACGTCGCGCGGGAGCTCGCGGGCACGGGCGCGCGCGCCGTCGTGATCCCCGAATTCGGCGCGGGCCTCGACTCCCTGGAGCCAAGCATCGCGGCGCTCGAGCGGTGGGGCGTGGGGTATCTGCTGGATCCCATCATCGAGCCCATCGGCTTCGGCTTCACCGCCTCGATCGAGCGCTACGCCGAGGTGCGCCGCCGCTACCCGCTGGCCGAAATGCTGATGGGCGTTGGTAACATCACCGAGCTCACGGCCGCGGACTCGACGGGCGTGAACGCCGTCCTCATCGCCATCTGCCAGGAGCTGAGGGTGCGCGCCGTGCTCACCACCGAGGTGATTCCGTGGGCGCGCGGCGCGGTGCGCGAGATCGACATCGCCCGCCGGCTCATGTACTACGCGGTGCGGAACCGCACCCTTCCCAAGAACGTGGACGACCGCCTCGTCACGGTGAAGGACCCGGAGATCCTGGAGTACGACGAGGCCGAGCTCCGGCGCCTGCACGCGGCCGTGACGGACTCCAACTTCCGCATTTTCGCCGACCGCGCCACGATCACCGTCTTCAACGACGAGCGCTTCGTCCGCGGCACGGACCCCCAGGAGATCTTCGGCCATCTCGGCGTGGACGAACCCACGCACGCCTTCTACCTGGGCCGTGAGCTGATGAAAGCCAAGCTCGCGATCACCCTGGGCAAGACCTACCGGCAGGAAGGTGCGCTCTCGTGGGGATACCTCACCCCGCCCGACGACGCGCGCTCCGAGCACGTCAAGCTGACCCAGCGCCGCCGCCGATGAGCGGGCGGTTCGCGCCGCTGGTCGAAAATCTGGGAGCGCCGGGCGATCCGATCGAAGTCGTCGGCCGATTCCTCGACCTGCCCTACCTGCTCTTTCTCGATAGCGCCACCGGCACCGCCCTCGCGGGCGAGAGCCGTCAGCTCGGCCACCATTCCTTTCTGGCGGCCGACCCCGCGCGCGTGGTGCGGAGCAAGGGCAGGCGCACGGAGCTCGGCGGCCCCGGCCTGCCGTGGACGCCGGTCCAAGCCGACCCGCTCACGGTCCTCCGCGACCTGCTCGCGCCGTTCAGGGCCGAGCCCGTGCCCGGACTGCCGCCGTTCCAGGGCGGCGCGGCCGGATACGTCGGCTACGACTACGGCGCGGTGCTCGAGCGGCTGCCCGCCGCGCGGTTCGATGACCTGGCGATCCCCGACCTGATGCTCGGCTTGTACGACTGGGTGATCACCTGGGACCACCGGGTCGAGACGGCCTGGGTCGTGTCGACGGGCCTCCCCGAGCCCGGGCCCGGCCGGAGCGCCCGCGCTCAAGCCCGCCTGGCGATGGTCCTGGAGCGACTCCGGGGGCCGGCGCGCCCGCCCCGGCCACCGAATCGATCCGTCGAATCGCCGCCCGAGCTGGTCGAGGCGCCCTCCTATCCGGTCCTCGGCGTCGAGGGCGCAGAGCCGATCGGCCTGCGGTCGACCTTTACCCATCGCGGATACCTCGATGCAGTCACCCGCGTCCGCGACTACATCGTCGCGGGTGACATCTTCCAAGCCAACCTCTCGCAGCGTTTCCGGGCGCCGCTGGCCGAGACCGCTTTCGATCTGTACGCTCGGCTTCGGCGCGGCAATCCCGCCGCCTTTGCCGCCTACCTGGATTTCGACGATCTCCGCGTCATGAGCGCCTCCCCCGAGCGGTTCCTGCGCCTGGACGGGACGAGCCGGCAGGTGGAAACCCGCCCGATCAAGGGCACCCGTCCCCGTGGCCTGGGCCCGATGCACGACGCCGCGCTGGGCCGCGCGCTGTCGGAGAGCGACAAGGACCGGGCCGAGAACGTCATGATCGTGGACCTGCTCCGGAACGACCTGTCGCGCGTGTGCCGGCCGGGGACGGTCCGCGTCCCCGAGCTGTTTGCGCTCGAGCAGCACCCCACGGTCCACCACCTGGTATCGACCGTAATCGGCGAGCTCGATCCCGCCGCCGACGCTGTCGACCTGCTGCGGGCGGCGTTCCCGGGGGGCTCGATTACCGGCGCCCCCAAGGTCCGGGCGATGGAGATCATCGCCGAGCTCGAGCCGTCGCAGCGCGGCATCTACTGCGGATCGATCGGGTACGTTTCAACGACCGGTGCCATGGATACGAGCATCGTCATCCGGACCTATCTGGCTGTGAGGGGACGGGTATACTTCCAGGCGGGCGGCGGCATCGTGGCCGACTCCGACCCGGAGCTCGAATACCGGGAAACTCTGGACAAGGCGCGCGCGCTGATCGAAGCGCTGGCCGGACCATGATCCTCCTGCTCGACAACTACGACTCGTTCGTCTACAACCTGGCCCGCTACGTCCGCGAGCTGGGCGGGACGCCGGTGGTGCACCGGCACAACGCCCTCACGGTGGACGACGTCGCGGTCATGGCGCCGTCTCACATCATCATCTCGCCGGGGCCGTGCTCGCCGGCCGAGGCGGGCATCTCGACCGAGGTCGTCCGGCGGCTCGGGCACCGGATCCCGATCCTCGGCGTCTGCCTGGGCCACCAGTGCATCGGCGCGGCGTATGGGGGCGAGATCGTCCGGGCCGGGCGGCCGATGCACGGAAAGACGTCGCTGATTCACCACCGGAACGCCGGCATCTTCGCGGGCCTGCCCACGCCCTTCCGGGCGACGCGCTATCACTCGCTCGTCATCGCGCCCGCGTCGGTGCCGCCGGAGCTCGAGGTGATCGCGAGCTCGGAGGACGGCGAGATCATGGCCGTGCGGCATACCCGGCACCCGGTGCACGGGGTGCAGTTTCACCCCGAGTCGGTGTTGACCGAGCACGGCTACCGGCTGGTCGACCACTTCCTGCACGGCGTGCCCGCCACGCCACGGACCCTGCCGTTCGCCGCCGACGGCGCGCTCGTGCCGTTTGGTCCCGACACGAGCACCCTGGCGTCGCATCCGCCCTCGGTGGATCTCGTGCGGTGATCATCGAATCCATCCTGACGTCCATGGCGCCGGACGGCACGATCAACTTCGCGCCCATGGGCGTCGAGTGGAACGAGACCACGATCGTGCTGAAGCCGTTCCTCGAGACCACCACCTTCCGCAACGTGCGCGACACCCGCGCGGCCATCGTGAACCTGACGGATGATGCCATGCTGTTCGCGCAGGGCGCAATCTCCAGCCCCCAGTTTCCGTGGGTGCCGGCGACCGTCGTCCGCGGGGCGGTGCTGGAAGCGGCCACCTCGTGGCGGGAGCTCGAGATCGTCGCGATCGACGACACGCCGCCCCGATCGCGGATCGAGGCGCGGGTGGTCCACCAGGGCATCCGCCGCGAGTTCCTGGGCTTCAATCGGGCGCGCCACGCGGTGCTCGAGGCCGCGATCCTCGCGACGCGCACACATCTCCTTCCGGCGGACGACATCCGCGCGGAATATGCCCGCCTCCAGGTCGTCGTGGACAAGACCGCCGGGCCGCGCGAGCGGGAGGCGATGGACATGCTGACGGGGTATGTCCGCTCCCGGTAATGGCCGGAGCGTGTTCGTCGAAACCGGGGCGCGGCTCCACTTCGGCGTCCTGGACCTCCATGGCGCCCTCGGCCGGCGGTTCGGCGGGCTGGGCGCCGCGGTACCGGCGCCCTCCCTGCTCCTGGAGGCGACGCTCGCGGATCGGGTGAGCGCCAGCGGTCCGGACTCGGACCGCGCCGCCCTATTCGCGCATTCGTTCCTGGCCCATCACGGTCTCGGCGGCGGGGCGTGTCTCGCTGTGCACCGTCACATTCCGCCGCACAGCGGCCTGGGTTCCGGCACCCAACTGGGGCTGGCGGTGGCTCGAGCCTTGGCGGAGCTGCACGATCTGCCAAGCGATGCGCCGGCCCTGGCCGGCGCCGTGGGGCGCGGCCGCCGCTCCGCGATCGGCACCTGGACCTTCGCGCTGGGCGGTTTCATCGTGGAGGGTGGCCGGCGGCCGGGCACGGACAAGATCGCTCCGCTGCTGGCCCGCTTTCCCATTCCCGACGGCTGGCGCTGCGTGGTTGCGGTGCCGGATGGCGCGCCCGGCCTGAGCGGCGACGCCGAGGCCGCGGCGTTCGAGCGGTTGCCACCCCCGCCGGAGCGCCAGGTGGAGCGCGTCGCCCATCTGGTGTTGATGCAGCTCCTCCCGGCGCTGGTCGAGGCCGATCTGCCGAGCTTCGGTGCCGCGCTGACAGAAGTGCAGCGGACCACGGGCGCGTGGTTCGCCTCGCAGCAGGGCGGCATCTTTGCCCCAGGTCCCTCGGAGACGCTGGTCCGGCGGATGGCGGAATGGGGAGCGGCCGGGGTAGGACAGAGCTCCTGGGGTCCGGCGGTGTACGGGCTCGCGGAGAGCGAGAGGGCTGGCCGTGCGCTGGCCGAAGCCGCCGCGGCGGCGCTGGGGACCGGCGGGCAGGTTTTCGAGGGAGGCTTCTCGGGCGCTGGAGCCCGTGTCTGGAGGGCCGAAGGGACCGAAGTGCGTGATTGACAGTTCATTTTGCACGATGTATACTGGCCCCTCTACGCCTCCCATAGTCGGCGACCTGGCTGATGCCCCTGGGCGGTCTGGAACACCAAGGACGATACGGCGGTACTACAGGGATCACCGCCTCCTCCAGTGCAGCTAATCACTGACACACAATGCGGTTCAGCGGCGACGCTGAGGGGTGAGATGGGTTTGTTCCCGTTCGCTTACACCGTTGGCACGATGTCGATCTCGTCTCCCGGCGCCATGAATCCATGGCGCGGCGCATGGCGCAACGTGCCGCCGTGTTGGCGTGCGCCTGCTTCATCCTCATCGTCGGTCCCTCCGTTCGGTCGTCCTTCATCTTTCCATCATATTGCCTCTTTCCATCATATTGCCTCGTGCTTGAGCACGGCCCGGTGCCCTGACGCCGCGGCGCGCCCGCGGACATCCGCGAAGGCGTCTCGAGGCGTACATCAGGGCGAACCCCCTCCCGCAGCGAGCGCGGGGACCGCGCGGTGGCCGAGTACGGCCCGCACCGGTCTCCACAAGCGGCACTCGAGCCCAGTCGCCGCCTTCATCGCTCCGGCATTCGCAGCACGTGGCAGCCGATTGCAGTAGAGCAGTAGAACCACCCTTCATCCTGAGGTCAGTTATGAACCGTTTTACACAGCAGGTGGTGTCTGGCGGAATCGCGGCGGGGCTGAGCGTAGCCATCGCAGCGTCCGCCACCGCCCAGGCGGCGCGGTCGGGGGCTTGGACCCACGGCGCGCCCGAGGGCGAATGGCACATGACCGGTCGTGACGCCAGCTTGCAGCGCTTCAGCCCGCTCAAGCAGATCACGACGTCCAACGTCGCCGAGCTCCGGCCGGTCTGGTCGTTCTCGCTCGGCACGCTACGAGGTCAGGAAGGCAATCCGCTCGTGGTCGGCAACATGATGTACGTCAACACGTCCTTCCCGAACATCGTGTACGCGCTCGACCTCTCCAAGGCCGGCGCGCCGCAGGTGTGGAAGTACGTGCCGAACCAGTCGCCCGACGCGATTCCCATCGCGTGCTGCGACCTGGTCAACCGCGGGACGGCCTACAGCCCGAGCGGCAAGATCTACATCCAGGCGCTGCAGGGTGAGCTGATCGCCCTCGACGCCAAGAGCGGCAAGGAGCTGTGGAAGGCCAAGCACCCGGAGAAGTCCAAGGCCGGGCCCGAGGCCACCGGTTACAAGCAGGGCGCCACGATGACCAACGCCCCGATCTACATCAAGAGCAAGTCGGGCAAGGAAATGGTCATCATGGGAATCTCGGGCGGTGAGTTCGGCGTGCGCGGCCGCGTCACGGCTGTCGACGCCAACACCGGTGCCCACATGTGGACCGGCTACAGCACCGGGCCGGACAGCGAAGTCCTCATCGACGGCGACGCGAACGTGAACTATCCGTCGCACAAGGGCAAGGACCTCGGCGTCTCGACCTGGCAGGGCGACGAGTGGAAGCGGGGCGGGGGCACCACCTGGGGCTGGTATTCCTACGACCCCGAGCTCGACCTCTTCTACTACAGCGTCGGCAACCCGGGCACCTGGAACCCCGACCAGCGGCCGGGCGACAACAAGTGGTCGATGACGATCTTCGCGCGCAGCCCGGACGCCGGGCGGGTGAAGTGGGCCTACCAGATGACCCCCCACGATGAGTGGGACTACGACGGCGTGAACGAGAACATCCTGTTCGAGAGCCGCGGCAAGAAGCTGCTCGGCCACTTCGACCGGAATGGCATCGGCTACACGCTCGACCGCACCAACGGCAAGGTCATCGTCGCCAACGCGTACGGCCCGATCAACTGGGCCAAGAACGCGGGCACCGGCACCCCGGTTGAGGGCGTCGTCGCGACCGGCGTTCCCGTCAAGGATCCGAAGTACGGCACCTCCTCGAAGAAGAACGGCGAGGGCATCTGCCCGGCCGCCATCGGCTTCAAGGACCAGCAGCCGGCGGCCTACTCGCCGATGACCGGGATGTTCTACGTTCCGACCAACCACATCTGCATGGACTACGAGGGTGTCGAGGTGAAGTACAGCGCCGGTCAGCCGTACGTCGGCGCGATCGTGCGGATGTTCCCGGGCCCCGGCGGCCACCGTGGCCGGTTCATCGCCTGGGATCCGATGAAGGGCAAGGTCGCCTGGGAAATCAAGGAGAACCTCGCGGCGTACGGCGGGGC
>JACCSZ010000125.1 GCA_013812695.1 Gemmatimonadales bacterium | reverse complement strand
GCGTGACCCCTTCGTAGATCGAGACGTTGTTCTGCACCTTCACGTTGTTGCCGAGCCGCGCGCCGGCCATGACCACCACGTTCTGGCCGAGGTTGCAGCGCTCGCCGATCACCGCGCCGGGGAGGATGTGGCAAAAATGCCAGATCTTCGTTCCGGTGCCGATCACGGCGCCGGCGTCGATGTAGCTGGATTCGTGGGCGAAATAGTCGGGCATGGGGTTCTCGTGTTGGGACTCGGCCATGGGTGTCATCCGTCGCTTCGCTCAGGATGACGAGTCGGGGTTGAGATATTCTCCCCACGTACCGATCAGCTTCACTTCCGGCTCCAGCCGCGCCCCGAATTTCGCCTCGACCTCGAGCTGCACGCGGTCGATCAACGCGCGCACGTCCGCCGCCGTCGCGGTGCCGGTGTTGACGAAATAGTTGGCGTGCATCGGCGAGACCTGCGCCCCGCCGACCTGCGTCCCCTTGAGCCCGGCGGCCTCCACGAGCTGCCCGGCCGTCCGTGTGCCGTCTTCCCGCTGCCAGCTCGGTCCCGACGGATTCTTGAACACGCTTCCGCAACACGGCTGGTTAAAGGGCGTGCCCCGCTGCCGCCACTCGAACATCTCGGCGATCTGCTCGTCGAGCTCCGGCTGCACCTCGGCGCGGAGGCGGACGACAGTCTCGAGCACGACCCGGCCCTCCAACCCGCTCCGCCGATAGGTGAACGGGACCTCCGCGCGGGCGAGCGCCTGGTCGCGGCCGGTCGCGTCCACCACCGTCACCTGCTCCACGACTTCCGCCCAGTCGCCCCCGTGGCAGCCGGCGTTCATGTACACTCCGCCCCCCACCGAGCCCGGTACGCCGACGAAGACGTGAAGCCCTGCGAATCCCGCCGCGGCCGTGCGGCGCGCGGCGAGCGGCGCCGGCAGCCCGGCCCCGAGCGTCCAGCGCTCACCCTCCTGCCGCACCCCGTCGAGGCCCTTGCCGATCCGGATGACCAGCGCATCCAATCCCTCATCCGGCAACAGAATGTTGGACCCGAGCCCGAGGGCGAACCAGGGCACGCCGGCCTCGTGCGCCATGCGGATCGCGATGCCCACATCTTCGCCCACCGCCGGCAGGACGACCGTGGCCGTGCCCCCGATCCGGTAGGTGGAGTAGCGCGCCAGCGACTCCTCCTCGCGAAGCTCGCCCCGGACCTTCGATCGAACCGCCCGGGCGAACGCCGGGTCGCGGGCGGTCAGCCGGACCATTCGGGCGACATCTCGCGCGCCATCGCGTGCCATTCCTGCAGCGCGCGCACCTCGCCCGCGCGGCTCTTGAGCGCGATGATCGCGTCCGAGGCGGCCGACGCACCCGAGAGTGTGGTGGTATACGGCACCCGGTGCTGGAGCGCGGCGCGCCGAATGGCGTAGTCGTCCTGCTGGCTCAACTTGCCGAGCGGCGTGTTGATCAGCAGGTGGATCTGTCCCGACACCATGAGGTCGATCGCGTTCGGGCGGCCCTCGTGAACCTTGAGGACGCGCTCGGCGGGAACGCCGCGGGCGCGGAGATAGCGGGCGGTTCCCTCGGTCGCGAAGATCCGGAAGCCGAGCCCGTGGAACCGGCGCGCGATGGGGACGACGTTCGCCTTGTCGTGATCGTTCACCGTGACGAAGATCGAGCCCTCGAGCGGCAACGCCCCGTCCGCCGAGATCTGCGCCTTGGCGAAGGCCATCCCGAACGAGTCGGCGATGCCCATGACTTCCCCGGTGGACCGCATCTCGGGCCCGAGGATGAGGTCCACGCCGAGCAGCTTGCTGAACGGGAAGACCGCCTCCTTGACCGCGACGTAGGGCTGCAGCACGTCGTCGTGCAGGCCGAGCTCGTCGAGGGTGGCGCCGGTCATGATGGCGGCCGCGAGGCTCGCGAGCGGGACCCCCGTGGTCTTCGAGACGAACGGCACCGTCCGGGAGCCGCGCGGATTCACCTCGAGCACGTAGACGATGCCGTCCTTGATGGCGTACTGCACGTTGAGGAGTCCGACCACGCCCAGCCGCTCGGCGAAGGCGCGCGTGTGCCGGCGCATTTCTTCGACCTGCGACTCGGTGATGAGGTAGGGCGGGAGCACGCACGCCGAATCGCCCGAGTGGATCCCCGCATCCTCGATGTGCTGCATGACCCCGCCGATGACGCACCGGGTGCCGTCGGCGATGGCGTCCACGTCCGCTTCGAACGCGTCCTCGAGGAAGCTGTCGATCAGCACCGGATGCTCGGGCGCGACCCGCACCGCCCGCGCGAAGTAGCCACGGAGCGAACCCTCGTCGTAGACGATCTCCATCGCGCGCCCGCCGAGCACGTAGGAGGGCCGCACCAGCACCGGGTAGCCGACCCGCCCGGCCACCGCCACCGCCTCGTCGACCGAGAAGGCCACGCCGGCCGGCGGCTGCGCCACCCCGAGCTCGCGGCTGATGGCCTCGAACCGGCCGCGGTCCTCCGCCAGGTCGATCGCCTCGGGCGAAGTGCCAAGAATTCTGACGCCCGCGCGCTCGAGCCCGCGCGCCAGCCGGAGCGGTGTCTGCCCGCCGAGCTGCACGACGACCCCGAGCGGCTGCTCGACGGCCACGATCTCGAGGACGTCCTCGAGCGTGAGGGGCTCGAAGTAGAGCGCGTC
>JACCSZ010000087.1 GCA_013812695.1 Gemmatimonadales bacterium | reverse complement strand
CCACCGCCACCGCGCCCGCGGCGCAGCGCGGATCCCGGTGGGTGATCCGGCTCTGCTCACCGGCGGCAAGCCGCAGCCCCACGGCGTCCTCCGCGAACAGTACGCCCAGCGGGGCGACCCGCATGGCGCTCCCGTTCCCCGCGTAGGGCGCAACCGCCCCGGACTCCCGCCAACTCGCGCCTGCCAGCAACCGCTCGGCCGCACCGCGCGTTCCCGGACCTGCCCCCACGTCGCGCCCGTCCTGGAACAGCGCGGCCACCCGGCCGGCGAAGGCCGATGGACTCCAGCCCCCGGCTTCGCGCACGCTCAGCAGCAGCTCGCGCGCGAGCTGGGTATCGTCGGTGTACTGGCCGAAGGGGAAGGATGGGCGGTGGCGCTCGCCGGCGCGGTCCGTCTGCAGGAATTCGCGGACGTACGCGGCGGCGGCAACCGGCGGCTCGGCCTCGACCACGAATCCGAGCGCGTCCCCGAGCGCCTGGCCCAGCAGGGCGCCGGCCAGGCGATCGCCGCGCGTCAGCTTACCGGCAGGCGCGCTTGGGCTCCAGGAGCCAGGGGTCATACGTTATCGGCGGGAATGCTGACCCAACGGGAAAAACGACGGACAGGGAGGGATTCGAACCCTCGAAACCGTTGCCGGTTTACCGGTTTTCGAGACCGGCTCCTTCAGCCACTCGGACACCTGTCCTGCATCTGGGCAACTGCATTCGAGGGAGAAGATTACCCGCACCGGCGCGAGGTTTCCAGTCAGGCCGTGAAAAATACCGCGACTGCGGTGGCACCCGGGGGGTTCCAGCGGGTCGTGGGAGGGGAAGCACCCAGCGCGACCAACTGGGAGTCGAGCAGGAACCGAGGGCTGGGAAGACGTTGGGAGCCTACCGCGCGTCCCGCCTGACCTGAAAGAACCGCTTCAGCAGCTCCGTGCACTCCTCGTCCAGCAGTCCCCCGGCGACCTCGGGCCGGTGGTTGAGCCGGGGATGCCGGAGCAGATCGTAGACCGAGCCCGCCATCCCGACCCGCAGATCCTGGGCGCCGAACACCACCCGTCCGACCTTGGCAAGCACGATGGCGCCGGCGCACTGAGCGCACGGCTCGAGCGTCACGTACAGCGTGGCGAAGGGAAGCCGATCCTCGCCCACCTTCTGCAGCGCGCGCTGGATGGCGAGGAGCTCCGCGTGCGCTGTCGGGTCGCGACGCTGGACGGTCTCGTTGTGCGCTTCACCCAGCACTTCGCCATCGGCCACGATCACCGCGCCCACGGGGATCTCCTGTCGCACCGACCCCGCGCGCGCCAGCCGCAGCGCGGCCTGCATGCCCGACAGGTCGCTCGGCGACGGCGTGCCCCTACGCACTGGCGCGTGCCCCCTCGGCCGCGCCCGGGACGAAGCGCAGGTGGTCGCCCGCGCGCTCGGCCCGGAGGGTATCACCCTCGCCGAAGTTCCCTTCGAGCAGCTCGAGCGCGATGGGATTCTGGAGCTGGCGCTGGATGACCCGCTTGAGCGGGCGCGCGCCGTAGACCGGATCGTAGCCCTGTGCGGCCAGCAGTTCCCGGGCTTCCGGGGTGACCTCGAGCCGGATGTGACGCTGCGCGAGCAGGCCTTCGAGGTGCCGGAGCTGGATCTCCACGATCTGCCCCAGATCGTCCCGGCTAAGCGGCCGGAACACGATGATGTCGTCCACGCGGTTCAGGAACTCGGGACGGAAGTGGTGTCGCAGCTCGTCGCGCACGCGCTGCTCCACGCCGGCCCAGGAGCCGTCGTCGGCTTGGGCGCCGGCGTCAACGATGAGCTGGCTTCCGATGTTGCTGGTCATGATGATCACCGAGTTCCGGAAGTCGACCAGCCGCCCCTGGCTGTCGGTCAACCGGCCGTCGTCGAGCATCTGCAGGAGCACGTTGAACACGTCCGGATGCGCCTTCTCGATCTCGTCGAACAGGATCACGCTGTACGGTCGCCGGCGGACCGCCTCGGTGAGCTGACCGCCCTCCTCGTAGCCCACGTATCCCGGCGGCGCCCCGATGAGCCGGGCCACCGAATGCTTCTCCATGTACTCCGACATGTCGAGCCGGACCATCGCGCGCTCGTCGTCGAACAGGAACTCGGCGAGCGCGCGCGCCGTCTCGGTCTTCCCCACCCCGGTCGGGCCGAGGAAGATGAAGGAGCCAGTGGGCCGGTTGGGATCGCCCAGGCCGGCGCGGCTTCGCCGGACGGCATCGGCCACCGCGGTCACCGCCGGCCGCTGCCCGACGACCCGCTGTCCAAGCTCGTCCTCGAGCCTGAGCAGCCGGTCGCGCTCGCTCTCGAGCATTTTGCTCACCGGGATGCCCGTCCACTTGGACACGATCTCGGCGATGTCCTCCGCGTCCACTTCTTCCTTGAGGTACCGGGCGCGGGACTGCGTCTCGTGCAGGCGCTGCTCGTCGTCCCGCAACCGGCGCTCCAGCTCCGGGATGCGACCGTACTGTAGCTCCGCCGCCCGCTGGAGGTCACCGCGACGCGTGGCCTGGTCCATCTCGGACCGGAGCTGCTCGATCTCGGCGCGGACGCCCTGGATCGCGCCGATGGACGTCTTCTCGGCCTGCCACTGCGCCTTCATCGCGGTCGCGCGCTCGCGCTGCTCGTCGATGTCCGCATCGAGCGCGTTCCGGCGCTCCACGGCCGCCTTGTCCGTTTCCTTGAGCAAGGCTTGACGCTCGATCTGGAGCTGCACGATGCGCCGCTCGACCTCGTCGATCTCCTGCGGCAGGCTGTCGATCTCGATCCGAAGCCGGCTGGCCGCCTCGTCGACCAGGTCGATGGCCTTGTCGGGCAGGAACCGGTCGCCGATGTAGCGATCCGAGAGCGTGGCGGCCGCCACGAGCGCGTTGTCCGTGATGCGGACGCCGTGATGCACCTCGTATTTCTCTTTGAGCCCGCGCAGGATGGCGATGGTGTCTGCCACGCTCGGCTCTCCCACCAGCACGGGCTGGAAGCGGCGCTCGAGGGCCGGATCTTTCTCGACGTGCTTCCGGTACTCGTCGAGCGTCGTCGCGCCGATCACGTGCAGCTCGCCGCGAGCGAGCGGCGGCTTCAGCATGTTGCTCGCGTCCACCGCGCCTTCAGCCGCGCCCGCGCCCACGATGGTATGCAGCTCGTCGATGAACGTGACGAACCGGCCCTCGCTTTCGGTCAGCTCCTTGATGACCGACTTGAGCCGCTCTTCGAACTCCCCGCGGAACTTGGCCCCCGCCAGGAGCTGGCCGATGTCGAGCGCCACGAGCTCGCGGTTCCGGAGCGACTCGGGCACGTCGCCGTTCACGATCCGCTGCGCCAGCCCCTCCACGATGGCGGTCTTGCCTACGCCGGGCTCGCCGATCAGCACCGGGTTGTTCTTGGTGCGCCGGGAGAGCACCTGCATGACCCGGCGCACCTCCTCGTCGCGCCCGATCACGGGATCGAGCTTCCCCTTGCGGGCCAGGTCGGTCAGGTTCCGCGTATACCGCTCGACCGCCTGGAATTTGTCCTCGGGCGACTGATCGGTTACGCGGTGAGAGCCGCGGACCTCCAGGAGGGCAGCGCGGAGATCGTCCACGCCGAGGCTCTGGGCACCGAGCAGGGTCCGGAGGGTAGTCCCGTTCTCCTCGGCGAGCGCCAGCAGCAAGTGCTCGGTCGAAACGTAGGCGTCGCCCAGCTTCGAGGCATCCGCGTCGGCCCGGTCGAACACGCGCTGCAACTCCCGGCTGAACGACGGTTCCGCGCCCCCGCCCGCCTGAGTCGGGAAACGGCCGAGCTCCCGCTCGACGGCGGCGCTCAAGGCGGTGACGTTGAGGCCGACCTTCTGGAGGAGCGGCTGCACCACGCCCTCCGGCTGGGCCAGCAGCGCGCCGAGCAGGTGGGCGTCATTGACGACCGGGTTGCCGCGGCGCCGGGCCAGGTCGCCGGCGTCGCGAAAGGCTTCCTGGGCCTTGAGGGTCAGGCGGTCGGGACGGATCATGCTTCCTCTTCGACGGTGATGCGATTGTGCGTGTCCCGCCGGCTGTC
>JACCSZ010000081.1 GCA_013812695.1 Gemmatimonadales bacterium | reverse complement strand
GCCGCGTGACCGCGGCCGGCGCCGATGGCCGCTACGCGTTGACGGACGTGCCACCTGGTCCCCAGCATGTGACCGTCCGCTTCATCGGCTACGAACCGCGCGTGCTGCACGCCCTGGTGCCGAACGGGGGAACGCTCGAGATCAACCTCACACTGCGTCCGGTGCCCATCAGGCTCCGAACCATCGAAGTGCGCCCGAAGGTCGCGGTGCGCGGCCTCGAAGGCGACGACACCCCGTACCGGCGGTGTTCCTCACCCTCGGTGCCGCGGGGATGGCGGTCGCTGCGACGAGGTCGTCGTTGCCGCGCTGGGCCACCACCCTCGTGGCCCGCTTGACCGGACGTACGGAGCAACCTTCGCCCGCTTCAGCCGACTCTGCTCCAGCGCAAGCGCACGTTGGCGACCGGGGCCGCGCCGGAATCGCGGTGGCGCCGGGAGGCGCGCTCACCATCGACTTCACTTCCTCGGAGCGTGGCGGGCTGGTGCGGGTGTCGCTCGTCGAGCGCGGCCAGGTGGTCGTGCAGGCGCCCGCTGGCGCGGCCACCTTCACCACGGACGCGGAGCGCCTGACGATCGAGGGCCATGGCGCGGTCGACACCTTCGCGATCGCGATCCCGCGCGACGCGCGCAGGGTCAAACTCGAGGCGGCAGGCACGCGCCTCCTCCTGGCCGAACGGGGCCGGGTTACCGCCAGCGCAGCTCCCGACAGCGTCGGCGACTACCTGCTGTCGCTGCCCGCCGCGGGAGCCAAATAGACGAACGCCGCTGGTGCAGGTGACGGCACCGCACACTGGGGGGAGGTAGATTGCGCCGAGGCCCGAGCGCCATCGGGACGCGTCGCCGACCGCTCTCCCAGAAGGAGCTTCCATGTCGCAGTTCACCGGTCCCGGCGCCACGGCGGTCGCGGACGCCGGCGCGTACACCGCCGCCATTCTGGGTGCCCTCGGCGCCCGCGATCCGTTCGAGGTGCTGCGCACCACCACCGCCGCGGTCAGGGAGGCCGTCATCAGCCACCCGCCCGCGCAGCTCCTGGTGCCCGAAGCGCCTGGCAAGTGGTCGATGGGGCAGGTGGTCCAGCATCTCGCCGACGCCGAGCTGGTGGGCGCGTTCCGCTTCCGCATGATCCTGGCGCACGACCGCCCGGGGCTGCCGGGCTACGACCAGGACCGCTGGGCCGAGCGCCTGAGCTATGCCGACAGTGACATCGGCGCGGGGCTCGATCAGTTCACCGTGCTCCGCGCGGGCAACCTCCGGCTGCTCGAGCGGGCCACGCCGGACGAGCGGCGGCGCGTGGGAGTGCACACCGAGCGCGGGGAGGAGAGCATCGATCACCTGCTGTGCATGTATGCGGGGCACGACCTCGTTCACCTGAGGCAGCTGGCGCGCATCGCCGGTGCGGTGCGCTCGACGCGCGCCTGAGGGTGGCGATGCGCTCGACTGGCTCCCATGCCGGCACCGCGTTCGGCGGCGGCCACCGGAATTCTCCACGGCTCCTCTGGCTGGTTCCCATCCTGCTGGCGCTCCACAACGCGGAAGAGGCGATCTTCTTTCCGCGGTATCTGCCCTTCGTGCTGGCGCGCCTCCCGACGGGCTGGCAGGCGGTGGCCGGTCCGGTGACCTCCGGGCAAGTGTGGATCGCGCTGGCGCTGGTCACAGCCACGGCGTTCCTCGTGGCCGTGTGGGTGGAGCGGCATCCCGCAAGTGCGCTCGGGCGATGGATTCTTCTCTTGTTCCAGGCCACGCTGCTGATCAACGCGCTCTGGCACGTCGCGGCCGCCGTAGTCCTGTTCGGCGGCTACGCTCCGGGGCTGGCGACGGCGCTGCTCCTCAACCTGCCATTCTCGATTTACCTGCTCCACCGCGCCCGTGCAGAGCGGTGGGTCAGCGCTCGGGCCCTCTGGGCGCTGGTGCCCGCCGCGTTGCTGGTTCACGGCCCGTTGCTTTCGGCGCTCCTTCTCGCCACCGAACGGATCTGACGCCCCAATCCGTGTTCCAGCAGCTCCATGGCCCGTAGAGAGCCAGCGCTGGATGTTCTCCTTGGCCGGGTCAGTCAAGCGACCCCAGATGACGTCACGGGTCAGCCACAATACCAGCGCCACGTCGGCAGCCTCGACCATGCGCTGATCGTAATCCGTTATCGGACCCCAATACGCAGGCGATGCCGGGTCCGTCCCGCTGAGCAGGCCCTTCCGGATGAGGTCGATAAGATTCACCGACCGACCGCCGGTGAGCTCGATCCTTTGGGGGGCGTCCCGAATGCAGCCACGCTGCGGCCAACGGCGCGAACCGTGTGAACCCTTCCATGGCGTCGATCCGCTGGCCATGAGTGCTTGGAAGTCCGGGGTAGGTGGCGGACGCGCCCGACTGGTCACGGTAGGCAAGGAACCCGATGAGGAAATACCGGAAGAGACCTTCGTAGTCCTTTGTCGCTGGCATGTCGGCAGTGAATGTCGCAAGCAGGCTGTCCGCTGCAGCCGGGAAGCGAGATTTCTCCGGTGGCCTGCAACCGATCGAAAGCGCCGTCACCGCCTCGCGACTGAGCGCTCTTGACACTATCATCAACCCATCGTTGCCACGAACCCGGTCTATGGGCCCCCAGCGCGCGATCAAACGAATCGGGATATCGACAGGGGCCGCGGCCGTCACGGACCCGCCGCGAAACGATCTCTGAAAGGGATGGACCGATGCCGCTTCCCACCGAACCCGTCGGCTCGCTGCCGCGCCCGGCCACATTGCAGGCCGCCATCGCCGCGTACGATGCCGGCACGATCACTCGCAGCGCGCTGGAGCGCGAGCAAGACGCCGCGTGTCGCGACTCGATCGAACGCATGGAGGCCACCGGCTCGCCCATCGTGTCCGACGGGGAACAGCGGGCCTCGAGCTTCGCCACGTATCCGGTTGCCGATACCCTCGCGGGAACCGGGCTCGCCCCCAACCTGGCGGGCGACGGCCAGTACTTCGCGATCTTCACCGACGGCCACCACCGGCAACTGCCGCGGCTCACCGGCGGCCCATTCCGCTACAAGACCTTCGCGGCCGACTACCTCAAGAAGTCGATGCCGATGGCCAAGAAACCGATGAAGCAGGCCGTCATCGCCCCGTCGATGCTCTCGCTGCTGTATCCGCTCGACGCCGAGCTGCCCGGCTACACCCGCGCGCAGTTCCTGGAAGACCTCTGCAACGAGTGCGAGCAGGACATCCGGAAGGCGTTCCAGGCCGGCGCCAAACGCGTGTCGGTGGACTTCACCGAGGGGCGGCTGGCCTGCCGCAACGATCCCCGGAATCCCTGGACGGGCCGCGGCATGCTGGAGCAGTTCATCGAGCTCAACAACCGGGTGCTCGACCGCTTCACCGCCGCCGAGCGCGTGAATATCGGCATCCACACTTGCCCCGGCGGCGACTGCGACTCCACGCACAGCGCGGACGTGGACTATGCCAATCTTCTCCCCAGCATGTTCCGCATGAACGCCGGATACTTCCTGATCCAGCTCGCGAGCGAGCGGGACAAGGAGCGGGTGTACCAGTTGTGCGGCAAGCACAGCCGCACGGACGCGAACGGTGTGGCGCAGGTCTGCTTCATCGGCGTGATCAACCCGCTGGATCCCGAGGTCGAGACGGCCGAACAGGTTCGGGACGACCTCCTGCTCGCGGCCAAGCACATACCCAAGGAGCGGCTGGGATCCACCGACGATTGCGGGTTCTCCCCGTTCAGCATCGATGTGAAGCCCAAGCATGGCTCGCCGGACCTGGCGCGCGACATCGCCTTTCAGAAGATCACGTCCAGGGTCCAGGGAACGGCGATGGCCTCCGAGCGGCTCGGCGTCATGTGAGCGCCTGAGCGCGGCGTGATACTTCGGCCGGCGGGCCGCCGTCGTCGTCACCCTGAGCGGAGCGCGGGGAACATGACCCGAATCATGTTCCCCGCAGTGTAGCCGCTGAGCACTACCTCATCGACTTACTCCCTGTCCGGCCGCTCCCCGCCGAGCGCCTCGTACAACGCCGCGTAGGCCGTCGCCGCATCCGTCCGCGCCTGCGCGAGCTGGTCCTCCGCATCGAGCTGCGTGCGCTCGGCATCCAGCACCTCGAGGAAGTCCGCCACGCCCCCCTCGAAACGGAGTCGGGCGAGCTCCGCCGCACGGGCGCTCGCCGCCGCGGCGTCGCCGATCCGCTCGACCCGCACCCTCGAGGTCCGATACCGGATCAGCCCCGTTTCCACTTCCTGCAGCGCCCGGAGGACCGTCTGGGAGTACTGCGCCTCGGCCTCCAGAGCGCGGGCGCGGCTCTGGTCCACCCGCGCCTTCACGCGACCGAGGTTGAGCGCGGGCCAGGATATAACCGGACCGACGGCGTACCGGAACGTTCCCGCATCGCCCAGGCCGTCGAGGTCGGCCGCTGAGTAGCCGGCGCTCCCGCCAACCAGGATCCGGGGGAGATACTCCGCCTTCACCGACCCCACGAACGCGCGCTCGGCCGCGACCAGCCGCTCCGCCGCCGCGACATCCGGCCTCCGGCGGACCAACGAGTCGGGGTTGGCCACGACCACGCTCGCCGGCAGGGAGGGGATCGCGGCGTAGTCCACGAGCTCGTCAGCCAGCCGCGCCGGCGGCCGTCCGACCAGCACGCCGACCTGGTACTGGGCCGACCCGACCTCCGATTCGAGATCGGGAATCGAGGCGAGCGTGAATCCGAGCTGGGTGCGGGCCCGTTCGGTGTCGAACGCGGTGCCCCTGCCGGCATCGAGCCGCTGCTGGGTCACTTGGAGGGTTCGGCGCTGATTGTCCGCGTTCCGCCGCGCCACCGCGAGCCGCTCCTGGGCGCCGCGGAGCTCGAAATAGATCCGCGCCAGCTCCGCCCTGAGGGCCACCTGGACGTCCCGCAGATCTTCGCCGGCCGCACCGACCAGCGCGCCCTGCGCCTGCACGCCGCGCCGGACCCGTCCGAAGAGATCCAATTCCCAGGACGCGTCGAACCCGCCGTCCCAGATATCCTGATCCGGGAAGCTCCCGCCGCCGCCGACGGGGAACGCGGCGCTCGAGATCCGCTGGCGGGTGTAACCGCCGGCCACCGTGACCGTCGGCACCAGGTCGAGCGCGGCCTCGGTGCGGGCCGCGCGGGCGCCGCGGATGCGCGCGACGGCCGACCGGACGTCGAGATTGGCCCGGAGCACTTCGCCCATGAGCCGGTCGAGTGTGGTGTCGCCGAGCGCGCGCCAGAACGCCGTCTGGTCAACGGGGGCTCGGGCGGCCGGGGCCGGCGCGGCCGCAGCCGGTACGGTCGAATCCGCCGCCGAGTCCGTCAGGGAAGGAGTACCGGGACCGACGACGGCCGGCCGCGAGATCGTGTCGGGTCCGGTTTCCCGGAAGGCCGGCGGGACCTCGACGCCCGATTCCCGGTACCCGGGCGCGCCGGTGCACGCGACCAGCAGAAGGACGGGCAGGATCGCCGACAGGTGCCGCTTATGCATGGATCGCCTCTGTAGCTGTGCGGTCGGCCAGCACCGCGGGCGCCGGGCGCCGGCGGCGCTCGACCAGTTTCTGGATGACCACGTAGAACACGGGCGTCAGTACCAGCCCGAAGAAGGTGACGCCCAGCATGCCGGAGAACACCGCCACGCCCATCGCGTGGCGCATCTCGGCGCCGGCGCCGCTCGAGAAGACCAGCGGCAGTACGCCCATGATGAATGCGAAGGACGTCATCAGAATCGGCCGGAGCCGGATCCGGCATGCCTCCAGCGCCGCCTCGACCACCGGGACCCCACGGAGCTGCAGCTCGCGCGCGAACTCGACGATCAGGATGGCGTTCTTGCACGCGAGCGCCACCAGCACGAGGAAGCCGATCTGGGTGAAGATGTTGTTGTCGCCCCGGGTGAGCCACACGCCGGCGATGGCCGAGAGCAGGCACATCGGCACGATGAGAATCACCGCCAGCGGCAGCGACCAGCTCTCGTACTGCGCGGCGAGCACCAGGAACGCCAGGAACACGCAGAGCGGAAAGACGAACAGCGCCGTGTTGCCCGCCAGGATCTGCTGATAGGTCAGCTCGGTCCACTCGAACCCGATCCCATTGGGCAGCGTCTCCGCCGCCAACCGCTCCATGGTCGCGACCGCCTGCCCGGAGCTCACGCCCGGGGCCGGACCGCCGTTGATGTCGGCCGCGGGGTAGGCGTTGTACCGGAGCCCGCGGTCGGGGCCGTAGGACGGCTTCACCTGGATGACCGAGCCGAGCGGCACCATCTCACCGCTATCGTTCGGAACCTTGAGCTGACTGATGTTCTCCGCGGTGGCGCGGAACGGCGCGTCGGCCTGGACGATCACCTGGTAGGTCCGGCCGAACTTGTTGAAGTCGTTGGCGTAGACCGAGCCCAGATAGATCTGCATCGTCTGGAACAGGTCGGTGAGCGAAATCCCTTCCTGCTTGACCTTTTCGCGATCCACGTCGACGTACAGTTGCGGCACGTTGATCTGGTAGCCGGAGAACAGGCCGGCGAGCTCCGGCGTCTGATACGCTTTCCCGAGCAGTGCCTGGGTCGCCTGGTACAACTCGCCCTCGCCCAGTCCGGCGCGGTCTTCGAGCTCCAGCTTGAACCCCCCGACGGTGCCGAGGCCCTGCACGGGTGGGGGCGGGAACACCGCCACGAACGCGTCCTGGATCGACGAGAACTTGCCGTTGAGCGCGCCGGCGATGGTGAGCCCGTACTCCTCCTTTCCCTTGCGCTCCTCGAACGGCGCCAGGGTGAAGAAGATGATGCCGGCGTTGGGCGAGTTGACGAAGCCGTTGATCGAGAGCCCGGGAAACTGCACCGCGTTACTGACGCCCGGGTGCTTGAGCCCGATCTCGGCCATCTCGCGCATGACGCTTTCGGTCCGGTCGAGCGTCGCCGCATCGGGCAGCTGCGCGAAGGCGACCAGGTACTGCTTGTCCTGGGTGGGGACGAAGCCGCCCGGCACCTGGGTGAAGCCGAACACGGTGAGCCCCACCAGGCCGGCGTAGACCACCAGCGCGATGGCGCTCCGACGGAGCATGCGGGCCACCGTGTCGCCATACCACGCCGAGGCGCGGGCGAACCCACGGTTGAACGGCCGGAAGATCCAACCGAGCCCGCGGTCGAGCACTCGGGTCAGCCGATCGGGCGGCGCCCCGTGCGGCCGGAGCAGGATCGCGCTCAGCGCGGGCGAGAGGGTCAACGAGTTGAATGCGGAGATGACCGTCGAAATGGCGATGGTGAGCGCGAACTGCCGGTAGAACTGCCCGGTCAGGCCGCTCACGAACGCCACCGGCACGAACACGGCGCAGAGCACGAGCGCGATGGCGATGATCGGCCCGCTCACCTCTTCCATGGCCTTGTAGGATGCGTCCCGCGGGGAGAGCCCAGCCTCGATGTTGCGCTCGACGTTCTCCACCACCACGATCGCGTCGTCGACCACGATCCCGATGGCGAGCACCAGTCCGAACAGGGAGAGCGTGTTGATCGAGAAGCCGAAGGCCAGCATGATCGCGAACGTTCCCACGATCGACACCGGCACCGCCACCAGCGGAATGACCGACGCCCGCCACGTCTGGAGGAACAACACCACGACGAGCACGACCAGCAGGATGGCCTCGAACAGCGTGATCACCACCTCGCGGATGCCGTCCCGCACGTTGATCGTCGGGTCGTAGACGACGCGGTAGTCCACACCCTCGGGAAAGGTCTTCTTGAGCTCCGCCATCGTGGCGCGGACTGAGGTCGAGAGGTTGAGGGCGTTCGACCCCGGCGCCTGAAAGATCGGAATGGCGACGGCGTCCTGGTTGTTGAGCATCGAGCGGAGCGCGTAGTCGCCCGCGGCCATCTCGATCCGGGCCACGTCCCGGAGCCGGGTCAGCTCGCCGCTCTCGCCCGCCTTGATGATGATGGCGCCGAACTCGGCCTCGTCGAGCAACCGGCCATGCGCGCTCACGGTCAGCTGATAGTCCACCTTCTCGGGCATCGGCGGCGCGCCGATCACGCCGGCGGCCACCTGCACATTCTGCTCGCGAATGGCTCGGAGGACGTCACCGGCCGACAGGCCGCGGGCCGCCACCTTCTGCGGATCGAGCCAGATGCGCATCGCGTAGTCGCCGGCGCCGAAGATCCGCACCTGGCCCACGCCCGGCAGGCGCGCCAGCACGTCCTTGACCTGCAGCACCGCGTAGTTCCGGAGGTACACCATGTCGTAGCGATCGTCGGGCGACACGAGATGCACCACCATCGTCAGGTCGGGCGAGCTCTTGACGGTGGTGACGCCGAGGGTGCGGACTTCCTCCGGGAGCCGGGGCAGCGCCT
>JACCSZ010000071.1 GCA_013812695.1 Gemmatimonadales bacterium | reverse complement strand
TCCTGCTGGTACGCGCGGGTGAGGAGCACACCTGCGGTATCACCACGGACAACCGAGCGTACTGCTGGGGCAACAATCAATTCGGCCGGCTGGGCGATGGCACCGGTATCTACCGGCGGGCGCCGGTCGCGGTGGCCGGTGGGCTTCGGTTCCGGCACATCAAGGCCGGTTTCGAGCACACCTGCGGCGTGACCCTCGACAACATCGGGTACTGCTGGGGGTTTAACAACGTCGGCCAGTTGGGCGACGGTAAGACGATCAGGCGGACGAGCCCACGCCAGGTGGTGGGGGGGCTCAAGTGGCTGCGGATCATCGCCGGCGATAACCACACCTGCGGACTGACGACGGGCAATCGCGCGTATTGTTGGGGATACAACGGGTCGGGTAGGCTCGGAACCGGGAACTACACCAACCAGTACAGGCCCACGGCCGTCGCCGGGGGTTTCAGCTTCCGCCAGGTCGTGGCAGGCTCGGATTTCAGTTGCGGTGTGACTACGACCGACCGGGCGTACTGCTGGGGTTCCAACGCCTACGGTCAGCTCGGAGATAATTCGCGCACGACGCGCATAGCGCCGGTCCTGGTCGCAGGCGGGCTCAGCTTCAGTGGCGTGAGCGCCGGCTACGACAGGACCTGCGGCGTGACGACGGGCAAGCGCGCGTACTGCTGGGGTTACGGCTACGCAGGCGACGGGACTACGAGCACGCGGATCAAGCCGGTCGCGGTCTTCGGTGGGCTTCTGTTCAGCGAGGTCAGCACGCGGTACTCGAGCTGCGGAGTGACATCCGGCAACGTCGCCTATTGCTGGGGTGGGAACTTCAATGGGGAGCTGGGCGATGGCACCAGGCCTCCGCGCTTGACGCCGGTGGCGGTGGCCGGACCCACCTGATGGTTCAAAGTTCCTTCCAGACCGCTTGCCCTGCGAGGGCCGCCACCGGGCGGCCCTCGTTCGCTATCACCATGAGCGAGGACCATGAGCGAGGACCGGTCGCTTGAAATCCGCTTGATTCCGGCAAGGTATGGTAGATCCTCCAGCGCCGCCCTGGCGGCTCACTCCGAGCCGCGGTGCCCGCGAAGCAGGAGGTATCGATGTCAGCGCGCCGGTTGGACACTGTGTTGGTTGCAGCTTTCGTCGCAGCGCTCCAGGCCTGCGGCGACGATCCGAGTTCCCCCACCGCCCCGGTCGCTCCGGCGGCCGCTGTCACCGCCGCGGCGGTGCCCCAGTTCCAGCAGGTGGCCGCCGGTGGCTATCACACCTGCGGCCTCGCCACCGACGGCCGCGCATATTGCTGGGGCCTGAACCGGGACGGCGCGCTTGGCGATGGGACCACCATCGATCGGCGATCCCCGATCCCCGTCGCCACCACCCTTCGCTTCCTTCTGATCAGCGCCGGCGGGTTCCACACCTGCGGCATCGCGACGGACGAGAAGCCATACTGCTGGGGGTACGGTGGCGACGGCCAGCTCGGAACCGGCGCCGGCTCATCCCATCTGGTGCCGGTCGCGGTGGCCGGCTCGCGCCGCTTCCGGCACCTACGGGCCGGCGCCCGCCACACTTGCGGCGTCAATTTCTACGATCGGGCCTTCTGCTGGGGGGATAACGTCCTGGGAGCACTGGGCGATGCCACGCGCACGAAGCGTCTGGCGCCGGTGCTGGTCAAGGGCGGCGACCTCCGATTCCGCCGAGTGGTCGCCGGGAACGAGTACAGCTGCGGGGTCACGACGGCGGACAAAGCCTATTGCTGGGGACGCAACAGCGAAGGGCAGCTCGGGAGGGGCATTGCCGGCGCTGAGCGACTGCAGCCCACGGCCGTTCTTCAAGGAGACGTGCGCTTCCGCCAAGTGGTGGCAAGCGGCACCTTCGGCAGTCACAGCTGCGGCGTCACCCGCGATGACCGGGCGTTTTGCTGGGGGCGCAATCACCATGGGCAACTCGGCAACGGGAGCACTTATGACTATCCCTACCCGACCGCCGTCGCGGGGACCTTCCGGTTCAGCGGTATCAGCCTCGGCGACGGACACAGTTGCGGAGTAACCGCCACCCGGACGGCGTATTGTTGGGGGAACAACGGCACCGTAGCCCTCGGTGACGGAACCAATAACCAGCGCCTGACCCCGACCGCAGTTGCCGGGGAACTCCAGATCAGCGCCATCAGCGCCGGGGTGGCCCATACGTGTGCCACGACGACGGACAACGCAGCCTACTGCTGGGGTCTCAACGGTCAAGGCCAATTGGGGGACGGTACGACCACCGGCCACGCCCTCCCCAACTTGGTAGGGGGACCGACGTAGAGCGGAGTCACTTCCCAGGACGTCGCGTATTGCTGGGCAGGCCATGGCAGCAAGCAACTCGGCGACGCGACCGACGTGATCCAAATAACCCCGGTGGCTGTCCTCGGACCGAGCTGAGCCAGTTCCGCCGCCAGCACCTTCAGTGCGACCGGGCGGTCGTAGCGCAGGTCGCGCGCGAGCAGCACGGTAGCCATCCCCCGCGGCCGACTTCGCGCTCGAGGCGGTACCGATCGGCCAACCCCGGCCGAAGTCGTTCGAGGAGCTCTGGCACTCGCAGCCTGCGGAGGGAGGGGATAGACAGGGAAGGATATCGTTCCCTGGGACGCCGGCATAGCTCACTTGCCGCGGCACGGAACGCCCCGGTACACTTGGACATGCACCTCACAGCCGCAGGTCGGCCGCGCGTGCCGGCGGAGCCGCCTCACTGGGACGCGTAGTCCGGCGTCGGGGCGGACCGAGCACACTGGCCACCACAGTCGCACTCGCCTGCATCACCGCGTGCGCCCGTGGCCCGAGCGACCGAGCCGGCAGCCTGCCCAGTCCACTCGATGCCGGCGTGCTCCGGGCCAGCCAGGCCCCGATCCTGGGGCTTCCGGACATCCTCGCCGTCGATTCGCTGGTGGGCAAGCGCGTTCGGGTGCTGGGCTGGTGCGTGTCGGCTCCCGGGCTCCTGGCGGGCCGGAGGAGCGGCGCCTGGTTCCTCGGCACTCCCGACACGTCGATCGAGGTGCGGGGCCTCGTGCCTCGTGCCTGCGCGCCAACCAGGATCCGGCAGACGCTGCTCCTCGTGTTCGCGCAGGTGGTCCCTTCGATGCCGGACAGCACGCAACGATTGCTGCTGAGGTTGCCGGAATGAGCGCGACCGGTGCGGCGCATGCCAGCGGCGCGGTTTCCGCTCGACCCTCCGCGCCCGCGTTTACCCTGCCCACTCTCGCCGGCGCCATCACCGCCTGCGACCGCTGCCCGCGCCTCCGCGCCCACTGCCGAGAGATCGGGCGAGTGCGGAAGCGCGAGTTTGCGGGCGAGGAGTATTGGGCCCGCCCGGTGCCCGGCCTGGGCGACCCGCGCGCCCGGCTCCTGATTATCGGCCTCGCGCCGGCCGCCCACGGCGCCAACCGCACCGGCCAGCTGTTCACCGGCGATTCGAGCGGAAGCTGGCTCTACGAGGCCGCTGCATCGGTTCGGGTGGTCCAACCAGCCCAACGCGCTCCGTCGCGACGACGGCTTGGTGCTCACCGACTGCTGGATCACCGCCGCGGCGCACTGCGCGCCGCCCCATAACCGCCCCACGCTCGAGGAGCTCGCGCGCTGCCGTCCATATCTCCAAGCCGAACTGGGGTTGCTGAGCGAGGTACGCGTGGTGCTGACGCTCGGGCGGATCGGCTGGGAAAGCTGGCTCAGGGCGTCTGGCTGGTGGGACCGATTGCGCCCGCGCGAGCGGCCGCCATTCGCCCACGGGGCGGAGTCCGTGATGCCCGACGGTAGGGTGCTGGTGACGTCGTTTCATCCGAGCCGGCAGAACACCAACACCGGCCGGCTCACGCGGAGGATGTGGTACGAGGTGTTCGAAACGATTCGTAGACGACTCGGCGACGACCCTCGTCACCC
>JACCSZ010000381.1 GCA_013812695.1 Gemmatimonadales bacterium | reverse complement strand
GACGTCGCCTGCGGCGAAGTCGAAGGCGCCGAGTGCCTGAGCGAAGGCGGTGGTCGAGTTCTGCGACAGCGCGATGTTTCGGCGGCCCGCGCCCACCAGGCGCCCCACGTCCTCGCCGACACGCTCGAGCGCCGTGGCCTGCTTCTCGGCGGCCTCGTAGCCGCCGAGATCGTCCTCGAGATCGAGATGCGCATCGATGGCCTCGCGCACGGGGCGGGGCACGAGCGAAGCGCCGGCGCTGTTCAGGTGGATGCGCCGCTCGCATCCCGGGGTGTCGGCGCGCCAGCGGGCCAGATCCGGCGCGTCCGCGGGCCGGCTCATGCCCGAGCCTCGCTTCCCGTCCTACGCGCGGTCCACGCTTCGAGCTCGGCGAGACCTTTCCGCCATTGCTGGTCGAACACCGCCGCGGCGCCTTCCGGACCGGCCTCGCGGAGCGCCTCGATAATCTTGGCGTGCGGCAGGGTGGAGAGGCTGAGCCGGCCGGCGTCGCGCATGTAGGCCGCGAGGTAGCGACGAGGGACCTGCCGGAGCGAGGCGATGGTGCCGAGCAGCCGGCGATTCGGACAATCCTCGAGCAGCACGCGATGCCACTCGTCCTCGAGATCGAGGCAGTGCGACGCATCGCCCCGGGTCGTCTCGAGGGTCTGGTCGAGCGATCGCAGCCGGGCGAGCCGCTCGGGAGAGGGGTCGGGCGACAGGCGCAGGGCGAGCGATTCGAGGGCGCCCAGGATAACGCCTACCTCGCTGAGCTCGCCGGGGTCGAGCGGGCGGACCCGGAACCCGCGGCCGACGGTGTTCTCCAGGACCCCGTCTCTGGAGAGCCGGAGCAGTGCCTCCCGAATCGGCGTTCGGCTCACGCCAAGTTGAGTGGCGAGGACGGCATCCCGGAGGCGGTCGCCAGGGGGAATCTCACCTCGCTGAACCCTTTGCAGGATCTGGCGGTAGACCTCATCGCTGAGGGGCGCTCTGGCTATCGTCAAACGTCACCATTGGAATGTAAAATGTGATACGATGTATACAATATATCCAATGTGGCCTCGCTCGTCCAATCAATGAGGATCCCATGGCCATCCGCCCGATCCCGTGCCTGCTGCTGCTGATCGCCCCCGCTCCCACCGCAGCCCAATCCGAGGCAACGCTCAGGGACTACTTCGAGGGCCAATCCGTCACGCTCAGAATCGCGATGCCCGGCACCGAAGCCGGCGTCGACATCTATCCAGGCACCCCGAAACCGCTCGATTTCCCGCGCCACGCCGATCGCCTCAAGGACAACGGCACGGCGCTCAAGTCGGGCGACGACGCGCTGGTCACCAAGATCAAGGTCAAGTCGAAGCTGATCGAGTTCCAGCTCGACGGCGGCGGGTACGGCACCATGGGCGACGAAACCTCGTCGAGTGTCGGCGTGAGCGACGCGCCCAAGACCAAACGCGAACAGAACCTCGAGGGCGAGCTCAAGCGGGAAATCGACCCGGCGAGGCGGCGCGAGATCAAGGAGGAGATCGACGACCTCAAGGCCGGCCGCGAGCGTGAGAACTCCCGGAACCGCGCGAGCGTGGCGGAGGCGGAGGAGTCGAAGAAGGCGAACATCCGCGAGCGGCGGCTCGAGGGCGGCTCGCGCTTCAACATCCGTTACAAGGACGGCGTGCCGGCGTCCGCCATCACGCCGGCAGGCATCAAGTCGGCGCTGGCCGCGTACGTCGATTTTTCCGAGACCGTAGCGGGCGGCGGGACGGCCGACACGCCGCCCGCGCTCCCGATCGCCAACGCGCCCGCGCCGCGTGCCGCCTCAGGTGGGCTCCCCACCAAGGGCATGCTGCTCGCGGACGTGGACCGCCTCCTCGGTACACCGCAGAAGAGCGTCGAGCGGAAGGAAGGCCGGCTCAAGGTGACGACCCGATCCTACGCCACGGACGCCGGACTGGTGACGGCCGAGTTCGTCGAAGGCGTGCTGATCCGCTACACGATGACGTCGAACTGACGGTGCCCAAGGTCCTTGCGTTCGCCGCCTCGCTGCGCCGCGCCTCCTGGAACAGGAAGCTGGTGCAGCTCGCGGCCGACCTCGCGCGGCAGGGCGGTGCCGAGGTCGATCTCGCCGACTTTCGTGAGTTCGACATGCCGCTGTACGACGCGGACGCGCAGGCCGCGTCGGGCATCCCGGGTGGCGCCGAGGAGCTGGGGCGGCGGATCGGTGCGGCGGACGGCCTCATGATCGCGTGCCCGGAGTACAACTTTTCGATGCCCGGCACGCTCAAGAATGCGATCGACTGGGTCTCGCGCATCCGCCCCGTGCCGCTTCGCGGGAAGTCCGGCTTTCTGTTGGCCGCGTCCAACGGACAGGTGGGCGGCATTCGCGGCCTCTGGCAGTTGCGCATCCCGCTCGAAGGGTTGGGCGTGCTGCTGCACCCCGACATGTACACCCTGCCCTGGGCGGACAAGGCGTTCGGCCCCGACGGCCGGCTGCTCGAGCAGGAGCGGCAGGACCGTTTGTCGGCGATGGGTGCAAGGCTACCTCAACGTGGCGCGGAAGCTCGCGGCGGGATGAGGATGGGCACCGTGACGCTGCCGAAGTCCCGGTCGGCATGCCGGAGATCGATCAGGTGGACGAGCGTGCTCTCGGTGGCGCTCGGTTCGACCTGGACGATCGGGAATCTCGCCCATCCGAGAAACCGGCGGCCCAACGGCTCGGCGCGGGCGGCCAGCAGCGCCGGGTCGTCCGAGCGCGGCCGGGGAACGGATTGCAGCGACTGGGGCTCGACGTGCGGCCGCCTGAGCCAGCGGAACGAGCCGACGCGATAGCTGTCGCCCTGCTGCGCCACGACATGGCGCGCGAACGGCGTCAGCGGGCGCGGGGCCACCATGATGCGCTCCACGGGCGGCCCTCCCAGCGCGTTCAGCTCGCGCCTCGATACCTCCCGCGCCGCGAGCCCCGACAGCGCCATCCCGGTCACGTACAGAACGCTCAGCGCGAGCGCGATTCTGGCCGGTCGCGTGGCCGGGCGGGCACGATGGTCAGCGCCGCGCGCCGGCCGGCTCGCGAGGACGCCGACTCCCAACACCAGCCACAGCCACGGGTCCACGATGAAGAGCGTGTCGCCGTAGAACCAGTCGCCGCGGAACGGCATCAGCCAGCGCACCCCGTAGGTATTGAGGGTGTCCAGCATCGGATGGCTGAGTATGGAGACGGCGGCGAGGGGCAGCAGTTCGCGTGGCACGACCAGCGGTGCGAGAGCCGGGTTCGTCCTGCGCCGCGCAAGCCGGTCGAACAGCACCATGCCGCCGGTGAGCAGGAACGGCAGCACCGCGAGGGCCGGGATGCCGTGCGTCCACCCTCGGCGGAACGCCAGGCTTGCCGCCGGCCCGTCGAGCAAGGCCACTATGTCGAGGTCGGGGAGGTTGGCGCCGATGAGGAGTGTGGCGGTTCCGAGGGCGGTGCGCCGCCCGAGACCACTCCGCGCCAGCGCGGCGCCGACCAGGGTGTGGCAGACCGGATCTATGCCAGCCTCGCGTCGAGCTCCATCGGCACGTTCCCCTTGAGCGCCTGAGACACCGGACACCCGTCCTTGGCCTGCTCCGCCGCCGCGCGGAAGCCCGCCTCGTCGAGGCCCGGCACCTCGCCCCGCACTTCCAATTTCATCTTCGTGATCCGGAACCCGTCGCCCACCTTCTCGATGGTGCAGGCGGCTTTGGTGCTGATGCGCGTGGCGGGGGTCTTGGCGGCTTCGAGACCCGCGGAGAGCGCCATGCTGAGACACGCCGCGTGCGCGGCCGCGATCAGCTCTTCCGGGTTGGTGCCCGTGGCGCTCTCGAAGCGCGTGGCGAACGAGTAATCACCGCTGATCACGCCGGAGCCGGCGTCGAAGTGACCACGGCCGCCGCGGAGGCCGCCTTCCCAGACGGCGTTGGAGGTGCTGGTAGGCACGAGTGATCTCCTAGAAGTGAGTCTGTCCGGAGCCGGGTGGACCAAGAGGCCCGCTTACGGCCGGTAGTTGAAGCCGAGTGCCAGGCGAAACGGACTGGTGTCATCCACGAAAGTCCAGCGAAACTCGACGAACGGCTTGAGCCGTTCGCTGGGCGCCGCGGTGCCCAGGCCGAAGAACAGGTTGTACCCCGTTTTTGTCTCGCCGTTGCCGGGATGGGCGAATGCGACGCCGCCACCGGCGTAGAGACCGCCGCCCTGCCCGAAGCGAATGGCGGCATCGCCGTTCGCCTGCCAGCCGGTCTCGGCGTCGCGCGGGAAGAACAAATCACCGCTGGGCCGGAGCTCGAGATTGCTGCCCACCGGCACGCTCACCTGCGCGCCGAGGCTCCAGGCGTGGTTGCCGAAGTCGCGTCCGACGCGAGGGCCGAGCACGATGGGGCCGCTCAGGAGGCCGCCACCGCGGCGAGCCTGAGCGAGCGCGGGCGTGGGGGCGAGCACGATGAACATGAGCGCCACGAATGGAGCGGCACGCCAGGCGGACATCACGCCCCCGTCGAGCGGTAGTGAGGAGCGTGAAGAGTATCGGGGAGCCACCGGCTTGGCTACGGCGGGCGAGCCGATCGGATTCAGGATGCCGCCACGGCGTTCCCGTCGGCGTCCACGAGGTGGACTTCGCCGAGGTTGAGCTCCCGGACCGCCGGCTCGATCTTGGCTCTATCTCCCACGATGACCCACACGAGGCGGTCCGGCTGGACCGTTCTCGCCGCGGCGGCCGTCACGCTCGCCGGCGTCTGGGCCCGGACCTTGTCGGCGTAGGTGTCGAAGTAGCGGTCGTCGAGGCCGAACGCCACGATGTCCGCGATGGAGGCGGCGATGGCGTCCATCGTCTCCCAGGATCCTGGGAGCGTGAGAGTGAGGGACGCCTTGGCGCGTTCGAGCTCGCCCGCCTGGACCGGACGCGCGCCGACGATGCCCCGCAGCTCCTTCTGCAGCTCGAGGATCGCTTCCTTGGTCTTGTCGGTCTGCACGGGAGCCAGGGCGAGAAACGGCCGGGGCCCCCGGGCATCGCGGATGAAGCTGAACGCGCCGTAGGACCAGTGCTTGTCCTCGCGCAGATTCATGTTCAGCCTGGAGCCGAAGTCGCTGCCCAGCACGGCGCTCATGATCTCGATCGACGGCTCGTCGGGATTCGCCTTGGGCGGCGCCACGTTGCCGGCGATGAGCGTGGTCTGGATCGCGTCCGGGCGGTCGAGCAGGTAGACCGCCGGCCGGGTCCGCGCCGCGACCGCCGCGATGTTCTTCACCGGGACGTCGCCCGGCCGCCAGCGCGCGAACAGCCGCTCGAGCTTCGGCTGGATCTCAGCCATCGTCGTGGCGCCTACTACGACGAGCGTAGCGTGGTTGGGCTTGAACCAGGTCGCGTGAAACTTGACCAGGTCCTCGCGTGTGATACGCTGGGTCGACGCCTCGGTGCCGGACCCGCTCCACGGGTTGGCGTAGGCGTGGCCTTCGCCGAACACCACGCGGGGGAAGACGCGGAGCGCCATGCCGAACGGATCGGCCTTCTCGCGCTGAATCTGAACCAGGCGCTGCTTCCGGAGCCGCTCGACGTCGCCCGGCCGGAACGCCGGGTGGAGGATGACGTCCGCGAACAGCTCGAGCGCCGGGTCGAGCCGCTCGCGCAGCGCGTCGAGCGACACGCTCGACACGTCGAGCCGCGACCCGGCGCCGATGGTGGCGCCCAGGTCCGCGAGCCGGTCGCTGATCTCGAGCGCGCCGCGCGTGGCGGTGCCCTCGTCGAGCATGCTCATCGCCAGGCTCGCGGTGCCGGGCCGGGCGAACTGGTCGGCGGCGAACCCCGCGTCGAGCAGCAGGTCGAACCGGACCCGCGGGATCGACCGCCGCTCGGCCAGCACGATCTTGAGCCCGTTCGAGAGTTCCGCGCGCACGAGGGCGGGGAACTCCGCCTTGGCGGGCGCGCCGGGCTCGGGGAGGCGGCTTCGATCCGCCCCCGACGGCGCGACCGCGTACTCGGGGAACGGCTGCACCTCGAGCGTGTAGTCGCCATCGGACAGCCAGCGCACGGCGGCCGCGCGGAGCTGCGCCGGGGTGGCAGCGGCCACGCGCCGCATCTGCACCGTGTAGAAGTCGGGCCGTCCGGCGAACACCTGCCCCTTGGCGAGTACATCCGACTTCCCGCCGAACCCGCCGATGCGCTCGACCCCGCGGATGAACCCGGCGCGCGCGAGCGTCTGGGCGCGCCGCAGCTCGACCGGCGTGGGGCCGGCGCCGAGGAAGCGCGCCAGCTCCGCTTCGACGGCTCGCTCCACCTTGGCCGGGTCCACGCCCGGGCGGACACCCGCCTCGATGACGAACAGGCCGCCGATCTCGCGCAGGTCGAGGGACGCGTCTACGTCGGTGGCGATCTGCTCGTCGTAGACCAGACGCCGGTACAGCCGCGAGGACTTGCCGGTGCTCAACACCGACGCGGCCAGCGTCAGGTGATCGGCGTCCGCGGTGCCCCACTGCGGCACGTTCCAGACCTTGTAGATCCGCGTCTGTGGCACGCGGTCCTGCATGACCCCGCGCTGGCTTCCGGCGCGCTTGGCGATCCAGGCGCCCTGGCGCGCGACCGGCGGGCCCGACGGGATGTCGCCGAAGTAGCGCTCGACCTTTTCACGCGCGATCTTGGCGTCCACGTCGCCCGCGACCACCACGACGGCATTCGCGGGGCCGTAGTAGTCCCGGAACCACGCCTTCACATCGTCGAGCCTGGCCGCGTCGAGGTCCGCCATCGAGCCGATGACGCCCCACGAGTACGGATGGTTGGCGGGGTAGAGCCGCGGCGTGAGGAACTCCCACACCTTGCCGTAGGGCTCGTTCTCGCCCTGGCGCTTCTCGTTCTGCACGACGCCGCGCTGCTCGTCGAGCTTGGCCTGGCTGATGGCGCCGACCAGGTGACCCATGCGGTCGCTCTCGAGCCACAGCGCCAGATCGAGGCTCGAGACCGGCACGTTCACGAAGTAGTTGGTCCGATCCTCGTTGGTGGTGCCATTGAGGCCCGTGGCGCCGGCTCGCTCGAGGGGCCCCTGGAACTCCTTGTCGTAGTGCTCGCTCCCGTTGAACATCAGGTGCTCGAACAGGTGGGCGAACCCGGTGCGCCCCGGACGCTCGTTCTTCGAGCCGACGTGGTACCACACGTTCACCGCCACGATCGGCGCCTTGCGGTCCTCGTGGACCAGCAGGGTCAGGCCGTTCGGCAGGACGAAGCGCTGGTACGGGATGTCGACCGCGGACTGGGCGGCGAGGGGAGCGGCGAGGGCCAGGAGGAGGACGATCGTTCGGGCGATGTGGGGCACGGCGGGCTCGGCGCTTGAAGGAACAAGTGTCATCCTGAGGGGAGCGAAGGAGGCAACACCTGCGGCATGGCTCCTTCGCTGCGGTCAGGATGACAACAGGGCAGGTCCATCAGGAGGATACCGGACGACCACCGTCGCCGGAAAGTGTCACTACGATCTACCCCACCGCTACCCGGTCCGACGCCGCGCGGTTCAGGCGGAGCCAGTATCGGCCCAGCGTCCGCAGCGTCTCCGCGAGATCCCTGAACTCGACCGGCTTCCGAACGCAGCTGTTGGCGCCGGCCTGGTAGCATTGCGTCAGCTCGCGCGGCTCGGCCGACGAGGTGAGCAGGACCACGGGGATGGTCGCGGTGCGCGGGCTGGCCCGAAGCGTCCGCAGGACCTCGACACCGTCGAGCCGCGGAAGCTTGAGCTCCAAGAGCACGAGGCGCGGCAGGAGGCCGCCGAGGCGGTGGCGGTAGGCCCCGCGGCCGAGCAGGTAATCGAGCGCTTCCTCGCCGTCCCGGGCAACGCCGATGCGCTCGGGCGCGGCCAGCTCGCGGAGCGGACGAAGCAGGAGCTCCGCCTCGAGCGGATCGTCCTCGACGAGCAGGAGGTCCAGCTCGTCCGGCAGCATCAGGCGGCCGGCGCACCCAGCGTGAGATAGAACGTGGCGCCGCCCTGCGCACCCGAATCGGCCCACACCCGCCCGCCGTGCTTATTCGCCACGCGCTGCACGAGCGCGAGCCCCGCGCCGTTGCCCTCGAACTCGTCCGAGCGGTGGAGCCGCTGGAACACGCCGAACAGCTTGCCGGCGTACGCCATCTTGAACCCGACGCCGTTGTCCTGCACGGCCAGGCCGGCCTGGCCCTGGTGCTCGATCGGCCGCACCGTAATCACCGCGCGATCGCGCGGCCGGGTGAACTTGAGCGCGTTGGCCAGCAGGCTGAGGAGCGCGGCGCGAACGAGCACGGCGTCGCAGTCGACGGTGAGCAGCGGTTGCACGTGCCACTCGACCTCGCGGCCGTTGGCCTGCGGCTGCAGCTGGCTCACCACGTCCTCGGCCAGCAGGGTCAGGTCCACCGGGCGGCGCATGAGGTCCTGCCGCGATACCCGACCGAGGTGCACCAGGTCGTCCACCAGGCTCGACATTCGGGTGGCGCCGTCGCGAATCCGCGCGGCGTGGTGTTGCACGGACGGGTCGAGCGCGGCCCCCGAGTCGTCGAGCAGGAGCTGCGTGAACCCGCAGATGTGGCGGAGCGGGTCGCGGAGGTCGTGGGAGACGGCGTAGAGCATCGTCTCGAGCTCGGCGGTGGCCGCGCGCAGCGCCGCGCCGCGCTCGACCAGGCGGCGCTCGAGCTCCCCCGCCTGGCGACCGAGCTCCTCGCGCAGCCGGGCCTGCTGGATGGCGACGGCGAGCGGCGCCGCGATCTCCCTGGCGATGTCGCGGTGCTCGGCGCTGAACGCGTGCGGCGCGTTCGAGGCGAGGTTGATCTCACCGATCGTCTCGGACTCCACGAGCAGCGGGACGCTCAGCACGCTGCGGATTCCCTCGTCGCGGAGCTGCTGGAGGAGTGGGGCCGGCGACTCCGTCGCCGCCAGGTCGTCGATCGCCCGCGCCGCGCCCCTCCAGAGAGTCTCGCCGGGCGAGAGCTGGTCCATCGGCACCGTGGCCGGGGGGAGCGGTGCGCCCGCGGCGAAGCCGGCGATCAGCTCCGCCTGTCCGGCGGGAAAATCGAACAGCAGGACCGTGCAGCGGGTGCACGGCACCAGCCGGCGCACGCGACCGAGTGCCGCGCGGCCGATCTCGGCCGGCGAGCGCGCGGCGAGGATCGCCTGATCCACGTCGTGCAGCACGCCCAGGCGCTCGGCCGAGCGCCGGAGGCGTTCCTCGTCGCGCTTGCGATCACTGATGTCGGTGATCATGCCCACGGTGCCGACGGCCGCGCCGTCCCGGCCCGTGATCGGGCTCGCCGACGCGAACACCCAGAGCTCGGTGCCGTCCTGCCGGCGGAAGCGGAGGTCGCGGCGCTCGCCGCCGGCTTCGGGCCGGCTGAGCGGGCGATGGGCCCCGGCTCGCGCCGTGGCGTCGAGAAAATCGGAAACCGGCCGCCCGAGCAGCGCGCCGTTGGGGTAGCCGAGCAGGTCGGCCATGCGCTGGTTCACGTAGGTGATGACGCCGCGGTCATCCGACACCCAGATCCCTTCCTGCGCCGCGTCCACGAGTTGCTTGAACCGCTGCTCGCTCTCCTGGAGCGCCTGAGTGCGCTCCTCGAGCCGGCAGTGGCGCGATTCGTAGGCGGCGGCGTGCTCGAGCGAGGCCCCCACCAGCCCGCCGAGCAGCCGGAGGGCTTTGGCGTCCCGGTCGCTGAACGCGGCGGGTGTGGGCGACACGACCTTGAGCGCGCCGATGATGCGCTGGTCGTCGCGGAGCGGGACCACCAGCATCGAGCGGATGCCCTGCGTCTGATACGCGTCGTGCTCGATGGGGGCGTCGGTGCGGACGTCGTCCGAGCGCTGGAGCTCGCCGGTGCTGACGCAGGCGCCGGACAGACTACCGCTCACGCGGAACTGCGGGCTCTCGACGCCGATCCGGACCCGGGGCACGAGCATGTCGTCCTCGACCGTCTCGACCACGACACCGGACGCGCCGGTGAGCGCGCGGCTGCGCTCCGCGATCACGTGCATCACGGTGGCCGAGTCGAGGCCCGCCGCCGCCACCGCCTGCTGCACCTCCATGAGCGCCTGGAAGACCTCGGTGTCGAGCCGCATCTCCTCCTCGGCCAGCTTGCGCTCGGTGATGTCGAACTCGGTGCCGAGGTAGCCGATCTGCCGGCCCTGCTCGTCGCGAAGCGGCTCCCAGGCGCTGGCGCACCAGCGCACCTGACCGGTGCGGGTGACCACCCGATACTCCTGGTCGCGGAGCGAACCGCCGCCCGCGAGTCGCTCCCATTCGGCGAGCAGGGCGGGCCGGTCGTCGGGGTGGACATACTGCAGGAATTCCTGGTCGCGGAGATCTTCGGCGTCGTAGCCGGTGAGCCGCTCGAACGCGGGGTTCACCACGGTGAGTTGCCGGTCCATGTCGTAGGCGATCACCCCTTCCCGCATGCTGGCGGTGATCGTCCGGAGCTGGCCGGCCGCGATGCCCCCCGCGTGCTCGGCCCGAAGCCGCCGGCGCCGCTCCGCCCAGAACAGGGCGAGGAGCGCCAGCACCATGGCCAGGGCGAGCGCGGCCAGGGCGGCAGCAGGCGTGCGCGCCAGCAGATCAGGGAGGGCAGAGACCACGAGTGCGACCTTTGGGACGGCAGCGGATGGCGGCGAGGGGCCGCCCGCTCGAAGCGTGCCCCGAATGTATATCGCTCAGGAGGTACGGTCGAGGAGTTGCCGGATCTCAGGTCGGCCGGCTCCCTCCGTCGGCCTCGCCGCCCAAGGCCTGGCGCACGGTCCGGAGCAGCCGGTCGAGGGAGAACGGCTTCTCGAGAAACTCCATGCCCGGCTGGACGAGCCTGAGGCGGGCGATCGAGCTGTCGCTCGTGCCGGAGACGTAAATCACCTTGATGGCCGGCCGGTGAATGCCGAGGCGCGCCGCCAGCTCGCGGCCGCCAAGGTGCGGAAGGAGCATGTCGGTGATGAGCAGGTGGATGTGCCCCGGGTGCCGGTCGGCGATCGCCGTCGCCGCCTCGCCGTCGGGCGCCGCGAGCACGGTGTAGCCGGCCCGCTGGAGCACCCGGCGGGCCAGCTCGCGCACCTGCGCTTCATCTTCGACGAGCAGGATCGTCTCGGTGCCGCCGCCCGGCTCGCGCGGACGCTCAGCAGCGCCGACCGGCCCGCTGCCCTCGTGGCGGGGAAGGTAGATCGTGAACGTGGCGCCCTGGCCGGGCGCGCTCACGGCCTCGATGTGCCCGCTGCTCTGCTTCACGATGCCGTACACCGACGCAAGGCCAAGCCCCGCGCCTGCACTCGGAGCCTTGGTGCTGTAGAACGGCTCGAAGATCCGCTCGAGGGTCGGCCCATCCATGCCGCGCCCCGTGTCCCGCACCTCCATCAGCACGTACGTACCGGAACGCAGCCCGTGGAGCCGCGCGGCGGCTACCGTATCGATCCGCTCCTGACGGGTGGCGATCTCCAGCGTACCGCCGTCGGGCATCGACTCGCGTGCGTTGGCGCAGAGCTGGGTGAGCACGTGCTCGAGCTGATTGGGATCGGCGACGACCGGATCGAGACGCGGGGCGGGCATTGAGACGACCTGAACCCGCTCGCCCATGAGCCGGCGGAGCGTCGAGAGACACCCGGCCACGAGCTGGTTGAGGTCGAGCACGCGCGGCGCGAGCACCTGGCGGCGGCTGTAGGCGAGCAGTTGGCGCGTGAGGCCGGCGGCCCGGTCGGCGGAGCGGTGAATCTGGGCCAGGTCTTCGCGACCGACCTCCGAGAGTCCGGGCTCCTCCTGGAGGAGCGCGACGTGCCCGATGATCCCGGTGAGCAGGTTGTTGAAGTCGTGCGCGATGCCCCCCGCGAGCTGCCCGATGGCGCGCGCGCGCTCGGCCCTGACCAGCCGCGGGTCGAGGCGGTGGCGGTCGGCCTCGTGCAGCCGATGCTGAAGCTCGGAGGCGGCGAGCGCCGCCAGATCATTCAGGTCCGCCAGCTCGGCCGAGGACCACTGCCGCGGTCGCACGTCCACCACGCTCAGGCTGCCGAGCACGTGGCCGTCGAGCGCGAGCAGCGGGACGCCCGCGTAGGAGACGATGCCCAGCTCCGCCAGCACCGGGTTGGCGCGGAGCGCCTCGGGCTGTCGGATATCCTCGATGGCCACCGGCGCCTTCGCGGCGAGGGCACACCGGCAAAATGACTCGTCTATCGGCATCGGGCGAGAGTTCGACGCGGCGTCGGTGGGCCCCCGCACACTCAGGATGACGGGACGATCCTCCCCGGCCGCGCAGACCACCGCCGCGGGGCACCGCAGCAGCCGGCTGGCGAGACCGGTCAGGCGGTCGAGGGCCGGTTCGGCCAGCGCGCCCAGCGGGCCGGACTGGCGCGGCGCGTGGGCCCGCTCCGGGGCGCGGAGCGAGGTGGAATGTTCGTTGTCCAGGTCCAAGGGCCGGACTCCGGCGCACTACAGGATGGAGGGTCGGGGTGACGTAATGTCGCGCGTCGCACCTGGAGCGGCAAGAGCGGGGCCGCTGGCGACGCGTGCTCGCCGCTCGTACTCTTTGGCATGCCATTTCTCGACACCAAGCGACAGCGGGCGGCCCTGCTCATTTTCGTGCTGGGCCTGGGCCTGGCGTACGCGCTCTGGCCGTTCAGCACCGGACTCATGGGCGCGCTGGTGCTCTACGTCGTGTTCAATCCGCTGTATCACGCGCTGGTCCGGCGGGGGTCCAAGCCCGGACTGGCGGCGGGTATCGTCGTGCTGCTCGCGCTCGTGCTGGTGGTGGGGCCCGGCATCTCGTTCATCGGCCTGGTGGCCAACGAGGCACAGGCGATGGCCAGCGGTGTGATCCGAAGCCCGCTCCTGGCCCGGCTGCGGGAGATGCGCCTCGGGCCCTACGACATCGGCGCGCAGATCGAGGCCCTCGGCTCGCAGATCGTGTCGTGGGCCGGCACCAGCGCGCTCAGCGTGGTGGGCACGGCCACGCGACTCGGCATTCAGCTCACGATCGCGTTCTTCGGATTGTTCTATCTGCTGGTGGCCCCCGCGGGAGCGTGGCACGCGATCCGCCCGTTCATCCCCTTCAGCGCCGAGAACGCCGAAGTGCTGCGGGTCCGGTTTCGCGACGTGACGTTCTCGACGCTGGTCGGCGTCGGTCTCACGTCCTCGATGCAGGGACTGCTGGTGGGGCTCGCCTTCGCGGTCACCGGGCTCTCCAACGCGGTCTTCTGGGGCGTCGTCACCATCATCGTCGCGATCCTGCCGGTCGTCGGCAGCGGCCTGATCTGGGGGCCCGGCGTCGGCGCGCTTGCCCTCGAGGGCCAGTACGGATGGGCGATCGCGCTGGCCGTCTGGGGCGTCGTGGTGGTGGGCAACGTGGACAACGTGATCCGACCCTACGTCTTCAGCCGGTGGGCGCGGATCCATCCGTACATCACGGTCATCGGCGCCTTTGCCGGCCTCAGCTGGTTCGGGCTGCTCGGTCTGCTGATCGGGCCGCTGGCCATCTCCTACTTCTTCGAGCTGATCCGGATGTACCGGAACGAGTTTCTGGAGGGGGAGGAGGAAGCCGAGGCGGAGATCCGCGCGAGCCGATGATGCCCACCCCGCAATCGTTCGTGTTCCGGCTGACCATGGCTGCGAGTCTGGGGGTGCTCTTCGACCCCGGCGCGGAGCTCAAGGTCCTCCGCGTCACGCCCGCGGGCGACGCGGCCCCGACCACCGCCGTCACGGTGGTGTTCGACCGGCCGGTGGCCGGCTCGCTCGACCGGAGCGTGGATCCGCGCGCCGTGTTCGCCATCGCGCCGGCGGTGCCCGGCACGGTGGACTGGCGCGATCCGGTGACCCTTCGCTTCCGCCCAGCCGCGCCGCTTACGCCCAATACCACATA
>JACCSZ010000347.1 GCA_013812695.1 Gemmatimonadales bacterium | reverse complement strand
GCGAAGGGGGCATGACCTCGATCATGCCCCCTTCGCTGCGCTCAGGGTGACCCGGTGTGCGATGCGTGCTCAGGCGGTGAAGCTGCTGCCGCACCCGCAGCCGCCGGTCGCGTTCGGATTGCTGAAGGTGAATCCCGAGCCTTGCATGGAGCTGACGTAGTCCACGGTGACGCCGGCCATGTACTGGGCGCTGAAGCCGTCGATGAACACCCGGACGCCCCGCAGGTCGTGCACCATGTCGTCTTCCAGTGCGCGCTCCTCGACGTTCAGGCTGTACTTGAATCCCGAACAGCCGCCCGGCAGCACGCTCACGCGCAGGCCGGCGGTCTCGACGGAGACCTGCTCCTGGGCGATGAACTTCCGCACCTCTTCAGCCGCCCGCTCGGTCAGGGTCATCTGAAAGCCGGTGGCCGCGGTCTGCTGGTCGGCGCTCATGCGAAGCTCCCTCCATCCTGGTCGGCGGTGAACGTCACTTCCCTGGATCCAAACCTAACCCAGGATCGAGGCTGGTGTCAACGCTGGCCATAAGTTGTTCGTCGGCACGCAAGTTACGGTAAATCAACAAGAAAGCCCCCGTAGCCGCGACGGCGTACACCAGCCCCCGAAGCGGTGCACCCGTCACGACCGCACCGACCGCGAACACCGCCGCATACACCGCCACCAGCCCGGCGAGCCAGTTGACCCAGGAAAGCGCCCCGCCCGGAATCGGCTCGTCCCCGTAGCCCAGGCGGCGGGCCACTCCGCGCCAGCCGGGCCCCCCGGGCCGGACCCGCCGATAGAAGCGCTCCAGGGTGGCATCGGATTCGGGCGCGGTCAAAAAGGTGACCGTCAGCCAGACCACCGTCGTGACCAATACGGTCGTGAGCATCGTGAAGGCGTAGTCCCGGGTGCCGGTGTCGCTCATGGAGTGGCCGCCGGTGGCGAGGGCGAGCGAGGTCACGAACGACGCCGCCATGGCACTGATCTCCGACCAGGCATTCACGCGCCACCAGTACCAGCGCAGGATGAACACGAGCCCGGTGCCGGCGCCGAGGGCGAGCAGAATCTTCCAGCCCTGCTCGACGCTGCTCAGAAACCCCATCACCACGAGCGACGAGACCATCAGCACTAGGGTGGCCCCCCGCGACGCGAGCACTTGCGCGCGCGGCGAGGCGTCCGGCTTGATGAATCGGAGATAGACGTCGTTGACCAGGTACGACGCGCCCCAGTTGAGGTGGGTGCTGATGGTGCTCATGTAGGCCGCGGCGAATGCCGCGAGCAGCAGTCCCTTGTACGGCGACGGCAGGACGTCCACCATCACCCGCACGTAGCCCTCCTCCGGGTTGTCGAGTCCGGGGTAGCGGATCAGGGCGACGAATCCCACCAGGATCCACGGCCACGGACGGAGCGCGTAGTGGGCGATGGTGAACCACAGGGTGGCCAGCAGCCCGTGGCGCTCGTCCTTGGCCGACAGAATGCGCTGCACCACGTAGCCGCCGCCGCCCGGCTCCTGCCCAGGATACCACGCCGCCCACCACTGCACGCTCAGCCAGACGAGCAGCGTGGTGAGCGGCAGCCAGGGGGCGTCGAGTGGCGGGATGATGCCGAAGGCGGCCTCGGTCGAGCCGAAGTGCGCGGCGGCCTGGACAGCGAGCGCATCGAGCCCGCCCATCGACTGCACGGCCAGCACCGCGAGCAGGATCGAGCCGCCCATCGCGAAGATGAACTGGAACAGATCGGTGACGATGATGCCCCAGAGTCCGCCCAGGACGCTGTAGAGCGCGGTGACGCCGAACAGGAAGATGGCCGCCTTCCAGGAATCGATATTGAGGCTGATCTCGAGGATGGTGACCATGGCCCGCGTCACCCAGCCCATGATGATCAGATTGATCGGGATCGCCAGGTAGATCGCCCGGAACCCCCGCAGGACCGCGGCCGGCCGGCCGCCGTAGCGCAGCTCGGCGAACTCGACGTCGGTCAGCACCCCCGCCCGGCGCCAGAGTCGCGAAAAGAAGAACACGGTGAGCACGCCCGAGAACGCGCCGTTCCACCACAGCCAGTTGCCGGCAACGCCGTACTTGGCGACGAGGCCGGCGACCACCAGCGGGGTGTCGGCCGCGAAGGTGGTGGCGACCATCGACGTCCCGGCCAGCCACCACGGTAGGGAGCGGCCGGAGACGAAGTAATCGGCGAGCGACTGGCTCGACCTCCGGGTGTACGCGAGCCCGATGGCGGCGGAGACGACGAAGTAGAGCGCGATGATCAGCCAGTCGGAGAATTCGAGACGCATCGAGACTCCCTGGTCAGGAAGGAGGTCGGGGGATCATGGCGCCCGCCGCTGGAGGCCCCAGCCGCGGGCGTAGTCGGGTGGCAAGGCAATCGGGAGCCGGCCGGTGATCGGCGCCGCGCCGGCGAGCGCGCGTGCCACCGCCCGTTCGGTCACAGCGTTGGAGCGCCAACCGATCAGGTATGAGCCCACCTCGGGCAGGCCGCCGATGACGTAGGGGTTGCCGAGCGAGACGAGCACCGCGGGCCGCTCGCGCGCGGTCCGGCCGATCAGCGCCGTCATCGCCGCTGGCAGCCCGATGGTGCCGCGCCCCGCGACCGGCCGGTCCGCGGTGGCGAAGACCGCGGTCGCCCCCCGGCCGAGCAGCGCCGCGGCGGAGTCGTAGCTGGCGCGGCCGCTGGCAGGCCACAGCCGAGCCACCGTGACCCCGAACCCTTGCGTCCGGAGCTCGCTCGCGAGGGCCGCACCGACCGTTCGATGCTCATCCTCGGCGTAGGTCACGAGCGTGAGCGCGGGACGCGAGCGGGGCAGGGCGTGGACCACCCCGCCCGAGTCCTTCACCATGACGATCGACCGTTCCGCGATCGCCGCCGCATCGGCCTGCAGCGCGGCGCTGCCCACGACCGCCGGCACGCTGTCCAGCGGCACCGTGCGCCGAAGGAAGAGTCCAAGCCCGCGTTTGGCCTCGAGCACGCGCCGGACCGAGCGGTCGAGGCGGTCGGCGCTGATCTCGCCGCGATCGACCGCGCGGACCATCGCGTCGATGGCGGTGCGCGGATCGGCCGGCTGCAGCAGCAGATCCGCGCCCGCCACAAACGCGCGCACTCCCGCTTCGGCCCCGTAGGCGTCGGCCACACCCGCCATGTTGAGCGCATCGGTGACGACCATCCCCCGGAAGCCGAGCGAGTCGCGCAGGATGCCGGTGAGGATGTTGGGCGCGACGGTGCCGGGGCGTACCTCGCCGGGATCGATGACCGGCAGCGCGATGTGCGCGGTCATGATCACGTCGACCCCTGCCGCGATGGCCGCCCGGAACGGCACGAGCTCGACGGAATCGAGCCGACCCCAGGTCGACGCGATGACGGGGAGCGCCAGGTGCGAGTCGGTGCCGGTGTCGCCATGGCCGGGAAAATGTTTGGCCGTGGCGAGCATCCCGTGTTCCCGGAGCCCGCGCACCTCCGCGGCCACCAGGCGACCGACCTCCGCGGGATCCTCGCCGAAGGCGCGGGTGTTGATGATCGGATTCGCCGGGTTGTTGTTGACGTCGGCCACGGGTGCGAACGCGAGGTGGACGCCGACCGCGCGCCCCTCGAGTGCGGTGATGCGGCCGAGGTCGTAGGCGGCGCTGTCGCTCCCGGTGGCGGCCACGCCCATATTGGGAGGGAGGAGGGTGCCGCCGTTGAGCCGGAGGCTGGTGCCGCCCTCGAAGTCGGATCCCACCAGGAGGGGCAGCGGGGAGCGTCGCTGCAGCCGGTTCAGTTTGGCCGCGACGTCGAGGGGCGAGCCGACGGACACGATGATCCCGCCCACGTGCAGCGAGTCGACCCAGCGCTCGGCGCGAGCAAATCCGTCGTCGTCGTAGGCGGCATAGGTGCCCGGGATCCATGGCATCACGAGCTGGGCGATCTTGTCGCGGACCGACAGTCCGGCGAGCAGGGTCTCGACATCGGTCTCGGGACCCACCGCGTCGGCGGTCGGGATCGGCGAGGTCGGGCTCGGGCCCGGCGCGCGGCCGCAGGCGCCCAGCAGGATAACTACCCAGGTGAGGTGCTTGGCGTGCACAGAACTCTCGTCGTGCTGGGACTCTGCGGATGGGCGCTCGGCTGCGGGTCCCGCGGACCCGCTGCCCAGGCCACGGCGCCGGGCGTAGTGCGTCCCGGCATCGACGTCCTGCTGACCGACAGCCTGGCGGTGGTGCGCGGCCGCCGCGTCGGTCTGGTGACCAACCAGGCAGGCGTAGATGCGCAAGGGATCAGCGACGTAGTGCGTCTCAGGGCGGCCGGCATCGAGCTTGTGGCGCTGTTCAGCCCCGAGCACGGCTTCCGTGGCGCGGCCGACCCTGGCGCCGCGGTCGCCTCATCGATCGACTCGGCCACCGGCCTACCAATCTACAGTCTTTATGGCCGCAGTATCGCCCCGACGGCTGAAATGCTCCAGGGTATCGACCTGATGCTGGTCGATCTCCAGGACGCGGGAGCGCGCTATTACACCTACCTGGCCACGACGGTGGAGGTGATGCGGGCGGCGGCGCGACACGCGATACCGGTCGTGGTGCTCGATCGTCCGAATCCGATCGGCGCGCCGATCCAAGGGAATGTGCTCGATTCGGCGCATACCTCGTTGGTCGGACGCCTGGCCGTGCCGATGCGGCATGGCCTGACGCTCGGCGAGTTGGCTGGCCTGGCGCGGGCGGATTTGGGTCTGGGCGGAGACCTCGGGGTCGTGCCGGTCGACGGGTGGCGGCGCACGGTCGCATGGGACGGCACCGGACTCCCGTTCGTACCTCCCAGCCCGAACCTCCGGACCGTCGAGAGCCTCTTTCATTATCCGGGATTGTGTCTCTTCGAGGGCACCAACCTCTCGGTGGGGCGAGGGTCGGATGCTCCGTTCGAACAGATCGGCGCGCCGTGGCTCGACACGGCCGCGGTGCTGGCCAGGGTGCGCTCGGCGAAGCTGCCAGGTGTCCGATTCCGCGGCGTCACCTTCACCGCTCGCCGGCCCGGCGACGGCAAATACCCGGATATTCCACTTCCCGGCATCCGTCTGGAGGTCACCGAGCGCAGCCGGTACGACCCGACCGCCACGGCCGTGCATCTGCTGGCGGCGGTTCGCGCGACGGGTGGTGCCACGGACTTCGGCTGGATCGCGGCGCACTTCGACCGGCTGGCCGGCGGGCCGGAGCTTCGGAACGCGCTGGAGGCCGGGAAGGCACCGGGTCTGGTCGTGGCTAGCTGGAAGCCGGAGCTCGTCCGGTACAAGGAGCGGGTCGCGCCGTACCTGCTGTATGGGGCCGCTCCCTAGCGCTCGACAGATTGCCCTAACCGGTTCTCGCCGTTATCCTTTGCGCCTGCGACGCCCCGGCTCGGGGGCCGCATTCGCTCGCCCTTCTGCCGAGGATACGGACGACGGTGAAGCTGCTGGGTGCGCTGGAAAAGCCGTTCTACGCGGCGGTCGAGCCGCTGGTGGCGCGGCTGATCCGATCGGGCGTGCGGCCGAACACCGTCACGACCATCGGCACCGGCCTCGTGCTCGTATCCGCCGTCGCGTTCGGGATGGGCCACATTCGCCTCGGCGGAGCGCTGCTCCTGCTGAGCGGCGTTGCCGACACGCTCGACGGGCAGGTGGCACGCGGCGGCGCGATGGTCACCAAGTTCGGGGCCTTCTACGACTCCACGCTGGACCGGGTCGGGGATGGCGCCACCTTCATCGGGATCGGCGCCTTTTTCCTGACCGCCCCCGACGTGGCCTACCGGGTGCCGGCGGCGATCGCCTGCATGGTCGCCATCTTGAGCTCGCTGCTGGTCTCGTACACTCGCGCGCGGGCCGAGGGGCTCGGGCTCGACTGCCGGGTGGGCATCGCGCAGCGCGCCGAGCGGATCCTGCTGGTGGGGGTGTGCTCGCTGGTTGTGGGGGCGGGGGCGCACGCGCTGCTGCTCGAAGCCATCGTGGCGCTGCTGGCGGTCGCGTCGGCCGTCACCGTGGTGCAGCGGTTCGTTTATGTCTACCGGCATGCCGATACGCCGGCCGGCGCGGCGGCGGATGCCCCGAAGGGGGTGTCCCGAACCCGTGACGCCGCGGTCCCGCTGGATACCCTCGCGAAAGGACGCTAGCACGTGGCTCAACAGACCGCTCGGCGGATCGCCCCGGCTCAGGGGAAGCTCGGAGTGCTCTGCGTCGGCCTGGGCGCGGTGTCGACCACGTTCATCGCGGGGGTCGAGAACATCCGACGCGGGCTGGCCAAGCCATTCGGGTCGCTCACCCAGCAGGGGACGATCCGGCTGGGCAAGCGGACCGAGGGCCGGGCCCCGCTGATCCGGGAGTTCGTGCCGCTGGCGGGCCTGGACGATCTGGTGTTCGGCGCCTGGGATCCGGTGCCCGACAACGGCTACGCCGCCGCGCGTCACGCGGGCGTTCTCGACCGTCACGAGCATGTCGAGCCGATCGCCGATTTTCTGAGGGCCCTCGAGCCCATGCCGGCGGTGTTCGAGCAGACCTACGTCAAGCGGCTCGAGGGCAAGAACGTCAAGACGGGCAAGACCAGGCGCGACCTGGCGGAGTCGCTCCGGCAGGACATCCGCGACTTCAAGGCCAGGCACGGCTGCGACCGGCTCGTCATGGTCTGGTGCGCGTCGACGGAGATCTTCATCAGCCCCGGCCCGGCCCACTGGACGCTCGAGGCGTTCGAGAAGGCGATGGACGCGAACGACCCGACCGTGGCACCATCGATGTTGTACGCCTACGCCGCCATCCAGGAGGGCGTGCCGTTCGTCAACGGCGCCCCGAACCTGACCTGTGACTTCCCAGCCATGGAAGCCCTGGCCAAGTCGAAGGGCGTCGCCATCGGTGGCAAGGATTTCAAGACCGGGCAGACCCTGGTGAAGACGGTCCTGGCGCCCATGTTCAAGGCCCGGATGCTGGGCGTCGCGGGGTGGTACTCGACCAACATCCTCGGCAACCGTGACGGCGAGGTCCTCGACGATCCCGAGAGCTTCAAGACGAAAGAGGAGTCCAAGCTCGGCGTGCTCGAATACATCCTGCAGCCGCAGCTCTACCCCGAGCTCTACGGCCAGATGTATCACAAGGTGCGGATCAACTACTATCCGCCGCGCGGGGACAACAAGGAAGGGTGGGACAACATCGACATCTTCGGGTGGCTCGGCTACCCGATGCAGATCAAAGTCGATTTTCTCTGCCGCGACTCGATCCTGGCCGCCCCGCTGGTGCTCGATCTGGCGCTGTTCTTCGACCTGTCGCAACGCGCGGGACTGAGCGGTATCCAGGAATGGCTCTCCTTCTACTTCAAGAGCCCCCAGGTGGGGCCCGGGCTGTATCCCGAGCACGACCTGTTCATCCAGCAGACCAAGCTCAAGAACACCCTCCGCTACCTGATGGGCGAAGAGCAGATCACCCACCTGGGCATCGAGTACTACCAGAACGACTGATGAAGTATTTCCACCGGACCCACGGAACGCCGGACGAGGTCCTGGCGCGCGCCACGACCTTCTTCGGCGCCCGGCTTGCGCCGGTCGAGGAGCAGTCGCGGCGGCGCCGGTTCGCCGGCGGCGTCGGCCAGATCGGTGTGACCGTCCAGGCCGACGGCGGGCATTACACGCTGGTGACCGTGGAGACCAACCAGGTCGGGGAGAGCGAGGCCGACAAACTGGCCAAGCGCTTCCTGACCCTCGTGCACACGATGGCAGACCCGACACACCGTCCGATCGGCGCGTACTGATCCTGCGCGCATGTCCGCATTCCTCAGGAGGCTCTACCCGATGACGCTTTCGCGTTCGGCGCTTCGCCGTGCCGCTTCGTTCGTGCTCCCGCTTCTCGGCGGGGTGCTCCTCGGCGGCCTGCCGCTGTCGGCGCTCCTGGCGCAGGCCGCGGCTGCTCCCGCGCGGCACACGGGCGGCGAGGCCTCACTCGTGCTCCCGGACCTCTCGCAGGTCATCTTCCTGGGCGGCATCGACGGCCGCACGCTGCTGCTCGGCGGCCTGGTGGTGTGCGCGCTGGGGCTCGGCTTCGGCCTGCAGATCTACAACCAGCTCAAGAACATGCAGGTCCATCGCTCGATGCTCGAGGTGTCGGAGCTGATCTACGAGACCTGCAAGACGTACCTGCTGACGCAGGGCCGCTTCCTGCTGATCCTGTGGGTCTTCATCGGCATCGCGGTGGGGGTGTACTTCGGCAAGCTGGCCGTGACCATGGATCCCGTGACGGGCGCGGAGACCCACGGCTTCCCGCTGAGCCGGGTGGCGATCATCCTGCTGTTCAGCCTGATCGGCATGGCCGGGAGCTACGCCGTGGCCTGGTTCGGCATCCGGGTCAACACCTTCGCCAACTCGCGCGCGGCCTTTGCCAGCCTCCGCGGCAAGCCGTACCCATGCTACCAGATCCCGCTCAAGGCGGGCATGAGCATCGGCATGCTGCTCATCAGCGTCGAGCTGCTGCTGATGCTGTGCATCCTGCTGTTCATCCCGGGTGACTACGCGGGCCCCTGCTTCATTGGCTTCGCGATCGGCGAATCGCTCGGCGCCGCGGTGCTCCGCGTGGCGGGCGGCATCTTCACCAAGATCGCCGACATCGGCGCGGACCTCATGAAGATCGTCTTCAAGATCAAGGAAGACGACGCGCGGAACCCGGGCGTCATCGCGGACTGCACCGGCGACAACGCGGGGGATTCGGTGGGCCCGTCGGCGGACGGGTTCGAGACCTACGGTGTTACCGGAGTGGCGCTGATCTCGTTCATCCTGCTGGCGGTGACCGAGCCGGCGGTGCAGGCGGAGCTCCTGGTCTGGATTTTCGCCATCCGCATCGTGATGGTCATTGCCTCGGCGGTGTCGTATTTCATCAACGAGACGGTCGCCAGGGCCAAGTACGAGCATGCCGACCGGATGAACTACGAAGCGCCGCTCACCACGCTGGTGTGGCTCACCTCGGTCGTCTCGGTGGCGCTGACCTACGTGGTATCCTACCTGCTGATCCCGAACATCGGCGGCGACCCGTCGCTCTGGTGGAAGCTCTCGACGGTCATCACCTGCGGCACGCTGGCGGGTGCCATCATCCCCGAGCTGGTCAAGGTGTTCACCTCGGTGGAGTCGCGGCACGTCCGTGAGGTGGTCACCAGCTCGCGTGAGGGCGGGGCGTCGCTCAACATCCTGTCGGGGCTCGTCGCCGGCAACTTCAGCGCGTTCTGGCTCGGGCTCGCGATCCTGGTGCTGATGGGCGTGGCCTATGCGGTGAGTACGCTCGGTCTGGCGAGTCTCATGCTGGCCCCGGCCGTGTTCGCTTTCGGCCTGGTGGCGTTCGGCTTCCTGGGGATGGGCCCCGTGACCATCGCCGTGGACTCGTACGGGCCGGTCACCGACAACGCGCAGTCGGTCTACGAGCTGTCCACGATCGAACAGCTGCCCGGGATCGAGGCCGAGATCAAGCGCGACTTCGGCTTCAGCCCGCAGTTCGAGCTGGCCAAGATGCACCTGGAGGAGAACGACGGCGCGGGCAACACGTTCAAGGCCACGGCCAAGCCCGTGCTCATCGGCACCGCGGTGGTGGGATCGACGACCTTGATCTTCTCGATCATCATGCTGCTGACGGAGGGGCTCCGTCCCGAACTGCTGTCGAACCTCTCCATCCTGCACCCGCCGTTCCTGCTCGGGCTCATCGCCGGCGGCTCCGTGATCTACTGGTTCACCGGCGCCTCGATTCAGGCGGTGACGACGGGCGCCTACCGCGCGGTGGAGTTCATCAAGGCGAACATCAAGCTCGAGAGCACCGAGAAGGCATCGGTGGCCGACAGCAAGAAGGTGGTCGAGATCTGCACGCAGTACGCGCAGAAGGGGATGTTCAACATCTTCATCACCGTGTTCTTCGCGACGCTCGCCTTCGCGTTCGTCGAGCCGTACTTCTTCATCGGGTACCTGATCTCGATCGCGCTGTTCGGCCTGTACCAGGCCATCTTCATGGCCAACGCGGGGGGCGCCTGGGACAACGCCAAGAAGATCGTGGAGACCGAGCTCAAGGCGAAGGGCACCGACCTGCACGCCGCCACCGTGGTGGGCGACACGGTCGGCGATCCGTTCAAGGACACGTCGTCCGTCGCGCTCAACCCGATCATCAAGTTCACGACGCTGTTCGGGCTGCTGGCGGTGGAGCTGGCGGTATCGCTCACGAGGGAGCAGGGCTCCGGCCTGACGCACATCCTGGCCGCGGCGTTCCTCGCGGTGGCGCTGGTGTTCGTGTACCGGTCGTTCTACGGCATGCGGATCGAGGCCCCGGAGGCGGCGGCGACGGGGCGGCCGGTGGCGGTCAAGGCGTAGAGGCCGGCAGCGCTGCGCGGGCGGCCCGGGTACGGGTCGCTGCGCCCCGGGTCATCGCTTCACACCCACGTATAAAGGAGGGGGGCGTGCCTCGGGCATGTCCCCTTCGCCACGTGTGAGCGTGACGCGTTTGCTATTGTTGTGGCATCCACCCAACCGCACCGCTGCCAGGAGAAGCCCATGCCCGAGCACCGCGAGGGCCTCGACCGCCGAGCCTTTCTGGGGCACGCCGCCGTGGTCGGCGCCGCCATGGCGGGCAACGCGCGGCTTCATGTGGGCGCGGCAGCGCCGTCGGACGCCGGGCCGTCAGCCGCCAGGGCGTGGGCTGCCTCCGGGCCGTTCGTCCTGGAGGAGGCCACGATCGTCGAACTGCAGGCCGGGATGTCCGCCGGCCGGTACACGGCGCGCCGCATCACCGAGCTCTACCTCGAACGGATCGCGGCGATGGACCGCACCGGCCCCACGCTGCATTCGCTGATCGAGCTCAATCCCGACGCGCTCGCCGTTGCTGAGAAGCTGGATCGCGAGCGGGGTGCCAAAGGCACGCGCGGGCCGCTGCACGGGATCCCGGTCATCCTCAAAGACAACATCGATACCGCCGACCGGATGACGACCACTGCGGGCTCGCTCGCGCTCCAAGGGTCGATCCCGACGCGTGACGCCCACGTCGCCGCACGCCTCCGTCGCGCGGGCGCTGTGCTCTTGGCCAAGGCGAACATGAGCGAATGGGCCAACATCCGCTCCAGCAGGTCGTCGAGCGGGTGGAGTGCCCGGGGCGGCCAATGCCGGAACCCGTTCGTGCTGGACCGGAACCCGTGCGGCTCGAGTTCGGGATCGGCGGCCGCGGTGTCGGCCAATTTCGGTGCCGTGGCGGTGGGGACCGAGACCGACGGGTCGATCGTCTGCCCGGCGTCGGCCAATGGCGTGGTGGGGATCAAGCCGACCGTCGGCCTCGTGAGCCGCGCCGGCATCATTCCGATCTCGCACACTCAGGATACGGCTGGACCGCTCTGCCGGACGGTGGCGGACGCAGCGGCGCTGCTATCGGCGCTCGCGGGCGCCGATCCGAGGGACGGCGCCACCGCCGCCGCGGCCGGGCACGTCGAGACCGACTACACGAAATTTCTCGACAAGGGCGGGCTGCGCGGGGCCCGGATCGGCGTGGCCCGCGAGAAGTTCTTCGGTTACAATGGCGCGACCGACCACCTTGCGGAGGCGGCGCTCGGCGTGCTGCGTCGCGAAGGGGCGGTGGTGGTGGACCCGGCGGATATCCCGAACGCGGGGACGTATGACGACGCCGAGCTCGAGGTGCTGCTCTTCGAGCTCAAGGCCGGCCTCGCTGCCTACCTTGGCACGCTCGGCCCCGGCGTGCGGGTCCGCAGCCTCGCGGATGTCATCGCGTTCAATGAGCGGCATCGCGACCGCGAGATGCCGTACTTCGGCCAGGAGCTCTTTCTCGAGGCCCAGGCCAAGGGGCCGCTCACGACGCCGGCGTACCGAAAGGCGCTGGAGACCTGCCGGCGGCTTTCCCGTGGCTCGGGCATCGATGCGGTCATGGACAGGCACACGCTCGACGCCATCGTCGCGCCGACCGGGAATCCGGCGTGGCCTACCGACCTGGTCAACGGCGACCATTTCACGGGCTCCAGCTCGACGCCAGCGGCGGTCGCGGGCTACCCGAGCGTCAGCGTGCCGATGGGCTATGCCTGGGGGTTGCCGGTCAACATCTCGTTCTTCGGCCGTGCCTGGAGCGAGCCGACGCTGCTCAGGATCGCATATGCATTCGAGCAGATAACCATGCACCGGAAGCCACCGCGATTCCTCCCGACGCTTGCTTGACTCTCCCCCCGCACTCGTGGATTTTCCAACCCGGATCACGCCTTCTCCAACCGGGACCTGCATGGCCGTAACCAGCGCTCTCGCCTCCGACCCCGCTGCCCGCCCCGGCCTGTCGCGCGACCAACTCCTCGACCTCTACTATTGGATGCGCCTGACCCGCTCACTCGAGGAGCGGCTGGTCAACCTGTATCGTCAGACCAAGGTCGTCGGCGGCCTGTTCCGCTCGCTGGGCCAGGAAGCCTGCGCCGTCGGCTCCGCCTACGCGCTCCGCCGCGAGGACGTGCTCTCCCCGCTGATCCGAAACCTCGGCTCCATGCTGGTCAAAGGCGCCACGCCGCTCGAGGTGCTCAAGCAGTACATGGCCAAGGGCGATTCCCCCACGCGCGGCCGCGAGCTCAACATCCACTTCGGCGACGTGGTGGACCGGAACTTCGTGGGCCAGATCTCCCACCTGGGCGACATGGTGCCGGTGATGGCCGGCGTCACCCTGTCGTTCAAGCTGCGGCAGGAGCCGCGGGTCGGCCTGGTCTACGTGGGGGACGGCGCCACCAGCACCGGCGCCTTTCACGAGGGCATCAATTTCGCCGCGGTGCAGCGCTGTCCGCTCGTCGTGGTCGTGGAGAACAATCGCTACGCCTACTCCACGCCGATCGCCAAGCAATGCGCGGCCGAGCGGCTGGCGGACAAGGCGGCCGGGTACGGCATCCCGGGCGTGCGCGCCGACGGCAACGACGTCGTCGCCGCCTACCAGGTGACACGCGACGCCGTGGCGCGCGCGCGCCGGGGCGAGGGCGTGACGTTGGTCGAGTTGCTGACATACCGGCGGAAGGGCCATGCCGAGCACGACAATCAGTCGTACGTCGTGGCCGGGGAGATCGATCGCTGGGCACGCGAGAACGATCCGCTGGACCGCTACGTGCAGCGGCTCACCGGGTCCGATGGCATCGCGACCGCCGAGCTCCAGGCGATCGACACCCGCGTGCTGGCCGAGATCGACGAGGCCACGGACATCGCCGAGCGGTCGGCTCCGCCCGAGCCGCGCGACTGCCTGACCGGGGTCTACGCCGACCCGCCCGCGGCCCCGGCGCTGTGGTACCGGGAGGGTGTGCAGAGCGCGGTGGACCGCCACGAACGCCCGGCGAGCTGGGGCACCCACGATGGCTGAGGTCACCTACCTGGAGGCGATCCGCCAGGGGCTGTACGAGGAGATGGAGCGCGACCCGAGCGTGTTCTGCATGGGCGAGGACATCGGCGCCTACGGCGGCGCGTTCAAGGTGACGGACGGCCTCCTCGAGCGCTTCGGGGCCGACCGCGTCATCGACACGCCGATCAGCGAGACCGGGTTCGTCGGCGCCGCGGCGGGCGCGGCCCACATGGGAATGCGGCCCGTCTGCGAGATGCAGTTCATCGACTTCCTCTCGTGCGCCTACAGCATCCTCACCAATTACGTGGCGACGGCGCGCTACCGGGCCTTTCTGCCGTGCCCCATGGTGGTCCGGGGCCCGAGCGGCGGCTACGTCCGCGGCGGCCCGTTCCACTCCCAGAACCCCGAGGCGGCCTTCCTGCACACGCCCGGGCTCAAGATCGTCTACCCGAGCACCGCCAGCGACGCGAAGGGGATGATCAAGAGCGCCGTCCGCGACGACGATTGCGTGCTGTTCTTCGAGCACAAATATCTCTACCGCCGGATCAAGGAAGAGCTGCCCGAGGGCGATCACGTGGTGCCGATCGGCAAGGCGCGGCTGGCTCGCGAGGGGAAGGATCTCAGCATCATCACCTACGCGGCGACGGTGTGGAAGTCGCTCGAGGCGGCTGAGCAGTTGGAGCGGGAAGACGGCCTGTCGGTCGAGGTGCTCGACCTGCGCTCGCTCCTGCCGATGGACGACGAGGCGATCGTCGCGACCGTCAAGAAGACCAGCCGTGTACTGATCGTCCACGAGGACACCGCGACCGGCGGCATCGCGGGCGAGATCACGGCCCGCATCAACGAGCTCGCCTTTGAATGGCTCGACGCGCCGGTGCGGCGCGTCGCCGCGCACGACGTGCCGCTGCCCTATGCCCCCCAGCTCGAGGACTTCGTCCTCCCGCAGACTCCGGACATCGTCCGGGCGGCGCGCTGGCTCGCGGCGTACTGACCGGAGACCGACCATGGCCAAGATTGACGTGATCATGCCGCAGATGGGGGAGTCGATCGCCGAAGGCACGCTGTCGCGCTGGATGAAGAAAGTGGGCGACGCGGTGAAGCGCGACGAACCGATCTTCGAGATCAGCACGGACAAGGTCGACGCCGAGATCCCCGCTCCGGCGGCGGGGGTCCTGGCGGAGATCCTGGTTACCGAGGGCCAGACCGTCGCGGTGCAGACGATCGTCGCCACGATCGAAACCGAGGCGGGGGCGGTCGCGACGCCGGCCGCGCCAACGCCGGCACCCGGGGCGGCGCCATCGGTGCCCGCGCGAGCGGCCGACACGCCTGCCCCGAAG
>JACCSZ010000346.1 GCA_013812695.1 Gemmatimonadales bacterium | reverse complement strand
GCGAAGGGGGCATGCCCGAAAGCATGCCCCCTTCGCTGCGCTCAGGGTGACGGGGTGCATCGGCACCGCGCTCAGTTCTGCGCCGGGACCGCCGCACGGCTCGCGGTCGCGAGGCCGAGAAGTTCACGGGGCGTGCCGGCCTTCCTCAGCAACCCGATGGCGGTCTGCATCTGCGTGTCCGCCTGCGCGCGGCGCCGATCCTCCGCAGGGCGGCCGAAGACGTACCGTGCGATCTCGTAGCCGAGCTGCTCGTCGATTAAGGCAGTCGCCCCCGCGTACACCTGCGGCGACACGTCGATGCCCTTGGCCCGCAGCCGGCCGTAGACCTGCTGGCGCATCTCCGGTGTGACGGTGAAGGCCTCGGACTTGATCGCGCCGCTCTGCTTATGCGCGAGCGCGAACGTCGTCAACACGTCACGATACTCTGGCAGCTTGCTGCCGAGCGCCTTGGCGAATTCCCGCTCCTGAGCGTCCAGCGTATCGGGCCTGATGACCAGGTCGGGTACGATCCCGCCGCCACCGCGCACCACCCGGCCGCCATCGGTGTGGAAGATGGGCCGGCTCCGGATGGCGGAATCGGTGTCCTCCTTGTCCGGCGTGCCCGGCACGGTGTCGGCCGCCTCGGTCGCCGCCAGCACGGCCTGCTCCTCCTCGTTCTTCGCGATTCGCTGAATGGTCCGCCCGCTCGGCGTGAACCAGCGCGCGGTCGTGAGCTTGAGGGCGACGCCATCGCCCAACGGGAACAGCGTCTGGACGAGACCCTTACCGAAGGTCGGCGTGCCGACCACTACCGCGCGGTCGTGATCCTGGAGCGCGCCCGCGATGATCTCGGCCGCGCTGGCAGTTCCGTCGTTCACCAGAACCACGATCGGGAGGTCCGGCCACAGCTGCTTGCCCTCGTCCTGAAATTCCTTGGTGGCGCCACGGGCCCGGCCGCGGGTGGCCACGATTTCCTGGCGGTCGTCGAGAAAGAGATCCGCCACCTTGACGCCCTGATCGAGCAGCCCACCCGGATTACGGCGAAGGTCCAGGATCAGCGACTTCAGGCCCTTCGATCTCATCGAAACGATCTCGGCCCGGAGCTCTTCGGCCGAGGTCTCGGCCACCGGGTTGAGCGAGATGTAGCCGACGCCCCCGTCGAACATCGTGCCGGCCGGCACCGAGCGGATGTGAATGCGGGCGCGCGTCAGCGCGAACTTGATCGGATCGGCGACACCCGACCGGCGCACCGTGATGGTGACTCTGGAGCCGGCATCGCCGCGCAGCGACTTGACGGCCTCGTCGTTCTTCCAGCCTTCGGTCGACTTGCCGTCCACCTCGATGATCTGGTCGCCGGTGGCGACGCCCGCCCGCTCGGCCGGCGTGTCGGGCAGCGGCGCCACGACGGTGATCCAGCCGTCCCGCACGTCGATCTGAATGCCCAGGCCCGCGTAGTTGCCCGACGTCTGCTCGGTGAGCGCCTTGTAGTCGTCGCCCGTCAGGAGCACGGAGTAGGGATCCTTCAACTGCTCCAGCATGCCCCGGGTAGCGCGATCATACAGGTCGGTCTCACCGATCGAGTCGACGTAGTAGGCGTTCACATGCCCGAGCACGTCGTCGAACAGTCGCGCCTGCTGGTACACGTTGCCGCCACTGGCGACGCCGCGCTGCAGCAGCCAGCCGCCACTCATGAACGAGAGCCCCGCCACCAGCACGATCAGACTCCATCGCTGCTTCATATCCGCCTCCGCTCCCACGGAATCCGCATGTATTTTAACCGCCGGCCTGCCCGAATCGCTCCGGCGCGACCGCCACGATCTCTTCCCAGGCGCGTTGCAAGAGCCGGTCCGGCGGCAGGCGCCCGTCCAAATGTCGCACCCCCTCGCCCCGTGCCGCCAGATAGTACTCGATGACCCGACGGTGAAAATCGACGCTCTCCGCCTCGAGCCGGTCGAGCTGCTTTCCCGCGGCAAGCTGGCGGGCACGGCCAACTTCCGGCGGGAGATCCAGGATCAAGGTGAGGTGGGGACGCAACCCGCCGGCCGCCGCCCGGTTGGCCGGGAGCACAACATCCTCCGAGGTCCCGCGTCCCGCCATCTGGTAGGCCTCGGTGGAAAGCGTGAACCGATCGGACACGACCACGCGTCCTTGCTGCAGCGCCGGCGCAACAACTTTCTCAACCAGCTCCGCGCGCGCCGCGAGATAGAAGAACAGCTCCGCGAGCGCGCCGACCGGGTGCTCCGGATCCAGCACCGCCCGGCGGGCGATCTCGCCGGCCCGGGTGCCGCCCGGCTCGCGCACCACTACGGGGTCGGCGCCCCGCGCCCGCATCCGCTCGGCCAACGGCGCCGCCAGCGTCGACTTGCCGGAGCCCTCGGGCCCTTCCAGTACGACGAAGAGCCCGCGAGCGCTCATCCCAACGTGATGATGCTGCTGGTCGCGCCCTTCTCCATGCCGTCGCTGATTTGCTGGTTCACCTTCGTCATGAGCTTCTCGAAGTTCGCCCGCGCGACGACGTACGCCTGCCCCACCGGGCTGATCTCGAGGTCGCGCACCGCGGTCTCGTACGACTCGGCCGTGGCCTGGTCCGGCATCTGGCCGGTCGCCACCATCTGATCGACCTGCCGGGCGAGCGTCTGGATCTGGTCCAGCTTGGCCACGGTTTCCTTGTCCTCGCGGAGTGTGGCTTCCGACCGTCGCAGCGCCTGGTATTCAGTCGTCTGGCCGATCTGCCGTCCGAGGTCCTGCGCCTTTTCCCAAATCACCGCGCATCGCTCCTGCGCGCGAGCAGGTAGCGCTCGCGGCCGAATAGGTCCGCATGAATGGCGACGTCGGTCCACCCCGACGCGCCCGCCCGCTCAGCGCAGAGCGCCGCCCTTCCACTGTCGATCTCGAGCGCCAGCCATCCGCCCGGCCGCACGACCGCATGGGCCGAGATACACAAGCGAGCGATCGTTTCGAGCCCGTCGGGACCGCCCACGAGGGCGCGCTCCGGCTCCCAATCCCGGACCGACGCATCGAGGATGCCGTACTCACCCGCCGTAAGATAGGGGGGATTCGACACCAGCGCGTCGAGGGACCCCGGGCGAAGTGCCTCGCAGAGATCGCCGCGCAGCAGCTCGACCCGCCCGCCTGTGCGACGGCGGTTTTCATCCGCCAGTTGCAGTGCCTCCGCCGAGTGGTCGATCGCCAGCACCTGGTCGTACCGGCCTTCGGTGGCCAGACTGAGCGCGATGCATCCGCTGCCCGTGCCGACGTCAGCCACCCTCCCCGTCGGCGCGCGCGCGAGGACCAGGTCGACCAGACCCTCCGTCTCCGGACGCGGGATCAGCGCCCGCCGATCGGATCGCAGCGTCAGGTGGCGGAATCCCGCCCAGCCGCTGACGTGCGCGAACGGCTCGCCCGCGGCGCGGCGTGCGATGGCCGCGGCATAGGAGATGACATGCTCGGGCTCGACGGAGCCTGGCCCATGGTCGAGCGCGGCCGCGACCGGCGCCTCGCCCAAAAGATCCGACCACAGCCAGAGCGCCTCGCGGCCAGGGGCACCAACGCCCGCCGCCGCCAGCGCGGCCGCTCCCTCGGCCACCAGCTGCCGTCGAGTGACCGAGCGGTCAGACCGCATCCTGCTCCTGCCGGCTCGCCATGCGGAGCGCTTCCACCAGCTCGTCGAGATCGCCGTCGACGACGTCCGCGAGGTTGTGGACGGACCGGTTGATCCGGTGGTCCGTGACGCGGCTCTGGGGAAAGTTGTAGGTGCGGATCTTGGCCGAGCGATCGCCGGTACCGACCATCGCTCGGCGGTCCCGCGCGCGCGCGCCCTCCTGCTCCGCCAGCATGCGGTCGAGCAGGCGCGCCCGCAGCACCTCCATGGCCTTCAGCTTGTTCTGAAGTTGCGATTTCTGGTCCTGCTGGCTCACGACCATGCCGGTCGGCAGATGGGTAATGCGGACGGCGCTGTCCGTGGTATTGACGCTTTGGCCGCCGGGACCGGAGGAGCGAAAGACGTCGATCTTGAGGTCGGCGGGCTCGATCTTAACGTCGACCTCCTCCGCTTCGGGCAGTACGGCGACCGTGGCGGCCGACGTGTGGATGCGGCCTTGGGTCTCCGTCGCCGGCACCCGCTGGACCCGGTGCACCCCGGACTCGCGTCGGAGCAGGCCGAACGCCTCGGGCCCCCGCACCGCGACTATGGCTTCCTTGATGCCGCCGAGCGTGCCATCGCTCAGCGACATGGGCTCCCAGCGGAGACCGTGGCGCTCGGAGTACCGCTGGTACATGCGATACAGATCCGCGGCGAAGAGCGCCGCCTCGTCCCCGCCCGTGCCGGCCCGGATCTCGATGATGGCGTCACGATCGTCGTGCGGGTCGCGAGGGATCAGGAGCGCGTGCAGCTCCTCGGAGAGCGCGGCGATCTCGGGAGGGAGCCTGGAGAGATCCGCCCGCACCAACGCGACAAGCTCGGGATCCGCCTCGTCGGCGAGCTCCCGAGCTTGTGCCAAGTCGTTTTCGAGCCGCGCGAGCCGTTCGGCCAGCCGCACAATCGGCGCGAGGCGTGCATGCTCCCGGCCGAGGGACTGCAGCTTCGCCGGGTTCCGGGCGACGGCAGGATCGATGAGGAGCCGTTCGGCCTCCTCCGCCCGTTGCAATGCCTGGCGGAGTCGGGCCTCCACAGGTTACGACTTGGCGGCGGCAGCCGGCTCCGTCTGGTACCTCCGGCGGAACCGGTCCACACGGCCGGCAGTGTCAACCAGGCGCTGCTTGCCGGTGAAGTACGGGTGGCACTGGGCGCAGACTTCGACATGAATCGAGGCGGCGGTCGAGCGTGTCTCGAACGAGTTCCCGCACGCGCAGACCGCAGTGAGCTTCCGGTAACTCGGGTGCAGATGGGGCTTCACTGTGCGACTCCTGAGGTAAGTTGCCAGCCGACAAAGTTAGCCGGGGCGAGGGGTTAATGGAAGGCAGGCGGACTCGAGAGATGGGGGAGAGCGCTGCTGTCATGGTGAGCGAATTGACCCTGCGCGCACGGGTCTCGGCAACCGTTGAAGGAGATCACCTCCCCCTGTTTACCTTCCCGTCTAATTGACACTCCCACCGCCTGCAAGTATGGTACTCCCAACCACTTCCGTTACTTGAGAGGCCCGCGTGCCCCTGTCCCCGATCGAAGTCCTGCGCAAAGTTCCGCTCTTTTCGGCTCTCGGCGAGGCCGATCTGGTGGCCTTCGCCGAGCTCACCCGCGAGCGCAGCTATCCCAAAGGCAGCGTCATCGTGTTCGAGGATGATCCGGGGGACGCCCTGTACCTGGTGGCGGCGGGGCAGGTCAAGGTGGTGATCATCGCGGAAGACGGGCGGGAGGTAATTCTGTCGGTGCTGGGCGAGGGCAGCTTTTTCGGCGAAATGGCCGTGATCGACGACGAGCCGCGTTCGGCTCACGTGATCGCCATGGAGGACTCCGGCCTGCTGGTACTTCGCCGCGAGGATTTTTACGCCCGGCTCCGGAGCTCGCCCGAGGTGGCCATCGCCCTGCTCCGAGAGATCTCGAGGCGCCTCCGCCGCGCAGATGAAAAGATCGGGAGCCTCGTCCTGCTCGACGTCAACGGCCGTGTGGCGCACCTCCTGCTCCGCATGGCCGAGGACGAGAGCGGGGACCGCATCACACGCAAGCTGACCCACCACACCATCGCCCAGATGATCGGCTCCAGCCGCGAGACGGTATCGCGGACCATGCGCAACCTGGTGGAGCGCGGCATCATCCAGGTCACCAGGAAGGAAATCACGCTCCGCGACCGCCGCTCTCTGATGCTGGCTGCCCGTCGGACGTGAACGCAGTCACGGGCCCACTGTGACCGAGAACGCGGACCGAATGCCTCGGCGGGGCGGAGCTTGGAGTATGCGTACTCCACCTTCCATCGGCCGGTCCATGTGCCGCACCGGCTGACCTTCTGGGGCACTCGAGGGTCCATTCCCACCCCGGGCCCGCACACGATGCGATATGGCGGAAACACCGCCTGCATCAGCATCACCGGCCCCAATGGCCAGCTCACGGTGCTCGACGCGGGCAGCGGCCTTCGCCCGCTGGGCCACTCGCTCATGCCGGCGCGCGGACGCACGCTGTCGGCCGACATCCTGCTCTCACATACCCACTGGGATCACATTCAGGGGTTGCCGTTTTTCAAGCCCCTGAGCGCGGTGGGCAACCGGTTTTGCGTGTACGGTGCGGCCCAGGAAGGGGTGCCGTTGCAGGAGATCCTCCGTCGCCAGATGGATCCGATGGTGTTTCCGGTGCCGCTCGAGGCGCTTGCCGCGACGCTGGAGGTCCACGACATCGGAGAGGGCGAGATTTCGCTGACCGACTTTCGCGTCCGCGCGTTCCGGCTCCGGCATCCCGGGACGACCTTGGGCTACCGGCTGGGCCCGACTACCGGAGGGCGGGAGATCGCCTATCTGACCGACAACGAGCTGGGCCCTGGTGGCACGTATCCTGTATCGGACGACTGGCGCGACCGTCTGGTGGAGTTTCTGGCCGGCACCGACACCCTGATTCACGACGCGATGTACCCGGATCGGTTCATCAAGGTACGGGCGGGTTGGGGTCACTCCACTCCACGCCAGGCGGTGGAGTTGGCGGCGGAGGCGGCCTGCGCGCGGCTCATCCTGTTTCACCATGAGCCGGAGCACGATGATGCCACCGTGGACGAGCTGCTCGCGGATGCGCGCGAGCACGCGCGCCGGGTGGCGCCGAAGCTGATCGTCGAGGCGGCGGCGGAAGGCACCGGATTTCTGCTGTGAAAGGAGCCGCAATGGGACTGACGAATCGGTGGGCCGGAGCCCTGGCGGTGGCCGCCGTTGCGCTGCCGCTGCACGCGCAAGATGGGCGCCCCGCGATCGCGGTGCTTGCGTTCGAGAACGGCGGTTCCTACGGCCAGGACAAGGAGACCTTCGAGGCGCTGGAGTTCGGCCTGCCGGCCTTGCTGGCGGCCACGCTTTCCACGCATCCAGGCGCGCGGATCATCGACATTGGCGCCGTGCGAGACGCCATGACTCGCCAACAGGTCGGCGTGGACCAGCGCATCGACGCGGCGTCGGCGACCCAGGTGGCCAAAGCCGCGGACGCCCGCTATGTCGTCACCGGCAGCTTCGCGGACTTTTACGGCAAGTTTCGGATCAACGCACGCGTCGTGGACGCACGTTCCGGCGAAATCGTGAAGGTGGTCTCGAACGATGATGCGAAGCTGCAGGACCGCGCGCAGCTTGGCGCGATTTTGCAACTCCTCAGCGAGCGCATCGTGGCCGCGGTGGGGTTGCCGCCGATGCCCGCGGGGGAGGCCGCCCGCTCCCGGGCCGTGCCGACGGAGGCGCTGACGCAGTACAGCCGTGGGCTGATGTTCGAGACGCGCGGCAACCCGGCAAAGGCGGCCGAGGCGTATCGGCGTGCATTGACGGTCTATCCCGATTACACCGAGGCCCGCGACGGGCTGGCGAGAGTGCGCGGCGCCTGAACGGCGCGGCTCACCCCTACCGCGATCCCGAGGTGGGCCGGCAGCGCAAGCGCGATGATCGAGCCGTTGACCTGGTCGAGCCCCGGGACCGCCTGGAGCAGCAG
>JACCSZ010000286.1 GCA_013812695.1 Gemmatimonadales bacterium | reverse complement strand
GGGTCGAGCGGCCTCGCGACGCTCTGCCTGGGCGGCGGCAACGCCGTCGCGCTCAGCGTGGAGATGATCTGATGAGCGCTCCCCGGGAAGTCGCGGACCTGGCGGCGGCGCCGCGCAGCCGATCGATGCGTCGCCCGATCGCGATTGCGGCCGGCGCGCTCCTCGTGGCCCTGGCAGCGCAGGTGGCCGTGCCCGTCCCATTCAGCCCGGTGCCGATGACCCTGCAGCCGCTTGCGGTGCTCGCGGTCGGCGGGCTGCTTGGGCCCGCGGCCGGGATGGCCGCGCTGGTGACGTACCTCGCGATGGGTCTGCTCGGCCTGCCGGTCTACGCGGGGGGCTCCGCGGGCCCGCTCCACCTTATGGGCCCGACAGGTGGCTATCTCCTGGCCTTTCCGGTGGCGGCCGGAGTCGCCGGCGCCATTGCGGGCCGCTCCGGTGGCGTGCTGCGCGTGCTGCTCGCGTGCGCCTGCGGCATGGTCGTCATCCACGCCGGCGGCGTGGCGCAGCTCGCCCTCCTTGGCGGCAACCCGGCCGCCGCGTTCCGTGTCGGGTTCGTGCCGTTCCTCACCGGCGATCTGCTCAAGGTGGGCCTCGCGGCAGCGGTGATTCTGGCCGCGCGCCCGATGGTTCGCGGGGCCAATTGACCGAGCCGGCCCCGACTCGGCGGCCACGGCCCTTCCTGCGGGCCGTCGGCGCCATCCTCTCGTTCTATCTGCTCGGCTTCATCCTCAGCGCCCTCCTCCTGCTGCCGTTCGCGGACCGGCTTACCGGCGGGGTCTCGGCCACCGAGCTGGCGGCCCGTCCCACCCCGGCGTTCGCCCTGGTGCAGGGGGCGGTACTGCTGCTCGCGTTCGGCGCCGCCACCTGGGTCGTGGGCATCCGCGCGCTGCGCCTCGATGCCGTGGATTTGCGCTGGCGAACGCCGCTAGCGCGGGCGAAGGGATTGGGCGTCGGCATCGCGCTCGGGGTGCTGCCGGCCGCCGTCGCGATGGCGATGGGCGTGTTCACCGCCGGCGCCGAATGGACGCGCGATGGCGGCTCCTTGGCCCAGTGGCTGTCGCAAGCCGGCAGGACGGCGCTCATCCTCGCGCCCGCCGCCCTCTCGGAGGAACTCATGTTCCGCGGTCTCCCGCTGGTGGTGGCCGCCGGCGTGCTCGGACGCGGACGCGCCATCGTTCTCCTGTCCGTGCTGTTCGCCCTGGCGCACATCCTGAACCCGGACGTGACGGCGGGCGGCATCGGCAACATCGCCCTGGCGGGGATTTTCCTCTCCCTGGGCTTCTATAGTCCGGGCGGCATGTGGACCGCGTTCGGCGCGCACCTCGGCTGGAACGCCACGCTGGCCGCACTCGCCGCGCCGGTGAGCGGTCTCCCGTTCGATATTCCGTACATCGACTACCAAACCGGGAGCCCCACCTGGCTCACCGGAGGCGCGTTCGGCCCCGAGGGCGGGCTGCTCGCGACGGTGACGCTCGCGGCGGCGGTGGCGCTGGTCGGGCAGTGGATACGGAAGGAACCGACATGAATCGCGCCGCCGTCGTAGGGGCCGGCACCATGGGCAACGGCATCGCCCACGTCTTCGCGCAGCATGGCTGGTCGGTGGCACTCATCGACACCGCCCCCGCCGCCCTCGAGCACGCCACCGCCACCATCCGCACCAACCTCGACCGGCAGGTCAAGAAGGGCACCTTGCCGCCGGGCGCGACGGCCGAGACGCTCGCGCGAATCGCCACGGCCACCGAACTCCAGGCAGCTGCCGGCGCGTCCCTGGTGATCGAGGCCGCGAGCGAGCAGCCGGCGATCAAGTTCGCCGTGTTCGAGCAGCTCGACCACGTGGCGGGACCGGATGCCATCCTCGCCACCAACACGAGCTCGATCTCGATCACCGAGATCGCGGCACGGACGCGCCGACCATCTCAGGTCATCGGGATGCATTTCATGAACCCGGTGCCGGTCATGCAGCTTGTCGAGGTGATCCGCGGCCACGCCACGAGCGACGCGACTACGCGGGCGGTCATGGAGACCGCCGCCGCCCTCGGGAAGACGCCGGTGGAGGTCCACGATTATCCAGGCTTCGTGTCCAATCGCGTCCTGATGCCGATGATCAACGAGGCGATTTTCTGCGTCATGGAGGGCGTGGCCACATCCGAATCGATCGATGCGGTGATGAAGCTCGGCATGGCGCACCCGATGGGTCCGCTCCAGCTGGCGGATTTCATCGGGCTCGACGTCTGCCTGGCGATCCTCGATGTGCTGCAGAAGGGGCTGGGCGACGACAAGTACCGCGCGGCGCCGCTGCTGAAGAAGATGGTCGCGGCGGGATACCTCGGCCGGAAGAGCGGCCGGGGGTTCTACGTGTACCCGCCGTCATCCTGAGCGGAGCGAAGGATCGGGTCGGTAGCGCCGGCCCATCCTTACGCGCCGCCGAGGATGACGGCGTCATTCCACCATCTGGAGCCCCGATGGACATCCTTGCCTCGATGCACGCGCTCGGCCACGAACAGGTGCTCCTCTCGCACGATCCCAGCTGCGGTTACTTCGGCATCATCGCGATTCACGACACGACGCTCGGCCCGGCGCTCGGCGGCACGCGATACTGGCAGTACGCCTCGACCGACGACGCCATCACGGACGCGCTCCGGCTCGCACGCGGCATGACCTACAAGTCGGCGGTCATGGGGATCAATCTGGGCGGCGGCAAGTCGGTGATCGTGGGCGACAACAAGCGGCAGGATCGCGAGGCGCTGTTCCGCGCGCACGGGCGCTTCGTCGAGACGCTGGGCGGCCGGTACATCACCGCGGAAGACATCGGCACCAGCCCGGCCGACATGGAGTACATCAAGCTGGAGACCGATCACGTGGCCGGGTTGGTCGGCTTGAGCGGCGACCCCTCGCCGGTGACCGGGTTCGGGGTGTACGTCGGGATGAAGGCGGCGGCCAAGGCGTGCTGGGGGTCCGACAGCCTCACCGGGAAAACGGTGGCGGTGCAGGGGTGCGGCAACGTCGCCACCCATCTCTGCCGGCATCTCCACGCCGAGGGGGTCACGCTCATCGTCACCGACATCGACCCCCACAAAGTCCACCGGGTGGTGACCGAGACCGGCGCCCGAGCGGTGGCGCCCGATACCATCTACGACGCGGCCGCGGACATCTATGCCCCCTGCGCACTGGGCGCCACCATCAACGACGAAACGCTGGCCCGGTTGAAGGTGGCGATCATCGCCGGCGGCGCCAATAACCAGTTGGCGGAGGATCGCCATGGCGATCTGCTCGAGCAGCGCGGGATCCTGTACGCGCCGGACTACGTCATCAACGGCGGCGGCGTGATCAACGTCTACGGCGAGCTGCATCGCTGGCCGCACGAGCGGTCCAGAAAGAAGGCCGGTGAGATCTACGAGACGCTGCTCCGGATCTTCGAGATCGCCAGGCGCGAGCGGATCGCGACCTACCGCGCGGCGGACCGGCTGGCGGAGGAACGGGTCGCGGCGGTGGCCGGCCTCGACAGGATGTGGATGGGGGACCGGCGTTGACGACCCTCTCCCTCCCGCACGAATGCTTATACATTAGGTACCGATGCGCGAAATGATCCCCATCGGTGCGGACCACGCCGGCGTCGAGCTCCAAGCGCGCCTGATCGAGGAGCTGCGCGCCCTAGGGCGGCACGGCCGCCGAGTAGCCAAAATCGACCAGGAGCACGGATGAGTCTCGATCACAACGCGTCGCTGCGCGACGCCGATCCGATCGTATCGCGCATCATCGACCAGGAGCTGCGGCGTCAGCAGCACGGGCTCGAGCTGATCGCCAGCGAGAACTTTGCCAGCCGGGCCGTCATCGACGCCATGGGGACCCCGCTCACCAACAAGTACGCCGAGGGGTATCCGGGTCGCCGATACTACGGCGGATGCGAGGTGGTCGACGAGGTCGAACAGCTCGCCATCGACCGGCTCAAGCAGCTCTTCGGGGCCGATCACGCCAACGTCCAGCCGCACTCCGGCGCGCAGGCCAACTTCGCCGCCTTCATGGCCATCGTGAAGCCGGGCGAGACCATCATGGGCATGTCGCTGCCCCACGGCGGCCATCTCTCGCACGGCGCGTCGGTCAACCACAGCGGCGTGATCTGGCGGGCCGTGCACTACGGGGTCGACCCCACCACCGGGCGCATCGACCACGACGTGGTCCGCGAGCAGGCCAGACGCGAGCGGCCCAAGCTGATCATCGCCGGCGGGAGCGCGTACGCGCGCATCATCGACTTCGCGGTGTTCCGCTCGATCGCGGACGAGGTCGGCGCGTTGTTCCTGGTGGACATGGCGCACTTCGCCGGGCTGGTGGCCGGCGGCGTCTACCCGTCGCCGGTGCCGCATGCGCAGATCGTCACGAGCACGACCCACAAGACCCTGCGCGGCCCGCGCGCCGGGCTGATCCTGTCGATCGCCGAGCACGCCAAGGCCATCGACAAGTCGGTCTTCCCCGGGACCCAGGGGGGTCCGCTGGAGCACGTCATCGCCGCCAAGGCGGTCGCGTTCGGCGAGGCGCTCACCGCCGATTTCCGTTCCTACGCGCGGCGGGTGGTCGAGAACGCCAAGGCGCTGGCCGACGCGCTGGTCGAGCGCGGCTTCGCGATCGTCTCCGGCGGGACCGACACCCACCTGATGCTGGTCGACCTGCGTCCCAAAGGGCTCACCGGCAAGGTCGCCGAGAAGACGCTCGACCAGGCCGGCATCACCGTCAACAAGAACACCATCCCCGATGATCCGCAGTCCCCGTTCGTCACCAGCGGCATCCGCCTGGGGACCCCCGCGCTCACGACCCGCGGCATGGGCCGAGCCGAAATGGTGCGGGTGGCCGAGCTGATCGATCGCACCCTCACGCATCCCGACGAGGCCACCCTCGGCCGGGTCAAGCTGGAGGTCGAGGAGCTGACCTCCAACTTCCCGTTGTACGCCACGGCGCAGCCCGCCGGCCGCGTGCGGCGCAGCGCCTGAGCTCCGGAGCCGCTGGCCGAGTGAACGACCTGCAGTTCGCCGAAGACGTCCTCGCGCGCATCCGAGCGCGGGGGGTTCCCTACCACGAGCGCGGCTTTCTTTTCGTGCTCGCCACGATCGAGTTTCTCCAGTCCCGGCTGGAGGCGCGGCGCCACGTGACCGGCGCGGAGCTGGCCTGGGCATGCCGTGACTTCGCCCGGCTGCAGTTCGGGCTGCTCGCGCCGCCCGTGCTCGCCCATTGGGGTATCACCAGGACCAGCGATTTCGGCCGCATCGTGTTCACGCTGGTGGAGATCGGACTCCTCGTCACCCAGCCGGGCGACCAAGAAGCGGATTTCGAAGCAGTGTACGACTTCACCGATGCGTTCGGCGACGTGTACCACTGGTCTGGCGTGCGGAGCACCTGACTGGGGCAGGGTCGTCATCGAGGGGTTCATGGACAAAACCGAATGGCCGGCATGCCAGAAGTGCTCGCAGGGGACGCTCATTCCGCTCTCGGACTACGGCCGCGAAGGCGCGCCGATCACGTACAAGGCCTGGGTCTGCACCAACCCCGACTGCGGCTTCAACCTCCGGATCGATAACGGCGAGATCTCGTTCGGACGGGCGATCGGGCAGAGCTTCAAGTGAGCGGCTGAAGGTCCTTCCCGTTCTTCCATGCTCCCCATCCTGTCCCCCGAACAATCCGCTGCTTGGGACGCCGACGCGGTCGCCCACGGGGTCGCACTGGCGACGCTCATGGAGTGCGCCGGCCGCGCCGCGGCCGTGGTGCTCGCCTCCCGCTACGCGCACCGGTTGCGCGAGGGCGTGCTGGTGGCCGCGGGACCCGGGCACAACGGGGGCGACGGCTGGGTCCTCGCCCGCGCGCTTCACCGGCTGGAGACGCCGGTGTGGGTGACCTCGCCGCCCGGAGCCGTGGCCGGTCTCTGCGAGGAGATGGCGGCGCGCGCCCGTGCCGATGGGGTCCGGGAAGTCGCGTCCGACGGCCCATGGCCCGGTGTCGGCCTCGTGGTCGACGCGCTGCTCGGCACGGGCGCGCGCGGTGCCCCCCGCGCCGCGATGGCCGCGCTGCTCGACCGTATGCTCGATCTGGACGTACCGATCATCGCGATCGACGGGCCGACGGGCGTCGATCTTCACACGGGCATTGTGCACGGGGCGCCCCGGGCCGCGCTTTCGATCACGTTCGGCGGCGTCCGGCGGGGTCATCTGCTGGCGCGCGATGAAGTCGGGGCCGTGGTGGTCGTGGACATCGGCCATCCGCCGCCCGATCCGGCTTGGCCGGCGCTGGTCACCGATCTGCAGGCCGCCGAGTGGCTGCGCCGGCTTCGCAGCCGCGATCACAAGGGAGCGCGCGGCCGGGTCGTGGTGGTCGGCGGCGACGCGGGCATGGCGGGCGCGGTCCGCCTGGCTGGCCGCGCTGCCTTCGGGGCCGGGGCTGGGCTGGTGCATGTGGTCGCCGCCCCCGAGACCATCGCCGCGCTCGGGCAGGCGGAGCCGGATCTCCAGACGTTCGCGCACGCGCTGGACCAGCCTCCGACAGCCGCGCTCCTGGAGCTGGTGGCTCGCGCGGATGCGCTCGTGGTCGGCCCTGGACTCGGGCGCGCTCCGGGGCGCCGGGCGCTGGTGTCGGCGCTCGTGGCCGCGGCGAAGGCGGCCGTGCTCGATGCGGACGCGCTGGTCGCCTTCCAGGGTGCCGCCGGCGAGCTGCGCGCCCTCGCGCTCGGGCGCCCACTCGTGCTCACGCCCCATCCGGGTGAGTTCCGCGCGCTGTTTCCCGAGCTGGCGCCGCTCCGGGAGCTCGACCCGTGGACCGCCGCGACTCGGGCGTGCGAGGCGAGCGGTGCCACCGTGCTGCTCAAGGGCGTGCCGACGGTGATCGCCTGGCCCGGCGGCGGGGCGTCGCTGACGATCGCGGCAGGAAACCCGGGTCTCGCCACCGGTGGGAGCGGGGACGTGCTGAGCGGGCTGGTGGGCACGGCGGTGGCGCAGCGGATGCCGCCCGGCACGGCGGCTGCGCTGGGCGCGCACGCCCTCGGACGCGCGGCCGATCTGGCCGCCCGCCGGACAGCCGCGCGAACGCTGCGGCCCATGGACGTGGTGGCCGCGCTACCGGACCTCTGGCGGGAGTGGGAGCTCCTTCGGCTCGCGCCGCGGCTCCCCCGGCCGCCCGTGCTGTTGGAGCTGGAGCCGCCGCAGACGGTGTGAGTCGTGGGGCCGCTGTCGTGCGGTCCGGTCATCCCGAGCGGAGCGGGGGATCGTCCACGGCATGCGGGTGAGGCTCCGGGTAACTCCCACCCCGACCCGATCCGTCGCGGCGCTCGGGATGACGACGCGTTTCAGGCAGCCGCCGACCGCATCACTCCCCCTCCGCGAGTAAATTGTCCCGATGCGTCCCCTGCTCATCATCGTCCTGCTGATCGCCCTCGCCCTCGCCCTCGCCCCCGGCGCCCGCGCCCAGTCGCCGAGCCGCGACTGGCGGCCCGAGGACCGTACCGTGATCGGCGATTTCAGCCGCATCACCGCCATCGCGACGGCCATCGACCGCGTCTACGTGAGCGCGCCGAGCGCCGTGCTGATCTGGAATCCGCAATTCCAGCAGTGGCAGGGTCCGTACGATCCGCCGAGCCCGACTCTCCTGATGGGGGTGTTCGGCGCGCTCACCGACCCACTCGACAACTCGCTCTGGCTGGCGCGGCCGGACGGTTGGGTGCACTTCCAGTCCGAGCTGCAACTCTGGGATGAGGGACGGGTGCCGGATGGCGTCCAGTCCATCGCGTTCGACGCGAACGACCCCACGACCGGCCTGTACCTCCGCACCCGCCGCGGCTGGCTGCTGCTGCCGCGCGGTGGTCTCCTCGCCTCACCGTCCCGCGCGCCCGCGCGGCCGACTACCCCTGCGCGCATCGACGACGTGCTCCGCGCCAACCCGGCGCTCCAGGCGAATAGCGCGCAGATTCTGGTCGACCCGCGGCTCGGTGTGGCGCGCTTCACGGCCGCCGCGCGCTCGTTCGACAATCTTGGCTGGTACATCGGGACCTCGGGTGTGGGGCTGCTCTTTGTGCCCGACGGCGCCGGCTTACCCGAGCGGATGCCGTTCGGGCTCAGCTCGCCGGCGGTCGGTGCGGTATTCGGCTGGCCCGACGGCGTGTGGGCCGCGACCGATCGCACGCCGCAGTCCGAGGCGGCGGTGACCTACGTCGAGCGACAGTTCAAGGAGTTTCAGACGGTGCAGGGCCCGCCGGCCGCCGGGCTGCCGTTCACGCAGGTGCGAAAGCTGACGGGGCAGGGGTCGGCGCTCCTGGCGGCCACGGACCGCGGGCTCGCCCGGATCGCCACCGGCGACGGGCGCGTCGAGCTCGTCGACCAATCGCGTGGACTGCCAGACAGCCGCGTCTATGCCGTCGTCTCGCGCCAGGGCCGGCTCACCGTCGGAACGCGCCGCGGGCTCGCCCGGGTGAGCGACTCGCTGCGCGTCGAGCGCCTCGCGCCCCGTTTCGCCGATCCGGTGCTGGCCGTGTTCCCCTCGGGCGACTCGGTCTGGGTCGGCACGCAGCGCGGGCTGCTGCTCGCGCTGCCGGGACAGCAGGACGTCGTTCGGCCCGCCGGGCTCGCATCGCCGTCGCTGCAGGCGCCGGTAGTCGCGCTGGCCGCGCTCGGCGATACGATCGTGGCGCTCACGCGCGACCAGATGCTGTGGCGCGATCCCGGAACCCAGGCGTGGACGCTCGGCCCGAACCTGAGCGCGCTGTTGGGCGGCCTCGTCGCATTCGCGGCGGACGGCCCCGGGTTCTGGGTGGCGGGCGAGCGGGGCGTCGCGTTCGCGCGCCTGACCACTCCGCCGGTTCGCCCGCTCCGGGACGGCGATCTGCCTGGCCGCAGCAACGACCTCGCGGTGGACCGTGACTTCCTCTGGGTCGCGACCGACGGTGGGCTCGTCCGGTTCCGGCTCGACGCGATCCGACCGTGACCCTGCCGCGCGCCTCGAGTCCCAGCGCCCTCGGGCCCGGCCACGAGTTCGACCGCATCCGGCGGATCGCCGCGGCCCTCGGCGCACACGCGGGCGCGTTGGGCGACGACTGCGCCGTGCTCGCGACCGGGACCACCGGCGCGGTGCTGGTCGCGAGCACCGACGTGAGCGTGGAAGGTGTGCACTTTCGGCGCGAATGGCTGTCGCTCGAAGAGATCGGCTGGCGGGCCACCGCCGGGGCGCTCTCGGACCTCGCCGCCGCGGGGGCGGAGGCGGGCGGCGCGCTCGTGGCGTTGACGGTGCCGGACGACTCGACCGACGAGCAGGTGGTCGCCGCGATGGCGGGCGCGGGTGCCGCGGCGGCCGACGCGGGGACGCGCGTCGTCGGTGGCGACCTTTCGTCGGGACCGGGCTGGAGTCTCGCCGTGACCGTGCTCGGCTGGGCCTCCGCTCCCATCACCCGCGCGGGCGTCCGCCCCGGTGACGGCCTCTGGGTGACCGGCGCGCTCGGCGGCCCCAGGGCCGCGCTCGAGGCGTGGCAACGCGGCGAGGCTCCCGACGAGGCGGCACGACGCGCCTTTGCCCGGCCGGTGCCCCGCATCCACGCCGGCCGGTGGCTGGCCAGTCATGGGGCAGGCGCGATGATCGACGTAAGCGACGGCCTCGGCGCCGACGCCGGACATCTCGCGGCAGCCTCGGGCGTGGCGATAGCGCTCGAGCTCGAGCGCGTGCCGGTCGCGCCGCCGGCCGTGGCGGCCGCGCGCCGGCTCGGGCTTCCGGCCGAGCAGTTCGCCGCGGAGAGCGGCGAGGAATACGAGCTGCTCGTCGCCCTTCCGCCGACCTTCTCCGACGAGGATGCGTTGGCGTTCCGGAGCGTCTGCGGTCTCGCGCTGACCCGGGTCGGCGACGCGCGCCCCGGGACGGGCGTGCAGACGCGGCTTCGAGGGGAGCCACTCGTGCTCGCGGGCTTCGATCATTTCGCGCCGCGACGCGTTGACGCCCTCCGGGAGGCCCGCTAGGTTGCGCCCGTTTCCTTCACCCGAGCGATCATGAGCACGATCATCGAAGTGCACGCGCGAGAGATTCTCGACAGTCGCGGCAATCCCACCGTCGAGGCCGACGTGGTGCTCTCTAGCGGTGCCCAAGGCCGGGCGGCCGTGCCGAGCGGCGCGTCCACGGGCGAGCACGAGGCGGTCGAGCTGCGCGACGGCGATGGGCGTCGCTACGCGGGCAAGGGCGTGGTCGAGGCCGTTCGCAACGTGAATGAGGTGCTCGGGCCGCGGCTGGAGGGAATGTCGGCGGCCGACCAGATCGCCATCGATGCCGAGATGATGGATGCCGACGGCACGCCCAACAAGAGCAAGCTGGGCGCCAACGCCATCCTGAGCGTGTCGCTCGCCGTGGCGCGCGCGGCGGCACAGGATTGCGGCCTGCCGCTCTATCGGTATCTCGGCGGACCGATGGCGCGCGTGCTGCCCGTGCCGATGATGAACATCCTGAACGGCGGCGCGCATGCGTCGAACAACGTCGACGCGCAGGAATTCATGGTGGTGCCCATCGGCGCCGAGACCTTCGCGGATGGGCTCCGGATGGGGGTGGAGGTATTCCACACGCTGAAGAAGGTGCTCAACAAGATGGGCCTGTCGACCGCGGTGGGCGACGAGGGCGGCTTCGCGCCGATGCTTCCCTCGAACGAAGCCGCGCTCGATGTCGTCATGCAGGCCATCGAGAGCGCCGGCTTCGAGCCCGGCCGCGACGTGGCCATCGCGCTCGACGTCGCCGCTTCGGAGCTCATGCAGGACGGCGAGTACGTGTTCAAGAAGGGCGACGGCAGCCGCCGGTCCGCGGACGCGATGGTCGACCTCTATGCCGGCTGGGTGGACCGCTACCCGATCGTGTCGATCGAGGACGGCCTCGCCGAGAACGATTGGGCCGGTTGGACGCTGCTGACCGAACGGCTGCACGAGCGCGTCCAGCTCGTCGGCGACGACCTGTTCGTCACCAACGTCGACCGGCTGGGCCGCGGCATCGAGGAGGGTGTCGGGAACGCCGTGCTCGTGAAGGTGAACCAGATCGGCACGCTTACCGAGACCCTGCAGTGCATCGAGCTGGCCAAGGGCAGCGCGTACGGCGTGATCATCTCGCACCGCTCCGGCGAGACCGAAGACACGTTCATCGCCGATCTCGCCGTGGCCACCGGCGCGGGCCAGATCAAGACCGGGAGCGCCAGCCGAACGGACCGCACCGCCAAGTACAACCAGTTGCTCCGCATCGCCGAGGAGCTTGGCGACCTGGCGCACTATCCCGGGCGCGACCTCTACCCGCTGTGACCGCGAAGCGCTGGGCCGCGCTCGCCGCGCTCGCTTTCGCGCTCTATTTCGCCGTGCAGGGTGGGGAGTACGCGACGACCGATCTGCTGGCGCTCCGGCGCCAGGAGTCTGGCGAGCGTCTCCAGCTGCAGCGGCTCCGGCAGATCGTGGATTCGCTCCAGCGGGACGCGATCGGCATCGAGCGCGACCCGCGGGTGCAGGAGCGGGTGGCGCGTGAGCGGTTCGGCATGATCCGGCGGGGAGAGCTGCTATACCGGCTGGTGCCGGCGGACAGCGCGCGGCGGTAGCGCTTGCGGCGCGCTGGGCGCGCTTGCGTTTGGGTGCGTGGCCGTTAGAGTTTGCGACTTGGTCTCGGCAGGGTAGCTCAGCTGGTTAGAGCACGGCACTCATAATGCCGGGGTCGCGGGTTCGAGTCCCGCCCCTGCTATCCTCGGAAGCATCGGAGCCATCGTCAGTTGCGGGGCTTCGTTCATCCACATTCACAGCTTCGCCACCCACGCTGAGCGCCGCCAAGCGAAGGAGTCATGCGGGCCGCCAAGCAAACGGCCCCGGGAAAGATTTCCCGGGGCCGTCGCCCAGCTATCGCTGCCCTGCTGCTACTTCCCGCGCGGAATCCCCAGCTCCACCCGCGTGTTCGCGCCCGCTCCCACCTGAACTCCAGCGCCACCCGCGCCACCGCCCGCCTGCAGCCCCGCGACCGACTCGGCGCGCAGGTTGGCGAGCGCCTCCGGACCACGCGCGAGCGCGGCCTGCACCTGGGTCACCGCGGCCTCCGACGTGCGGCCCAGCGTCACCAAATCGGCGAGCACCGCGATCGCCACCGCCCGCCGGTCCTGCGGCGCGCTCTGGCTGATCGTCGCGAGGGCCGTCTGGCTCACGCCGCCCTGCACCGCGTCGGCGGCGACGGACAGCTCGCCCTCGGTGGTGCTCACGAGGTGGGCCGTCGTCATGGCATCGCGCGCCTTCACGAGGGCGTCGAGCCGGGTCTCGACCGCGCCCGCAATCCGATCCATCGGCACGCCCTTCGCCTTCCCCTCGGCGACCTTCCGCTCGAGGAGCGAGACCGGGATCCCGGCGCTCACGGCGGCGGCGAGTGCCGCCTCGACCCGCGCGTCGGCGCCGCCGCCGCTGTTGGTCGTGGCGGTCGAGTCCTGGGCGGCAAGGGTGGCCGGCGCGAGGGCGAGCACGGCCGCGAGGTACAGCGTCTTGGTGCGCATGGCTCCAACTCCTTGAGTGAGTGGTGTCGGACTCCGCCTTCAAGACGAGCGGGAGCCCGCGCTGGTCACATCGCCGTAATCGGCGTCGAGCGCCTCGCGGAGCGCCTCCCGCGCACGCGCCACGCGCATCTTCGCGGCGCTGAGCGTGATCCCCGTGATCTCGGCGATCTCCTCGTACGGATGGCCGAGGTTGTGCCGCAGCAGGAAGGCCTCGCGCAGGATCGACGGGAGCGCGGTGAGCGCCCCGCCGAGCGCCTCGCGCAGCGCGAGGCGCTCGGCGAAGTCCTCGTCGTGCGCGGCGTCGTCCACGTCGAGAATGGAGACTTCGGTGCGGCGGACGTTCTTGGCCCAGTCGAGCATCGTGTTCCGGAAGACCCGGAAGAGCCAGGACCGGAACCGGTCCGCCTCGCGACACTGGTCGCAGCGCGCGAACGCCTTGACGAACGTCTCCTGCACCAGGTCGAGCGCGGTATCGTGGTCGAGCCCGAGGCCGCGTGCGTACCGATAGAGGGGGTTCTGGTGCCGCCGCACCAGCTCCGCGAAGGCGTCGTGGTCGCCCGCGAGCACGCGCGCGACCGCCGCCGCGTCGGCGGCCGACTCGGCCGTCGCCGTCACGAGACCACCAGCACGGCCACGTGGCCGCCCATGCCGTCATCCTGACGGCCGGGCACGGCCTCGGGCACGAACCAGACGCCGTCCTCGCCGACGAAGGCGTAGTGGTAGACGCCGGCGTCGAGCTTCGCCGTATACGTCCAGTGCGACCCCTGGCGCTGCATGGGTACGGGCTTCCAGCCGGTGAAGTCGCCGGCGATGGAGGGTGTGCCCTTCGCGGAGCGCGCGGAGATCTGGATGACGGACCGGCCGTCCGGCGCGCGTCCCGGCACTGGCGCGCGGCCCATGCGGCCGCCGCCGACGCGGAGGCTCATTCCGGCCCAGAACGACGTCTCGGTCGAGGACTGGTAGAGTGGATCGAAGGCGTTGCCGCGGCCGCCCACCTGGAGCTCGAGTTGCGGGCCGATGGCGGTGCTGCCGCCGACCGACCAGACGCCGCCGGCCACACCACCGGCCACCCACTGCCCGAGCGATCCCCAGAGCTGGAGCGGCCCGCGCCCGTACTGCAGCGAGCCGCCGACATAGGCGTCGGTGGCACCGTCGCCGGCCCAGCCGCGAGTCTCAGCGCGGATCGTCACCGGCGCGAGAAGCAGCGAGAGCCGGGCGTCGGCGGTCGGGAGCGCCCGCTCCTGGACCTCGCCGCCGAGCGTGCTGCGTTGCGCCGCGACTCCCGCGCGGGACTCGAGCCGGAGCGACGGCGACCCCGCGAAGCCGCCGGCCATCAATTCGGCACCCGCGCCGGCGCCCGAGAGGTCCGTCGTGGTCGACGTCGGCGGCTGGAGCGGGCCGGGCAACGGACCGGGGTCAGGCGCCGGCGTGCGGGTCGTCGTCGCGCTGTACCGCTGCACGAATCCGTGACCCGTGAGGTCCAGCAGCAGGCCGACCGAGCCGCGGGTCTCTAGACGTTTCCATCCACCGAGCACCGCCCAGAACGGCTCCTCGCCGAGCGGCAGCGCCGCCGACGCGCCGAACCAGTCGCGCGGCCCGGTGCGGCCGAGGCCGAGCACGACCGACGAGGCGGCCGCCGCTCCGGCCGGGGCGCCCTCGTAGCTCACGCGGCCGACGCGGGCCGAGGCCCGCCATTCCTGGGATCGCGCGACCGACGGCCATGCGGAGGCCGTGAGCAGGGCCAGCAGGGCGACGCGCCGCGCGGCCGTCACGAGCGGACCTGTGGTGGAAGCACGTCCACGCGGCTGCTGGCGCCGCCGAGCCCGTCGGTCACCTGCGGGGCGAGCGGGTCGAGCCGCCAGGCCTTGCCGTCGACCACGAAGACGTAGTTGTAGACGCCGGGCTCGAGCGCGACGTCCACCGACCACACGCCGGCCGCGCCCTGGTGGAGCCGGTGCTGGGGTCGCCAGCCGTTGAAGTCGCCGACGAGTGCCACTTCCTGGGCGGCAGGGGCGCCGAGGCGGAACTGGACCATCACGCGCGCTGGGCCGGGGTCGGCGGCGGGCGCGGATCCTCTTGCGGAAAGCGAGATCACTGCCGCAACCGCGAGCGTGCCGGCCATGGCGAACGCCGGGCGGACGGTGAGTGAGAGCGGCCGGGGTGACCAGAGCCAGGCGAGCAGCCTGGCGAGGCTGCGGCGCACGAGCCTGGGCGCCACCCGATTCATGACCTCGGGCGCGATGTCGATGGACCTCAGATGGCTGATCGGCACGAGTGCTCTGCAGATGATTGCACGGTAGCGGTGCAATTCCGCGCGCTCGTCGGGTGTGAGCTGGTCGGTCGGTAGCTCGCCGTCCAGCGCATGGTGAATTCTGTCGTCCATGATCGCGCCACCTGATGGGGTGAGGGTCGGGTTCGGCGGTGAGACGAGTGGCGGTGGGGAGAAGTCACATGGGGTGAAGGGGCAAGTTGCGAGCCCCTTGGGGGAGACGCTCTGGCTGGGGTTGGCGGCGACGGTGAGGTGGCGCGCGCGGTAGTGCAGGGCGGGCTCGCGGCGGCCCGGAGGGCTTCGTCACGTTCGCGGTGAACAAGGGGGAG
>JACCSZ010000271.1 GCA_013812695.1 Gemmatimonadales bacterium | reverse complement strand
TTGCCGTCGCGGGCGGGCGGCGCCTTCACGACGTCGCGGCCGTCGAGCTTGGCCTCGATCATCTGGGCCAGGGCCTCCCGGTAGGTGTCCTGATATTCCTCGGGCTCGAACGGCTTCCGGAGCAGCTCGATCAGCGTGAAGGCCATGTCGAGCTCGCGGTCGGTCACCTTGGTGCCGTTGAGGTTGACGTCGGACTGACGGACTTCATCGGGGTAGTAGAGCGTTTCGAGCATGATGGCCCCGGCCTTGGGGCGGATGGCGCAGAGCTGCTCCTTCTTCCGGATGGTGATCGTCGCGAGCGCCGTGAGTTCCTTCCGCTCCATGGCTTGAAGGAGCAGCATGTACGGCTTCTCGGCGCGCTCATCGGGCGCGAGGTAGTAGGTGCGCTCGTAGTAGATGGGGTCGATCTCGGTCGCGCTGACGAAGGCGGTGAGGTCGATGATATGCTTGCTGGCCAGCGGAAGCCGCTCGAAGTCCTCGTCGGTCAGCGTGACGTACTCGCCCTTGGCGTATTCGTAGCCCCGCACCGTCTCGCTCCACGGCACCTCGACTTCGTCCGTCGGGCACCAGCGCACCTGCTTGAGCCGGGTGCTGCAGGTCGAATGGAGCAGATTGAAGCTGATGTCCTTGCTTTCGGTGGCGCCGTAGAGCTTGACCGGAATGCTGACCATCCCGAAGCTGATCGATCCACTCCAGATCGCTCTCGCCATGCACCCTCCCTGGCAGCGGCCCCCTCAAGAAGGCCGTCGTGGGCACGAGCCGCGGCGTTTTCCACACCGCGAGCGGGGATATCCACAGCCTTATCAACATAAAGTGTTGATAAATAGAGACTTAGGTCAGGAGATAATCTAGCACGGGGAACCGTGCTGCGGTGGGGTGAATCACACTCGGGTCAAGGGCGTCGGGGGAGATCCTTTCCACCGCTGACGGCCCTCAGTATCCGCCTCATCACCGAGTCGCTCTGCTGGCGGCCGGACGACGGAAGCGAATCGAGGCCGGGAAGCACCGGAATCGCCAGCTCGAGCTGAACCGGGGCCGGGGCGATAGACGAGTCCCTGGCGGGTGACGGCGTAGGCGGCGCGGCGGCTGGGCCGGGGACCGCCGACGACCCGGTGACGATCGCTCGCGGCTCGAGTGCGGGCGCGAAGCCCGAGGACGCCGGCTGCGTCATGACGACCGGCGCCGGCGCCGGGGCGCTCGCGACGGCCGACGGCGCTCCTGAGCCGGAGTCCGGCGCCGGCAGCGGCGCATGCTCGGTGACGGCTTCCACGGGCGCGGCATCGCTTCGCGAGGGAGCGAAGGACATCAGCGCGTAGGCGCCGAGCGCCAGTGCTGTGAACGCGCCGGCAAGGTGGAGTGAGCGCTGGCTTCGCGCCGGGCCTCCCGAGCCTGTGGCGCCCGTCATGCCCGCGGCGCCGGCCGCCGGCGCGTGCACCGGCTCTTGGAGCGGGGTGATCTCCGGATACGAGATCGGGGGCAGGTGCAACACCGGAGACGCCATGACCGGGGGCAGCGACCTCGGCGGCGGCGCGACCGCGATAGCCTGGTGAGCTATCCTGGCCATTGGCTCGGTGTGCGCGATGACGTCGTGACCAGCGCGGAACTTCGCGGTTTCGTGAGCTTCCCTGGCCATCGGCGCCGCGGCGCGTGGAGCTCTGGCGATCGGTACCGCGGCGATCGGAGCTGAAGCCCACGAAGAGCGCACGCCAGGCGCGGCGAGCGATGGCGCCGCGACGGCAGGTACGGCAGGGGCCGCGACCGGTGCCAGCGGCGCGACAGGTCGCGGCGCCGCGAAGGTCGGCCTCTCGGTGCGTTCCGGCCCCCGGCCACTGCGAGTCTGGACCCGCGCCGCGGGGTGCTCGAGCGCCTGCTTGTAATGGGGGTGGAATTCGATCGGCAACCACTTCTGCGAGGCGCTGTGATAGATCCGCGCGCGCGACGTGACGACACCGTTGTGGACGCCGACGGCGAGCTCCTCGAGCGTGCGGAAGACGGTTTCCTCGCCGGGCGCCAGCTCGATCCGGTACATGCGGCATCCTCTGAGATGGGGCTCTGAGCCCCGATCGCGATGCCAATTTCGTGCTCGCTGCGAGTGTGCATCATTCTGCAGGTTGGCGCGGCCGAAGCGACCGCGCTCCGCGTGCGGCGCCATACGGGCGCTCCGCCGTGCCCGAACGTGAACGTTGGACGGCCGCTGAGGTTACCGGCGGTCGTCCGAGCGCCGTGCTCACCGCGCCGCGTCCAGGGATCACTCGGGTGAGTCAAGCCGGAGTGCACAAGTGCGCGCGCTCCGGACGAATCGGCGCGTCGTCTCCTCGTAGATTGCGAGAGCCGACAGTCGGACGGAGTCGGCGGACTTCCGCTCTGTCTGGGTGCGCCGGCTCGTCGTAACTTGCCGCGATGGCTCCTCCTTCCATGGGCGCGGCGCTGGCCGCACGCGAGGTCTCGAAGCGCTACGGCGCCATCGTGGCGCTCGACCGGGTCTCGCTCGAGGTGCGCCAGGGCGAATGCGTCGCCCTCATCGGCGAAAGCGGGTCCGGGAAGACGACGCTGCTGCGCTGCTTTAACCGGCTCACCGACCCGGATGCCGGGGTCGTGGTGGTGCAGGGCGACGATGTCTCTGCGTCCGACCCGGTGGACCTGCGCCGCCGCGTGGGGTACGTGCCGCAGGATGGCGGGTTGCTCCCGCACTGGCCCATCGGTCGAAACGTGGCGCTCGTGCCGTGGCTCCGGGGAATGAACGATCCGCCCGCGCTTGCCGACCAGGCGCTGCGGCTCGTCGGTCTCGACCCGGCCGCTATGGCAAACCGCTGGCCGCGCGAGCTTTCGGGCGGCCAGCGCCAACGCGCGGCGGTGGCCAGAGCACTCGCGGCGCGCCCGGACATCGTACTCCTGGATGAGCCGTTCGGCGCGCTCGACGCGATCACCCGAGCCGACCTGCAGAGCACCTTCCTGGAGCTCCGGCGCGAGCTCGCGCTGACCGCGCTGCTCGTCACGCACGATCTCGCCGAAGCGTGTCTGCTGGCGGACCGGATCGCGGTCATGCATCAGGGTCGGCTCGAGCAGGTGGCCCCGCCTGGCGAGCTGCGCGAGGCGCCCGCGACGGCGTATGTGCGGACGCTGCTGGCGAGGGCACGGGTGGTGGGATGAGGGGGCGTGGACGTGGACGTGTGGATGCTGTCATCCCGAGCGGAGCGAGGGATCGGGTGGGTGGTGTGAGTGAGCCGCGGAACTCACTCGCATGTCCCGGACGATCCTTCGCTGCGCTCAGGAGGACAGCGGCTGCGCTCAGGAGGGCAGCGGCTGCGCTCAGGAGGGCAGCGGCTCCGCTCAGCATGACAGTCGGGGTGATGTCGGGTAGTGCGGCCGGTGCATTGCACCCCGCCCGCCTCCTGGCGCAACAGCCCGATCCTCCCATCGTCGTCGCCTCGAAGCCGTTCGGCGAGTCCTACCTGCTCGCCGAGCTGTTCGCGCAGCTCCTCGAGGCCCGTGGGCTCACGGCCGAACGCCGCCTCGGACTGGGGGCCACCGAGATCGCGTTCGCCGCGCTTCGGCGCGGGGCCATCGACGTCTACCCCGAGTACACCGGCACCGGCCTCCTCGCGATTCTGCACGCGCGGCCGAGCGCCGATCCCCGGGCCGCCTACGCGCAGGTCGCGCGCGAATTCCGCGAGCGATTCGGGGTCCGGTGGCTTCCGCCGCTCGGCTTTCAGAACACCTACGCGATCGCGCTGCGCCGCGAGACGGCGGAGCGGCTCCGCCTGCGGACCTTGACGGACCTGGCGCGCGTGGCGCCGACGCTACGCGCCGGACTGACACCCGACTTTCTCGGCCGCGCGGACGGACTGCCGGGGCTCCAGGGCGCGTACGGCCTCCGATTCCGCGACACCCGCGCGCTGCTGCCTGCCATCAAGTACCAGGCCCTCGCCGCCGGTGAGGTGGACGTGATCGACGGCTACGGCACGGACGGCCTGATCGCCCGCTATGACCTCGTAGTGCTCGAGGACGACCGCGGGTTCTTCCCTCCCTACGAAGCGGCGGCGGTGCTGGCGCCCGGCCTGGCCGAGCGGCGCCCGGCGGTGGTGGCCGCGCTCACCGAGCTGAGCGGCCGGCTGAGCGAGACGGCCATGCGCGGACTCAATCGCCGGGTGGAGGTGGACGGCGAGCCGGTGGCCCGCGTGGCGGGGGACGCGCTGCGCGAGCTCGGGCTCGTCGCGCCCGGCGGCGACGCGTCCGGCCCGCGGCCGGAGCAGGGCCGTGCAGGCCTCGCCGACTATCTCTGGGCGGAGCGGGCAACGCTACTCCGTCTCGTCACCCGGCACCTGCTGCTGGTATCCGTGTCCCTCGTGGCCGCCATCGCGGTCGCGGTGCCGCTCGGCCTCGCGCTCGAGCGCGCCCGTCGCGGGGCCGAGACGGTGATCCGCGGCGTGGGCGTGCTCCAGACGATCCCCGGGATCGCGCTGCTGGCATTCATGCTGCCGGTGCTCGGCATCGGCCTGGTGCCGGCGCTGGTGGCCCTGTTCCTCTACTCGCTCTACCCCATTCTCAGGAACACTTACGCGGGCGTGAGAAACGCCGCGCCCGACGCGGTGGGCGCCGCGCGGGCGCTCGGCATGACCCCGCGGCAGATTCTCCGCCACGTCCGCCTCCCGCTCGCGGCACCGCTGATCCTGGCGGGGATCCGGACCGCGGCCGTAATCAACGTTGGAACGGCCACGCTGGCGGCGTTCATCGGCGCGGGCGGGCTGGGCGATCCGATCGCGGCGGGGCTGGCGCTGTCGGACACCCGCATGATCCTGTCCGGCGCACTCCCGGCGGCCGTGCTGGCGCTGGGGGTCGACGCGGCGCTCGGCGCGTGCGAGCGTGTGGTGAGACCGGGGGGTGGGTGACGGGAGAGGGGAGGACGCTCGATCCTTCGCTCCGCTCAGGATGACAGCCCCGGTGCGAACGATCCAGCGCCACCCGCTTGCGTTCACCCCGCGTCCGCGCATAGGATGCCGTCCGTTCACGCCGCGCGTCCTTTACCGGGCTCCATCGCATGCGCTTGGCTCCGTTCCGTGCCGTCCGCCCCGTCCCCGAGCTTGCCGAGCGGGTGGCGGCGGTGCCGTATGACGTGGTGAACCGTGCCGAAGCGGTGATGTTGGCGGAAGGGAACCCGTACAGCTTCCTGCATGTCGGCCGCTCGGACATCGATCTGCCCGCGGATGTCGACCCTCACGACCCGCGCATCTACGCCAAAGCGCGTGACGCGCTCGACCGGTTCCAGGCCGAGGGAACCCTGGTCCGGGAAGGCACGCCGTCGCTGTACCTCTATCGCCAGATCATGGACGGGCGGGCGCAGACGGGGGTCGTCGGGTGCGTGCACATCGACGATTACGAGCAGGACGTCATCCGGAAGCACGAGAAGACCCGGCAGGATAAGGAGGACGACCGCACCCGGCACGTGCTCACGCTGCACGCCAACGCGGAGCCGGTCTTCCTCACCTACCGGGGTCGGCCGGAGATCGAGGCGCTGAGCCGGCCGATCGTGGCCACCGTCCCGCTCTACGACTTCACCGCCGCCGACGGGGTGCGGCACACGGTGTGGCGGATCGCCGAGCCGGCGCCATTCCTCGACGTGTTTCGCGCGGTGCCGCATGCCTACGTGGCCGACGGCCATCATCGCTCGGCCAGCGCGTGGCGCGCCGGCCGCGAGCTTCGGCACGCGCCCGCTCAGCGCCGCGGTGACGGCGAGTACAACTGGTTCCTGGCCGTCCTGTTTCCGGCGGAGCAGCTCCGGATCCTGCCGTACAACCGGGTGGTCCGCGACCTGGCCGGACAGGGTGCCGACCAGATCCTCGCGCGCCTGGCGCACGTGGGCCACGTCAGCACCACGAGCGACCCGGTGCCGGCCGCGCCGGCGACCTTCTGCTGCTTCCTGTTGAACGAGTGGTACCGGCTCGAGCTCGACGAGCGCACGATCGACCGCGGCGACCCGATCGGCTCGCTGGACGTCTCGCTGCTCCAGGACCGCGTACTCGGCCCCATCCTCGACGTGGGCGATCCTCGCACCGATAAGCGGATCGATTTCGTGGGCGGCATCCGCGGCACGGCGGAGCTCGAGCGCCGGGTCCGCTCGGGCGAGATGGCGATCGCTTTCTCGCTCTACCCCACGACGCTCGAGCAGCTCATGGCGGTGTCGGACGCCGGCCAGATCATGCCACCCAAGAGCACGTGGTTCGAGCCCAAGCTGCGCAGTGGGCTGTTCGTACATACCTTGTAGGCTCCTTGGAACCGGGCGGGGCGACGTCGCATGAGGGTGCTGATCGCGGACAAGTTCGAGAAGGTGGGGATCGACGGGCTCAAGGAGCTCGGGTGCAGCGTCGTCGCGCAGCCCGACCTGAAGGCCGAGGCGCTCCCGGCGGCCATTCGCGAGACCGATCCACACGTTCTCATCGTTCGGGGCAAGAAGGTGAACGCGGAGTCGCTCAAGGCCGGCACCGCGCTGATGCTGGTCATCCGGGCAGGCGCCGGCATCGACACGATCGACGTGAACACGGCCTCGGGCCTGGGTGTGTTCGTCTCCAACTGTCCGGGGAAGAACTCGATCGCGGTGGCCGAGCTGGTGCTCGGATTGCTGCTCACCTGCGACCGCCGCATTCCCGACCAGACCGCGGAGCTTCGTCGGGGCACCTGGAACAAGGGCGAATACTCGAAGGCGCGGGGGCTGCACGGACGGACGCTCGGCATCGTCGGGCTGGGGCAGATCGGGCGCGAGATCGCGACGCGGGCGCAGGCGTTCGGCATGCGCGTCATCGGGTGGTCGCGCAACCTGACCCACGAGGAAGCCGACCGGCTCGGCATCACCTACGCGCAGACGCCGCTCGAGGTCGCGCGCCAGGCGGACGCGGTGTCGATCAACGTGGCCGCCAACGCGGAGACCAAGCACCTGGTGGGCGCCGAGTTTCTGGGGGCGATGCGGCCGGGCGCCTATCTGATCAACACCTCGCGCGGCTCGGTGGTGGACGAGGCGGCGCTGGCCGCGGCGGTACGGGAGAAGAAGCTTAGGGCGGGGCTCGACGTGTTCGAGCACGAGCCGGCGGGCGGCACCGGTGCCTTCGGCAACGCCATCCTGCAGGTGCCCGGCGTGTACGGCACGCATCACGTGGGCGCCTCCACGGACCAGGCGCAGGTGGCCATCGCGCATGAGGTCATCCGGATCGTGCAGACCTTCCGCGACAGCGGCGAGGTGCCCAACGTCGTCAACCGGCTCGCGCGCAGCTCCGCAACCCACGTGCTCTCGATCCGGCACCGGAACCGGCCGGGCGTGCTGGCCCACGTGTTCGGCGTGCTCGCGGGCGGCGCGATCAACGTGGAAGAAGTCGAGAATATCATCTACCACGGCGCACAGGCAACGCTGGCACGCATCCATCTTGACGGGGTGCCCGACCGGGACGAGCTGGAGCGGATCCGGACGGGGAACGGCGACATCATCAGCGTGGAGCTGAGCGCGATCGATGGGCGGGGGAGGTAGGGGGCACGCCGTCATCCTGAGCGAAGCGAAGG
>JACCSZ010000210.1 GCA_013812695.1 Gemmatimonadales bacterium | reverse complement strand
GCGTCCACCAAGCTCATCGTGCGCGGTCGGAAGCGCGGGAAGGCGACTCAGTAATGGCGCGCAGCGTGAAGAAGGGCCCCTTCGTCCAGGAAGCGCTCATGGCGAAGGTGCAGGTCCTCAACAACCGGAACGAGAAGCGGGTGGTCAAGACCTGGAGCCGGTCGAGCACCATTCTCCCCGAGTTCGTGGGGCACACGTTCGCGGTGCACAACGGGAACAAGTTCGTCCCGGTGTACGTCACGGAGAACATGGTGGGCCACAAGCTCGGTGAGTTCGCGCCGACGCGGTTGTTCCGCGGGCACAGCGGCAAGATCGTGGCCGACAAGAAGGCCAAGCCGGAGTGAATATGAGCGGCCATGCGATTCAGCGGCTGGTGCGCCAGTCGCCCCGGAAGATGCGGCTCGTCATCGACCTCATTCGTGGCAAGGACGTGAACGAGGCGTACGCGATCCTCAAGTTCAACAAGAAGCTGGCGGCCAAGCAGATCGCCAAGACGCTGAAGTCGGCGGTGGCCAACGCGGAGCAGAAGGCGCTGAAGGACAACGAGCGCTTCGATCCGGACGCGCTCGTCGTGTCGAAGGCCATCGTGAACGGCGGCCAGCCACTCAAGCGCTTCACCGCCGCGGCCCAGGGCCGCGCCACGCCGATCAGGAAGCGTACGAGCCACGTGGAGATCCGCGTGGAGACCAGGGAGAGCGACTAATGGGACAGAAGACGCACCCGATCGGGCTCCGGCTCGGCATCGTCAAGCAGTCGTCGTCGCGGTGGTTCGCCACCAAGGAGATGCCGGCCCTGCTCAAGGAGGACGAGCTGATCCGGAAGTATCTCAAGACCCGGCTCGGCCACGCGGCCATCGCGCAGATCGACGTCGAGCGGCGCCCCGGCAAGGTCACGATCACGGTGCATACCGGGCGCCCGGGTGTGGTCATCGGCAAGCGCGGCGCCGAAGTGGACAAGCTGCGCGACGAGCTGGCCCAGCTCACCGGCAAGGAAGCGGCGATCAACGTCGAGGAGATCAAGCGGCCCGAGCTCTCGGCCCAGCTCGTCGGCGACAACATCGCCCACCAGCTCACCCAGCGGATCTCGTTCCGGCGCGCCATGAAGCGCGCGGTGCAGAGCGCCATGCGAATGGGCGCGCAGGGCATCAAGGTGCGGGCGGCGGGCCGGCTCGGCGGCGCCGAGATCGCGCGGACGGAAGGCTATCACGAGGGGCGAGTGCCCCTGCACACGCTGCGGGCGGACATCGACTACGCCACCAGCACCGCGAAGACGACCTACGGCACCATCGGGATCAAGGTCTGGATCTTCAAGGGCGAGGTGATCGAGGACGTCTCCGGCCGCACCTACAGCACGGGAGCCTGAGTCCGATGCTCGCGCCGAAGCGCATCAAGTTTCGCAAGACCTTCAAGGGCCGGACCAGAGGGATCGCCACCCGCGGCAACACGGTGGCGTTCGGCGAGTTCGGACTGATGAGCCTGGAGCCGGGCTGGGTCACCAACCGGCAGATCGAGGCCTCACGCGTGGCCATGACCCGTGAGATGAAGCGCGGCGGCAAGGTGTGGATCCGGATCTTCCCGGACAAGCCGATCACCAAGAAGCCGGCCGAGACCCGCATGGGCAAAGGCAAAGGCAACCCGGAGGGCTGGGTGGCGGTGGTCAAGCCGGGTCGGGTCATGTTCGAGATCGAAGGCATCAGCGAGGACCTGGCCAAGAAGGCGCTGGCGCTGGCTTCGGCCAAGCTGCCGGTCCGGACGCGCTTCGTGAAGCGCGAGGAGACCTGAGCCATGAAGGCGAACGAGATCAGGGAGCTGTCGGCGGATGACGCAAAGGCGCGGCTGGAGGAGCTCGTAACCGAGCGCTTCAACCTGCGCTTCCGCTCCGCCACCGAATCGATCGAGAACCCGATGCGCTTCCGCGCCCTCCGGCGCGACATCGCGCGGCTGCGGACTATCCTGCGAGAGAAGGAAGTGGGCAATGGCTGAGCAGCAGACCGAGGCCGAGAGCCGGGCCCGCCGCAAGGTCCGGACGGGCGTGGTGACCAGCGACAAGATGATGAAGACGGTGACCGTCTCGCTCACGCGGCGCTACGCGCACCCCGTCTACGGCAAACAGGTCACCCGGACCAAGAAGGTGAAGGCGCGGAACGTCGCCGGTGAGGGCGCCGCGCGCGCGGGCGACACCGTGCGCATCATGGAAACGCGGCCGCTCGCGAAGACGGTCTCCTGGCGGGTCACCGAAGTCGTCGAAAGGGCCAAGTAGCCATGGTCCAACAGGAATCGATGCTCCGGATCGCGGACAACTCGGGTGCCCGCCGGGCCCTCGTCATCCGCGTGCTCGGCGGCAGCAAGCGCCGGTATGCCGGCCTGGGCGACATCGTGGTCGTAGCGATCAAGGATGCCATCCCCACGGGTCAAGTGAAGAAGGGCGACGTGGCCCGGGCGGTCATCGTGCGGACCGCCAAGGAGACCCGGCGCAAGGACGGCTCCTACATCCGGTTCGACGAGAACGCCGCCGTGCTGATCACGGATAACGGCGAGCCACGCGCCACCCGCATCTTCGGTCCCGTCGCGCGCGAGCTCCGCGAGAAGCGCTACATGAAGATCGTCTCGCTGGCGCCGGAGGTGCTGTAGCATGAAGCCGCTCGTGTACAAGAAGGCCAAGCGGGTCCGCCGCCCGGCACCGGTCCGGATGCGCCTGCACGTCACCAAAGGCGACACCGTCCAGGTGATCTCGGGCGACGACAAGGGCAAGCAGGGCCGGGTGCTCCACGTGTTCCCCAAGACGGGCCGCGTCACGGTGCAGGGCGTCAACATGATCAAGCGCCATCAGCGGCAGACGCAGACCGCTGAGGCGGGGATCATCGAGCGCGAGGCAGCGATCCATCATTCGAAGGTCATGCTCCTCGATCCGAAGAGCGGCGAGCCCACCCGCATCCGCCGGCGCAAGGACGCCGACGGGACGGTCGAGCGGATCGCTGTGAAGTCGGATCAGTCGATTCCGAGGAACCGGTAACGATGGCCGAGACGACAGAAAAGACGAAGGCGCCCAAGGCGCCGAAGACGGCCCCGGGCAAGGGCGGCGGGGACGCGCCTGGCAAGGGCAAGGGCAAGGACAAGGCGCCCGCCGGGGCCGTGGACCACGACCCGAAGGCGGCCGAGGGCAAGCCCCGCCTCCAGGAGTTCTACGAGCACACGGTCCGGGCCAAGATCCAGAAGGATTTCGGGCTGCCCAACCCGCACCAGGTGCCGCGGGTGGTGAAGATGGTGCTCAATGTGGGCATGGGCGACGCGGGCAAGAACCCGAAGCAGCTCGAGGCGGCCATCGATGAGCTGGGGATGATCACCGGCCAGCGGGCGGTGACGACCCGCGCCAAGAAGGCGATCGCGAACTTCGGCCTCCGGGAAGGGATGCCGGTCGGGGCGACGGTGACGCTGCGCGGCGCGCGGATGTACGAGTTTCTGGATCGGTTCATCACGCTGGCCATCCCCCGGATCCGCGACTTCCGCGGGCTGCCGACCCGCAGCTTCGACGGGCGCGGGAACTACACGTTCGGCATCAAGGAGCAGATGATCTTTCCCGAGGTCGACTACGACAAGGTCGAGAAGATCCACGGGATGGACATCACGATCGTGACGTCGACCGACCGCGACGATCTGGCCATGGCGCTGCTGCGCGAGCTCGGTTGGCCGTTCCGCGGCGAGACACCTCAGAGGGTGGCGTAACATGGCAAAGACTTCCTGGATCGAGAGAGCCAAGCGCACACCGAAGTTCAAGGTGCGCGGCGTGCGCCGCTGCCAGCGCTGCGGTCGCAGCCGCGCCGTGCTGCGGAAGTTCGGCCTCTGCCGTATTTGTTTCCGTGAGCTCGCCTTGAAGGGGGAAATCCCGGGCGTGCGCAAGGCCAGCTGGTAAGGGGACACAAGGAATGAGCCTGACAGATCCAGTCGCGGATATGCTCACCCGCATCCGGAACGCCTGCTCGGCGGGCCATCGGCGCGTCGACATGCCGGTGAGCAAGCTGAAGGCGGACGTCGCCCGGCTGCTGCGGGACAACCACTACATCGCGGACT
>JACCSZ010000208.1 GCA_013812695.1 Gemmatimonadales bacterium | reverse complement strand
CCGCCGCGCGCCACGTCGACGACGTGGACGCCGATCCCGTCGTCCTGTTCGACGGGCTCACGAAGAACTGGCGCTATCCCGGTTGGCGCACCACGTGGATCGTCGGGCCGCAGCCGGTCATCGAGGCGGTGTCGAGCAGCGGCTCGTTTCTGGACGGCGGCGGCAGCAAGCCGCTTCAGCGCTCGGCGGTGCCGCTGCTCGAGCCGGCGCTCGTGCGCGCGGAGGCCGCGGCGATCCGCGAAGCGTTTCTCCGGAAGCGCCGGATTCTGGGCGACGGGCTCCTGGCCGCGGGTGTGCGGTTCGATGTGGAGCCGGAGGGCACGTTTTACTGGTGGGGCGACGTCTCATCGCTCCCGGTGTCGATCAACACCGGGATGTCGTTCTTTCGGCAAGCGCTCGAGCGGCAGGTGATCTGCGTACCGGGAGAGTTCTTCGACGTCAATCCGGGGAAGCGGCGTAGCGGGCGGCCATCGCGGTTCAGGAACTACGTGCGATTTTCGTTCGGGCCGGAGGAGCGGGCGGTGCGGGAGGGGGCTCGGCGGATCGAGGGGATGGTGAAGGAGGAGTCGCTACGCTGAGAGGGGCGAAGGAGGCGCTATCGGCTTCCCCGCGCCTTCCGCACCTCGTCAGTGAGCCGCGGCATGATCTCGAACAGGTCGCCCACGATCCCGTAGTCGGCCACCTTGAAGATCGGCGCGTCCTTGTCCTTGTTGATCGCGACGATGGTCTTGGCGGTGCGCATGCCGGCAAGGTGCTGGATGGCGCCCGAGATGCCCACGGCGACGTAGAGGTCCGGGCTCACCAGCCGGCCGGTCTGCCCGATCTGGTCGGTGGCGGGCCGCCAGCCGTCGTCGGTAACGGCGCGCGTGGCGCCCACCGCGGCGTTCCCGAACGCCGCCGCGAGGTCCTCCACCAGCTTGAAGTGCTCGGCCGCCCGGAGCCCGCGCCCGCCGCTCACGATGACGGGCGCCTCGCCCAAGTCGAGCTTGGTCGCGGTCTGCTGGAGTAGCTCGGTCACCACCACGCGGGCCGACGCCGGATCGACAGCGGGCGCGGCCTGCTCGATCCGCGCCGACCGGGGCTGCTCGACGGCGGTCAGCGCGCCCGGGCGGAGCGAGAGGACGGCCGGCACGCCCGTCAGCCGGAGGGTGACGATCACCTTTCCGGTGTAGGCGGGGTGCTGCGCGAGCACATCGTCGCCCTGGAGCTCGAACGCGATGACGTCGGATGCCAGGGTGACGCCCAGTTGCGCGGCGACCCGCGGCGCCAGGTCGCGACCCTGCGCCGACGCGGAGAAGAACGCGGCGCGATATTGGCCGGACCGGATCCGTTCCGCGGCGGTCGCGGCCACTACCTCGGGACTGTACCGCTCGAGCGCCGCATGCTCGACCACGACGACGTTGTCGGCGCCATACCGGCCGAGCGCGTCCGCCTGCGCGGCGATCCCGGGCGCGCCGACGATCAGCGCGTGGACATCGCCGCCGCCCGAGGCATCCGCCGCCTGCCGGGCCGCCGTTACGGCCTCGAACCCGACCTTCCGCAGTTCCCCGTTCCGCGATTCCGCGAACGCGAACGTCCCGGCCATCAGAGTACCTTCGCTTCGGTCCGAAGCCGCTGCACCAGCTCGGGCACTGCGTCCGACCCCTCGCCGAGGAACCGTGGACCGCTGCGCTCGGCGGGGAGCGCCATCGCCTCGACGGTCAGACGCGCCTCACCCAGCGCGGCCGGCTTAACCTCCAGCGGCTTTTTCTTGGCGGCCATGATGCCCTTGAGCGTGGCGAGTCGCGGCCGCGCGATGCCCTCGTCGATGGAGAGCACGGCCGGCATCGGGAACCGCACCATTTCCGCCGCGCCCTCGAGATCGCGCCTGGCGGTGCCGGAGCCCTCCGCGACGTCGAGCTGCGAGATGGCCGTGACACACGGTAGCCCAAGCAGCTCCGCCACCATGGGACCGACGGTGCCGCTCGCGGTGTCGGTCGCCATCCGACCGAACAGGATCAGGTCGTAGCCGCCGCCTCGGAGCTCCGCCGCAAGCGCGTGGGCGACGGCGAAGCCGTCGACCGGCACGTCGGCAGCCTGAAGGTGTACCGCGCGCGCGGCGCCGATCGCGAGCCCCTTCCGGAGCGTCTCCTGCACGCCGTCGGGACCCAACGAGATCAGGACGACCTCGCCGGCGCCGCTCTTCTCGACGAGCCGAAGCGCGACCTCGAGCGCGTAGCCATCGAAATCGCTCATGTCGTACTTGAGCCCGCTCGGCTCGAGCGACTTGCGATCAGGCGCGATGGCGAAGCGCAACTCCATGTCCGGTACCCGCTTCATGCATACCGCGATGTTCAACGCACGCTCCCGGAAGAAGCCTCGAGCCAGCCCGGCGAACTGGCGGCAAACCTAGTTGCTCTGGTGGTAAGCCGCCAGAACGCGCGGGGCGCGAGGACGAGTCACGGCGCGGCCACGGCGACGAAGTCCCGTCGATCCGACCCCGGGCGCACGACGCGACGGCGTTCCTGCCCGGAGCGTGGCATCCAGTTCTCGTCGACGGGTTCTGGGCTGGCGTTCACCCGTCGCCCGGCGGTCCCCCCGGCATTCCCGGCTGCCTGGCCCGCCGCCGCCGCCGCGCGCTCGAGCTTGGGCCCGGCCTCCGCGACGCGCGTGCCGATCGAATCGAGAATCCGTGCGGCCCGGTCGCGGCCGCCCAGCCCGAACGCGAGTCCGGCGGCGAGCGCCAGGGCGCCCACGACGCCGATCAGCAGCGTGTTGATGAGCGTGGTGGCGACGCCCAACTGGTTGACGGCGACCACGGTCGCAAACACCCAGACCGCGACCTTGGCGACGGTGGCGAGCGTATCCGGATTGGTGAAGCCCGCCTGGGCGGTGGCGCCGCGGACGAGCTGGGAGAGGGCATTGGCAGCGAGCCCGCCGATGACCAGCACCACCAGACCCACCACCAGGTTGGGCAGCCACAGGAGCAGTTGCTGGAGCACGCCCGAGACGGCCGGCAAGCCGAGCATGTCGAAGGCGACCACCAGGGTGATCAGGCGCACGAACCACTTCGCGATGCTCGCGATGACACCGGACGAATCCTGCTTGACGCCCATCTTCTGCACGAAGTCCGCGAACCCGGACCGGCGCGCCAGGTCGTTGAACCTGATCGTGTGGAGGAGCGCGGCCACCCCCTTGGCGAGCAGCGACGACACCAGCCACCCGACCACCAGAATGATCGCGAAGCCGATGATCCGCGGAAGCGCCGAGAGCAAGGTGTTCAGCGCGCCGGTGAGGGAGGCGCGGATCGCGTCGCCCGTGTCGCGCACCGGGACGGCTACCGAGGTGCCCTGCATGTGGCCTCCGCCAAAGTCGAGTCGTGGAGCAGATGCTTCACCATGGCGGACGATACTAACGGGGTGCCGCGAGTCCTGTCACCCGCGCGTCAGTCGACATCCTCCACGGCGCCGCCCTCGCGCGACCCGCCGAACGACGTCCGCACGATCAGCCGGAACATCCGTTCGTGACCGGGCGTCAGGAACCGCTCCACGGCGGGGCCGTCCGGGTTGCCCTGATTGATGTTGAACGTGCCGAAGACGGCATAGCGGTTCTGGAACAGGTTGGTGACCGCGCCACTGATCTCCCAGCGGTCGAACTCCACGCCCACGCGCGCGTCGGCGACGATGTAGTCGTCGAGCGGCGAGGTCTCGTTGGCCTCGTCGCCGCGCAGCCACTGCTTGCCCGTGTACCGGGCATCCGCGCCGACGTAGACGAAGCGGCCGATCCGGACGGTCGCTCCGCCCTTGAGCAGATGATCGGGCACCAGCGGCAGGCGATCGCCCGGAGCGACCGCGTTCTCGGTCGGAAACGGGTTGACGATTTCCCCGTCCTCGCCTTCCTCGAACGACCGGATGCTGAAGATCTCGGCCTCGCTCTGGAACGTGGCCCGGGTGAAGGCGTAGTTGAGGTAGGCCGAATGCCCCGCGGGGAAGCGATAGGCGGCGCCGAGCTCGACGCCGACCCGGCGGGTTCGGTCGAGGTTGACGAAGAAACCGTCGATGGTGCTCCCGGACGGCTCGTCCTCATCGCCGTACGGGGTGAGGAAAATATCGTTGCGGACGCCGGTGCGATACACCGAGCCATCCAGCGCAAAACTACTGGTGGCATAGCGGAACCCGGCCTCGACCGTGCTGGCCTTGACCGGATCGAGCGGTGGGTCGTCGCCCAGCGCGAACGGCAGCGGACACGGCGACTCGGGGTCGGCGCAGGCGTTCTCGATCACCGCCGGCGACCGGAAGCTCTGGCCCCACGACGCGAACACCGATGCGCCCGGCGCGACGGCCACGCTCACGCCGACCCGGGGATTGAGCCGGCTGTACGACCCGACGGTATCGGCCGTCGGGTCGATCAGGTTCTCGAACGGAATGCGCACGTAATCGTAACGGGCGCCCGCCGAGAAGGTGACCGGACCCGTGGTGAGGTCGCTCAACACGTAGGGGGCGATGTCCCAGAGCGGACTCCGGACCTGCGTCGTGAGCGAGCGGGAGCCGCCGAACTTGACCGAGTCGGCCAAGATGTCGATCCGCACCCGGGTCACGCTGCCGTCCAGCCCGCCGCGCAGGCTGAGGGCGAGGTTGTCGTTCAGCAGGGTCGACCAGCGGTAGTCGGCCGTGTAGCCCACGCTGGTGTTGAAGGAGATGCCGAACACGTCGGGGTCGCCCGGCTGGTTGACGTTGAATCGTTCCGCCCGATGCCGCCGTGCGTACACCGTGGCCGACGCCCGTCCCGCACCGATCTGCCGGTACCCCTGCACGGACCCCTGGAACCCCCACAGATCTTCGTAGTCGTTCGCGCTGAGGTTGGAGTCGGGGCTGCTCGCGAAAATCGTCTCCGGCAGCGAGCCCGCCGGCTCGACCCGGGAGTTGGCGTAGAAGCCTTGAAACGCGATGCCGCTCACCTGGCCCAGCTTGCCCACGTTGAGGAACCCGCTGTACTCCTCGGCGCTCGTCACGTCCCGCCAGCCGTCCTCCCGGTTGTAGTTGCCGCCGACGTACCAGTCGAACCCGCCGGGCGTGAGCCCCGAGACGTTGGCCTCGCCGCGAGCCGCGCCGAAGCTGCCGCCGGATGCCTCGAGGTTGACGCGGGTGGGGCCGGTGCCGCGCGCGGTCACCAGGTTGACCGCGCCGCCCAGGGCGTTCCGGCCGAGCAGCGAGCCGTTCCCCGAGAGCACCTCCACCCGGCGGACGTGATCCGTCGGCAGCAGGTCGAAGTTGACCTGCGAAGCCTCCGGCTCGTTCATCCGCACGCCGTCGAGAAAGACCGCCACTCCCTGCGGCAGGCCGACGACCGGCGACGAGTAGAAGCCGCGCGACGAGATATTGAGCTTGTAGGGACTTCCCAGGTCGTCGTAGGTCGAGAAGCCGGCGATCTGCCGTACCGCGTCGGAGAGCACCCGGGGCTCGTAGACGTCCACGTCCTCCGCGCCCAGCGTGGTGACGCGCGCCGGTACGCCCGAGCCGACCTGCGGGCCCGCGCTCGGCCGGATGCTCCCGACCACTTCGATGGGCGGGAGCTCGAAGGCGGTGGTGTCCCGGGTGGTGTCCAGCACCTGGGCCTGCGCCGAGGTGGCGACCCACAGCCCAACGGCCAGGACCACACTGACGCGGATCATCGATCGAACTCCCGGAGAGGAATGCGAACCGGCTGGGAGCAGAAACCGCGGCACAGCGTCTCGTCCGGCGCCGGCGAAATTA
>JACCSZ010000204.1 GCA_013812695.1 Gemmatimonadales bacterium | reverse complement strand
CACGTGCAGGACGTAAGCACCCGGCACCTCGACGAATTGCACGCGCTGGCGGAACCCGGCCGGGTGGTGGATCGGCTCTGTGAGCTGAACGTCATCGAGCAGGCGGTGCACGTCTGCCGCACCACGGTGGTGCAAGACGCGTGGAGCCGGGGGCGCGCCGTCACCGTCCACGGGTGGGTCTACAGCCTGGAGGATGGCCTCGTCCGCGATCTGGCCTTCACCGCCTCGTCGGCCGATGAGGTGGGCGACAGCTTCGCTCGCGCGCTTCGTCGCCAGCCCGCCCGGATCGCCTCGTGATCGCCGGGTCCCTCGCCGACGCGCTCAACCCGGAGAGCCGGACCTTCTGGCTGCACCTCGGTACGGCGGTGCTGTGCGGCGGCCTCATCGGCATCGAGCGCCAGCTTCGCGGCAAGGCCGCCGGGATCCGAACCAGCATCCTCATCTGCCTCGGCACCGCCATCTTCGTGTCGCTCGGCGCTTCGCTGCCGGCGAACGAGGCCGATCCCACGCGCGTCCTCGCCCAGGTGGTGAGCGGCATCGGCTTCCTCGGCGGCGGCGTGATCCTGGCGCGGGAAGGGCTCATCACCGGCGTGACCTCGGCGGCGGTCATCTGGGTGCTGGCGGCGCTCGGCGCGATGATCGGGCTCGGACACCTGGTGGCCACGCTCGTGCTCACGCTGGCGACCCTGGGCATCCTGATCGGCGTCGAGCTGCTCGAGGGAGCGTTCCGGCGGCTCAAGCAGGGTGCCACCGATCGCGAGCTCGCGAGCATCGAGCTCGAGCAGGGCTGAGCGCGTGGAGCTGGTCGTCGCCGCCACCGAGCGCACCACCGCCGCCACGGACGCGTTGCAGGCCCTCGCCGCCGCGGTCGCCATTCTCATCATCCGGCGCGGAACCGCCCCATCGTTGGGACGCGCGGTGTGGCAGTCCGCGCTCGCCGCGCTCATGCTCGCGTCGGCGCTCGGCGCCATCGCCCATGGGCTCGCCCTGGCGACGTCGACGCGGGAACTACTCTGGCAGCCACTGTTCCTGTCGCTCGGCGTCGTGATGGCGCTGTTCGTGGTGGGCGCGGTGCGAGACTGGCGCGGCGATGGCGCCGGACGGCGGGCGCTCCCTGGCGCGGTCGCCATGGCCGCGGCGGTCGCGGTCAGCCTGGCCGTCGGCGGCGTCCAAGCCTCGCGCATGGCCTCGATCAGGTTCCTCTGGGAATTCGACCCCAACGGGCTATTCCATCTCGTCCAGCTCGTCGGGCTCACCCTGATGGTGGCCGGGCTCGTCCGGTTGCTTCCTCCCACCACCCCCGCCGCCCGATGACGGGGCCCGCGCTCATCGCCGATCTCGCCGTCATCGTCGATCGCGAGCTGCGCGCGCTGCAGCGCGAGCTCGAGGCGTATCCCGACGAGCGCCAGCTGTGGCAGGAGGTGCCGGGGCTTCCGAACACGGCCGGCACGCTCGCGCTGCACCTCGCCGGAAATCTGCAGCATTACATCGGCGCGCACTTCGGCGGCACGGGCTACGTCCGCGACCGGGACGCGGAGTTCGCCCGTCGCGACGTGCCGCGGGCCGAGTTGCTGGCGGAAATCGAACGGGCGCGCGCGGCCGTGGCCGCCGGGTTGGCCGGGGTCGATGGGGGCGCGCTGGGCGGGGAGTATCCGGAGATCATCGCCCAGTCGCGTCTCCGGACCGGAGAGTATCTCGTGCACCTGTCGGCGCACCTGGCCTTTCACCTGGGCCAGGTCGACTACCACCGGCGCGTGGTCACCGGCAGCCGCGCGGGCGTGGGCGCGCTGCGCCCGGGGGAGCTCGGGAGCGTGAGACCGGCGGGGGGGTGACAGCACGGCCACCCCCCCGATCCTTCGCTCCGCTCAGGATGACACGGTCACGCATCGCTCCGCACGTGTTGGTGTCAGAATTCCACCCCTGGCGCGAGAGGCCCCGCATGCAGGATGACCTCGGCAATCCGCAGGATACCCGCGAGTTCGTGGCGATGTGGAACTCGGCCACGGCCGATCACCTGACGCACCAGCTCGCCGGCGTGCTGCCGCGGCTGACCGCGGACGTGCCGGGCGGGCCCACGATCAGCGCCTCGCAGGCGGCCGCGATCGCGCCGGTCCTGATTCGCGCGCTCCAAGTGGCTGCCTCCCCCGAAGGCGGCGCGCATGCGGCCGTCCGCTATCTGGCCGAGTACCGAGCCGACGCGCCGTCGTGAGCGGTCCGGAAACCGGCTGCACACGCGCGGCGTAGGGGGAGGGTCCAGTCTTCGGAGCCTCTCCGCCGTGCGCCTCTTCGTAGTATTGCTGCTGGGTCTGGCCGCGAGCTGCGGCTCGTCCGCGCCCGGCCCGGTCGACGATCCGGACCTGCGCATTCTGTTCATCGGCAACAGTCTCACGCTCGCCAACGACCTGCCCGCGCTCGTGCAGCAGCTCGGCCGCGGCGATCCGTCGCGGAGCGTCGTCGTGCGCGCCGTGGCCTTCGGCAACTACAGCCTCGAGGACCACTGGAATCGGGGCGATGCCCAGCGCGCCATCGAGCGCGCGCGGTGGGACTTCGTCGTGCTCCAGCAAGGTCCGTCCGCGCGCCTGGAGAGCCGCGCACTCCTGGTCGAGTACGCCACACGATTTGCGGGCGAGATCCGTCGCGTCGGCGCCCGGCCCGCGATCTACATGGTCTGGCCGCCGCTCGAGCGCGAGCCGGAGTGGGATGAGGTGACCGCGTCGCACGCGGCGGCGGCGGTCGGCGGACTGCTGCTCCCCGGCGGCGAGGCGATTCGCGCCGCGCGCACGGCCGATCCCGGCATCGCCTTGTTCACGAGCGACGGCTTTCACCCGGCGCTCGCCGGATCCTACGCGGTGGCACTGGTCATCTATGCTCAGGCGGCAGGTGTCACGCCGCTCGGCCTGACGCTCCGGGCCGGCGGCATCGAGCTGCTCCCCGCCCACATCGCCACCCTCGAAGCCGCGGCCAGCGCCACGATCAGCCGATATGGTGGGAGGTAGCGGCCAGCCTACTTGCCGAGTCGCCCCGAAGGCGATTTCATCCATGGCGTGTTCGGTCGTCCGTTCCCACCGCCGGCGAGGCTGCGATGCGGAATCTGTTCATCCTGCTGGCACTGATCGGCGTCGCCGGCATCGTGCTCGGCATCCTGACGGTCGTCCATGGCGGCCCTGGCCAGGCCGGTCCCGCCAGCTTCGCGTACGAGCACTCCGGCGGTCCCGGATCGATGCTGGCGGGGGTGATGCTGCTCGCGACGAGCCTCTACCTGCGCGCGGTCTGGCAGGGCAGGGACTGACGAGGCCCCGCGTGCCGTTCCTGGAGCAGCTCGCACGAACGCTGGATCAGCTCCGATCGCACCACCGCCGGCGCCTCCCGTTTCTCACGCCCGCGGTCGAACGGCGGCGCCCGCGCATCGCCGCGGAGGACTACGCCGCGCGCCACTCCATCCAGCATACCCTCGACCGGAAAGCCGAGCTCCGCCGCCTCGCGCCGCTGCGGTCCGACGCCGCGGAGCGCTACGAGCAGCTCCTCCGTTACGAGCTGAGCGGGCTGCGCGAGGTGGTCGCGGCCCTCGACACCAGCGCGGGCGGACGCGATCTCCAGGAGTGCCTCGTGGAGGCGCGCGAGGAGATTCGGCGTCTGGAGGTCGAGGTCGCCTGGTGCGCGACGCTCCCCCGGCAGCACCCGGCGTCCGCGCCGATCTGAAGCGCGAGCTGGTGATCCTGGTGGGCCTCGTCGTGCTGGTCGACGGCGTGTTCATCGCGATCTACTACGCCGCCGCCCTCGGGGCCGCCTCCGGTGACCGGAAACTGGCGTACACTGCCGTGTGGGTGCTGGCCACGCTCGTGGTGGTGTGGAGGAGCTTGGCCCGGATCCGGGCCGCGCGCGTGCGCCAGCGCAGGGGGGCCTGAGTGTGGGCGGCACC
>JACCSZ010000153.1 GCA_013812695.1 Gemmatimonadales bacterium | reverse complement strand
TCGGCTTCGAAGACCGTGGTGACGTGGGGCGCGACCGCTACGCTCTGGACCATGTGTTGCGCGATGCTGCGGCGCATCCCGGTGTGCGGCACCTTCCGGCTGGAATAGGCACCGAGCTCAGGCTTGGTCGGTGTGCCCGCGCGCGAGGCGACGTGCGCCTCCACGTCCTGCACCGTGATCCGCCCGCCCCGGCCGGTGCCGCTGATGGCCGACGGTTCGAGGCCATGCTCGGCGAGCAACCGGCGAACCGCGGCAGTCAACTCCGCTGCCGCCGGGGCGCCTGCCGCAGTTGACTCGCGCGCCGGTGCTGCCCCGTCTGCCTTCGCACGCCCAGCCGCTTCGACCGCGCCCACCTCGATCCGGCCCAGCACCTCACCGGCCTCGACCCCCTGGTTCTCCGGCTTGAGGATCTCACGCAGAACGCCGGTGGCGGGTGCAGCGATCTCCACTGTGACCTTGTCGGTGGTAATCTCGAGCAGCGGCTCATTCTCGGTGACGGACTCGCCCACCTGCTTGAGCCACGACCCCACGACCATCTCGGTGCCCTCCGCCTGGTCGGCCGGCGCCACGATCGGGATCAGCTCTGCCATTCCGGGCTCCTTACGTTCTAGCTGTCACCCTGAGCCCTGGCTTCGCCCAGGGTAAACTCCGCGAAGGGGCCGAAGCGAGGTTCTGGCCCCTGCTCAGGGTGACAGGGCTTCGTTACACGGCTAGAACTCGATCAGTTCCTGCATTTTGGCCGCGATCCCCTCGACGCTGGGAAGGACGGCGTTCATCAGTCGGAGGTTGTACGGCGTCGGCACGTCCGGAATCGCGAGGCGGGAGATCGGCGCGTCGAGGCTCAGGAACGCCTGCTCCGCGACCACCGCGGCGACCTCTGCGCCGAATCCGGCCGTGAGCGTGTCTTCGTGGACGACCAGGCAGCGCCGGGTCTTCCGGACCGAGTCGAGCACCGCAGCCTGGTCCCACGGCGCCACGGTGCGGAGGTCGAGCACTTCGATCGACTCCTCGAGCTCGCGCGCGGCGCGCTCGCATCGTTCCACCATGGCGCCCCACGTGACCACCGTGAGCCGGTCGCCGTCGAGGACGACCTTGGCCTTGCCGAGGGGAAGCACGAAGTCGTCCCCCGGATAGGGCCGCCGGGCCGATGCCCCATCGAGCAGCGCCCGGTGCTCGAAGAAGATCGTCGGGTTGTTGCTCCGGAGCGCCGCGCGAAGGAGACCCACGGCGTCCTCCGCGTTCGACGGGATGCAGACCTGCCATCCGGTGGCGTGCACCCAGAACACCTCGCCACAGACGCTGTGCCATGGATCCCCGCATTTCGGCGCGTATCCGCCCGGCATCCGCACCACGATGGGAGCGGCGAAGCGGTTGTGCGTCCGCCACCGCATCGTGCCGCAGTTGTTGAGCTGCTCGGTGGCGGGGTCGGCGTACTTGCGGAACTGGATCTCCGCGACCGGCAGGAGACCAGAGAGCGCCAGGCCGACCGCGCGACCGATGATGCCCTCCTCCGAGAGGCTGGTGTCGAACACCCGTCGCTCGCCGAAGGCCGCCTGCAGCCCCATCGTGGCGGCGTGCACGCCACCCTTGGGGCCAACGTCCTCTCCGAAGAGCAGCATCCTGGGGTTGGTGGCGAGCTCGTGCTCCAGCGTCCGCCGGATGGCGGTGAGCAGGTTGATGCGAGTGGGCTCGGGTCGCGCCACCTCGCTGCCCGGCGGGAATCGGTGTCCAGCCGGGGCGAGCCCGCCAACCAGTTGAAGCTCTGTAGCATACACGTGCCTGGTCACGCCGGACGGCTCGGGCTCAGGCCGCGCCAGCGCGGGGCCGAGGGCCCCGTCCACGTCCGCCTTGACCTGTGCCTCGACCGCCGCGATGGCCGACTCCGACAGCACCCCGCTCCGAAGGAGCCGATATAGCTTGGGCAGCGGATCGCTGGCCTGCTCCTGGGCCAGGTGCTCCTTGCTCTTGTACGCCTGGGTGTCCTGCGCCGAATGCCCGCTCAACCGCGGCACGGCGAGCCGGAGCAAGGCGGGGCCCTTGCCCGCCCGAACGTGGGTCACCGTCTCCTGGAGCAGACGAGCGGCCTCGGTGGGCTCGGAGCCGTCGCCGTTCCGCACCAGGAGATTTCGGAACGAGGCGAGGTTGGCCGCGATGTCGCCGCCCGGCGTCTGGAAGCTGGACGGAACCGAGATGCCGTAGCCGTTGTCCTCGATATAGAAGAGCAGCGGCAGGGTGAGGGTCGTAGCGATCGTCAGCGCCGACCAGAAGCCATTGGTCGCGACGGAGGCCTCGCCGCCCAGCACCACCGCGATCGAGCCGTCGTAGCCGCGGTCGCCCAGAACGTCACGATGGTAGTTAACGCCCTGTGCCCACCCGACCGCCGGCGTGTACTGGGAGCCGACGTCCCCGGACATCGGGAGCACGATGGGGCCGTCCGCCTTCGGCAGATTGCACACCACGCCGATGTCCCGGCCGTTGCTGAAGCCGCCCGACTTTCCCATGGGGGCCGCGAACGCGTCCTCCAGCGAGAGGCCGAGCGTCAGGAGAATCGGTCGCGACCGGTAGTAGGCGCCCACGGCATCGTGCGGGCGGTCCAACAGGCTGCCCAGGATGACCTGCGCCATCTCGTGCCCGCGAGCCGAGAACTGGTAGAGCACCTTCTGTTCGGGGACGAGACGGGTCTCCTCGATGTCATCCAGCGCCCGCGAGGCGAGGCTGAAGTAGAGCACCCGCTTCCAGTCGATCGTGGGGTCGACCCCGGCGGCGCCGGGCGCCCGCGCTTCACTCACTCCCATCTCGCCCCACGTCGTGCTCCCGGTCGGTCTGGAACACCGTGCCGCGGAAGAGTGCGACCACGGCGCCATCCCCCCTGGTGACTCGTACTCGGTAATACGCCAACCGCTGGCTGCTCGCCTCCCGCTCCGCCTCGGCCAGCAGCAGGTCGCCGACCCGCACGGCCGCCGGGTACGTCATGCTGTTCTCGATACTGACCGTCACCTTCCCCCCGGTGTTGCTGGCGAAGGCCAGCGCGCTGTCGGCGAAGGCGAACGTGACCCCGCCGTGGCACACCCCGAATCCGTTGGTCATATCCTGGCGCACGGCCATGCGAAGCGTCACCCGGGCCGGTTCCACGTGGAGGATCTCCACGCCCATCCACCGACTGAAGACGTCATGGGCCAGCATGTGGCGGACGATGGCCGCCGCGCGCAGCTCGGCGTCAGCCGGCAGGGAGCTCACCCGCGGAGCGTTCCACCGGATGCGGCAAGGCGCCGGAGGAGTGGGCTCGGCCGGTAGCGATCCTCCGCGTACTCCGCCTGCAGGCGTTCCAGGCGCTCGAGCGCGACCCGATACCCGAGCTCCTCGGCCCACGCGATGAGCCCTCTGGGGTAGCTCACCCCCTTCACCATCGCGAGGTCGATGTCCGCCGGCGTGGCGACGCCCCAGTAGACGGCGTCGACCGCCTCGTTGATCAGCATCGCCAGGATCCGCTCCAGGATCGATCGCCCGAGGGCCGGATCCTCCCTCGGTGCCGGTGGGACCGCACCGTCGCGGTAGTCGTAGTAGCCCCGGCCGGTCTTGCGTCCGAGCAGATTGGCATCGACCAGGCGTCGCTGCGTGAGCGAGGGCTTGTAGCGCGGATCGAAGAAGAACCCCTCGTAGACCGCCGACGTCACCGCGAAGTTCACGTCGTTGCCGATCAGGTCCATGAGCTCGAAGGGTCCCATCCTGAAGCCGCCGAGCGTCCTCATAGCCCAGTCGATGGTCGCGCAATCGGCGATGCCTTCGTCCAGGATCCGGAGCGCCTCGCCGTAGAATGGTCGGGCGATCCGGTTCACGATGAAGCCCGGGGTATCCGCGGCGACGACGGTGGTCTTGCCCCAGCGCTGGACCAGGGCGCAGGCCGTATCGACCAGCGCGCCCGGCGTCGCGTGCCCGCGGACCACCTCCACCAGCGGCATCATCGGCGCGGGATTGAAGAAGTGAAGGCCGACCACCCGTTCGGGGCGTTGGCAGGCGCCGGCGATGGTCGTGATCGACAGGGCCGAGGTGTTGGTCGCGAGCATCGCCTCCGGCGCGACCACCCGTTCGAGCGCGGCGAAGCTCTCGCGCTTGAGGCCCAGCCGCTCGACGATCGCCTCGATGACGAGCCGGCAGGGCGCGAACGCGCTCAGGTCGCCGCTCACGACGTACCGGACGCGCTCCCGCGCCGCCTCGGCGGCCGACCGGGTCAAGCGGTCCTTCTCGGTCTCCCGCGCAAGCGCCTTGTCGATCCCGGCGCGCGCGCGCGCAATCGCCCCCTCATCGAGGTCCTGCAGGATGACCGGGTGTCCCGCGACGGCGGCGACCTGTGCGATCCCGCTGCCCATGGGACCCGCCCCGAGGACACCCACGCAAGCGGTCTCTGGGTCTGAGGCTCGCACGAGTCACTGTCCGGTGAAGACCGGCTTCCGCTTCGCGAGGAACGCCGCCACTCCCTCGGCGTAGTCCGCGCTGCGTCCGGCGGCGCCCTGGCACTCGGCCTCGAGCTCGAGCTGCGTCTCCAGGTCGTTGACCCAGGCGGCGTTCAGCAGCCGCTTCGTGAGGCCGAGGCCGAGCGTCGGTTGGGCGGCGAGGTGGACGGCGAGCTTCGACGCCTCTGCGTCGAGGGAGGCGGCCGGGCACGACCGGTAGATCAGCCCGATATCCACCGCCTGCGCCGCCGTAATCTTCTCGGCCAACATCGCGAGCGCCGTCGCTCGGGCCAGCCCCACCAGTCGGGGCAGGAAGAAGCTCCCACCCGTATCCGGTACCAGGCCGATCTTCGCGAACACCTGCACGAAGGAGGCTTCCTCCGCGGCCAGGACCAGGTCGCACGCCAGCGCCAGATTCGCCCCGGCTCCGGCGGCGACCCCGTTGACAGCGCAGATCACCGGCTTCTCGAGCGCTCGAAGCCCGCGGACTATCGGCGTGTACGCTTTCCGGGCGTGGGCCGCGAAGTCATTCACGGTCGCGCCGGGGCGAACTTCGTCCAGGTCCTGGCCTGCGCAGAAGCCGCGTCCCATGCCGGTCAGGAGCACGGCGCGGATCTCGCGCTCCCGCGCGGCATGCATCAGGGCTTCCTGGATCTCGCCCGACATGGCTGTGTGGATGCTGTTGAGGACGTCGGGTCGGTTCAAGGTGATGCGCGCGACGCCCTGATCGACCTCGAACAGAATGAACCGATAGGTCATCGAAGGTCCTCTCGACGGAGCCATGTGCGCGGCCCGAACAATATATCTACATTTGGAGGAATGAAGCCGGTATACCTGGTCGACGGCGTGCGTACGCCGATCGGCAGCTTTGGCGGGAGCCTGGCCCACGTGCGGGCCGACAATCTGGCGGCGCACGTGATCGCCAAGCTGCTCGATCGTCACCCGGGCCTGGATCGGGAGCGTATCGGCGATGTCATGCTCGGGTGCGCCAACCAGGCAGGCGAAGACAATCGCAACGTCGCCCGCATGGCGCTGCTCCTCGCCGGGCTACCGGTCTCGGTGCCGGGCGAGACCGTGAATCGGTTGTGCGCCAGCGGCATGAGCGCGGTGGTGAACGCGAGCCGGGCCGTGCGCGAGGGCGACGGCGACGTCTATATCGCCGGCGGTGTCGAGCAGATGACGCGCGCGCCGTACGTGCTGTCCAAGTCGAGCCAGGCGTTCGCCCGTAACGCGGAGCTGTTCGACACCAGCCTGGGCTGGCGTTTCGTGAACGCCAGGATGCGCGAGCTCTACGGCGTGGACTCGATGGGCCAGACCGCGGAGCACGTGGCGACGGAGCGCGGGATCAGCCGGGCGGACCAGGACCAGTTCGCCCTCTGGTCGCAACTGAAGACCGCCGCCAGCCAGCAGCGCTGCCGGTTCCAGTCCGAGATCGTCCCGGTCGCGGTGCCTGGTGCCTCCCGGGGCGAGCCCGGCCGCCTCTTCGCGCAAGACGAGTTCCCCCGCCCGGACTCGACCCTGGAGGGGCTCAGCAAACTCAAGCCCGCGTTCCGGACCGACGGCAAGGGGAGCGTCACCGCGGGCAACTCGTCGGGGATCAACGACGGCGCGTGCGCCTTGCTGCTGGCCTCGGAGCGCGCGGTGGGCGAGTTCGGTTTCACGCCGCTGGCGCGCATCGTCGCGAGCACGGTCGTGGGTGTCGAGCCCCGGACCATGGGACTCGGGCCGGTTCCCGCGACGCGCAGGATCCTGGCCAAGACCAAGCTCACCCTCCCCGACATGGACGTCATCGAGCTCAACGAAGCCTTCGCGGCTCAGGTGCTCGCCTGCGTCCGGCAGCTCGGCCTCGACGACCGGGATCCCCGACTCAATCCCAACGGCGGCGCCATCGCCCTCGGGCACCCGCTCGGAATGTCCGGCGCCCGGCTGCTGCTCACCGCGGCCCACGAGCTCAAGGAGATCGGCAAGCAGTACGCACTCTGCGCGATGTGCGTCGGAGTGGGGCAAGGCATGGCGACGCTCATCGCTCGGGTGTAGGGCTCGTGCCCAACGTCTTCGCGTTCGAAGGCTTCATCCCCGTCGTCCACGAGTCGGCCTTCATTCATGCCAATGCCACCGTGACCGGCAACGTCGTGATCGGGCGGGACGTGTACGTCGGACCGGGGGCGGCGATTCGCGGCGACTGGGGTGGCGTGATCATCGAGGACGGCTGCAACATCCAGGAGAACTGCACGATTCACATGTTCCCCGGCGTGACCGTCGTGCTCGAGGCCAGCGCGCAC
>JACCSZ010000141.1 GCA_013812695.1 Gemmatimonadales bacterium | reverse complement strand
CGCCGATGACGAGACCACGCTGAGCGTTGCGAGCACAGGAGAGGCCGGAGGCCGCGGAGAGAACGGTGAGCGCCGAGAGCACGATGGCACGGGAGCGTTGCACGGGGACACCTCGGGTGAGAGTTGGCGAACGAGAACCACGTGCAGCTTAGGGTGGCATGGCAGCTCATGCGGTGAGGGGAGTCATACCGAGCGAATCGGTGGCACCGTCGATGAAATAGGCAATTCAACCACGCTAAAGCCTGTGGCGATGCTGAATTAGCAGTCGACTCTGTCAATGATCCATACAAGTGAAGAAGGTATGTGCGGCCATCCGCGTGGTTTCTCGTGACCCCGGGCACAGGCTCCACGCCCGATTCTCCCCAACTTCTCTTCCTTCAGGGCCGAACACTCAGGGTTGGGGACAGTCAGGGTTGGGGAACAGTACAGGGTCGGGGCGTTGTCATCTCATATGACCAGGAGGTCACTCGTGCGAAAGATCACGCTGGCCGCGAGCGTCGCGGCGCTCGTCGCCATCAGCGCCTGCAACAAGACGGGCGAAGGCGAATACGAAGTGCAGAAGCCGGCCATCGGCACCACCACGGATACGATCGAGACGCCCAGCATCGAAACCGGCACCCGGAAGGACACCATCAGCGTACCGACGGTCGGAACGGAAAAGAAAGAAGTCAACGTGCCTGACGTGGACGTGAAGACCCCGGACGAGCGCTAGCCTGGCGCGGCCGCGCGCTCGCGGTCGCACCCTCTCAATCCGCCGCGTATATTCTGTCGACCGGCGCCTCCCCGGCGCCGGTCGTCGTTTACCCCCATCCCCCACTGTGGGAGCCGCCATGCCAACGCGCCGGTCGAGGCTCGCGCTCGCCACGGTCGCCGGTCTGCTGATCGCGCGGCTGGGGACCGCGGCCGGCATCGGCGCGCAGGAGCCCGCGGTCGTCGCCATCAAGGCGGGCCGGCTGGTGGATGTCGAGCGCGGCGAGATCCGCATCAACCAGGTCGTGCTGGTCCGTGGCGACCGGATCGCGGCGGTGCAGCCCGCGTCGGCGGCGATTGGCGCTGGTATGCGCGTCATCGATCTGTCGCGGTATACGGTGATCCCCGGGCTGATCGATTGCCACAGCCACCTGGTCGGCGAGACGCTCGCAGCCGGCGTCCTGCAGCCGCTCGAGCGCACCGAGATCCAGGAAGCGATGAGCGGGGTCCGGAACGCCTGGGCGACCCTGCTCGCCGGGTTCACCACCGTGCGCGACGTAGGCGTCTACCGCGCCTTCGTCGATGCGGGACTCCGGGACGCCATCGACGACGGCACCGTGATCGGGCCCCGGATGCGGACATGCGAAGCTTTTCCAGGGTGGGGTTCGTGATGAAGGGCGGGACGGTATACAAAGCTCCCTGAGCGGCAAGGTCGTTGCTCGTCCTCGGGATCGTTGCTGTGTTCACCACAGAGGCACAGAGGGCACGGAGCAATGCCGCAGCAAGCATCGTATTTCCTGTTTGCTCCGCGAGTCTCTGTGATCTCTGTGCCTCTGTGGTAGAAACGACAGGAGGGTCGCATGGTGCGTGGAATAGGACTCTCGATCGCGGCATTCATGGTTGCGTGGCCAGGGCTCGCCCGCGCCCAGCGGCCGGTCGGCGTGGGCGACCTGGCACGGGTGCGGGACGTGAGCGACCCGCAGGTGTCGCCGGACGGCGGGTGGGTGGCGTACACCGTGTCGGCATCGGACACGGCGAAGGACGCCGACAACACCGACATCTGGATGGCGAGCTGGGACGGCGCGCGGCAGGTCCAGCTCACGCGGAGTCCGGCTGGCGAGCACGCGCCCCGGTGGAGCCCGGACGGCCGCACCCTGGCGTTCCTCTCGAGCCGCGACGACCCCCGCGAGGTGGACCAGCTCTGGCTGCTCGACCGGACCGGGGGCGAGCCCGAGCGGGTCACCGATCTGCCGGGCGGCGTGAGCGACCTCGACTGGTCGCCCGACGGACGCCGCCTCGCGCTCATCGTCAGCGACCCCGACCCCTACTTCAAGGCCCCCGGCGACACCTCGACCAAGGCGCCACCTCCGATCGTCATCGACCGCTTCCAGTTCAAGGCGGACGAGACCGGGTGGCTCGGCGCCCAACGCGACCGTCTGTACCTCTACGATCTGGCCAGGCGCAGAGCCACCCCGCTCGTCACGGGGGAGTACGACGAGGCCGCTCCGTCCTGGTCGCCCGACGGACGCGCGATCGCTTTCGTGAGCCGCCGGCGCCCGGACTTCGACCGCACCGACAACTACGACCTCTACGTCGTCGACGCCACGCCCGGCGCCGAGCCGCGCCAGCTCACGACGTTCGAGGGGGCGGACATGAACCCGGAGTGGGGCGGTCGCGCACCGGCGTGGAGCCCTGACGGGAGCCGGATCGCCTACGTGCAGGGCGGGCCGCTCAAGCTGCTCTACTATGCCGGCCAGAAATTGGCGGTCGTGCCGGCGGCCGGCGGGCCGCCGCGCGTCCTGACCGGCACGCTCGACCTGAACGTGATGTCGCCGGCGTTCTCGACCGACGGCGCGTCGATCCTGTTCCTGCTCGAGGATGACCGGGTCCACCACCTGGCGCGGGTACCGTCGGACGGCGGCGCGGTCGAGCGTCTGGTCGAGGGCCGGCGCGCGCTCACCGACTTCGCGCTCGGCCGGGACGGACGGATCGCCGTGGCGTGGAGCGGCACGACCGCGCCATCGGAGCTCGCCGCGGTCGAGGGGCGCGAGCTTCGCCCGCTCACCCGGCAGAACGTCGCCTGGCTCCGTGAGGTGAAACTCGCCCCGACCGAGGAGATCGCCGTGCGAAGCCGGGACGGCACGGCGATCCACGGCTTCATGATCAAGCCGCCCGCTTACCAGCCCGGCCGCCGCTACCCGACGATCCTCCGCATTCACGGCGGGCCGGTCTGGCAGTTCTTCCACGACTTCGCCAACCTCGACTGGCAGGTGCTGGCCGCGCGCGGCTACGTCGTGCTGGGCGTCAATCCGCGAGGCAGCTCGGGACGGGGCGAGGAGTTCTCGACGGCCATCTTCGCCAAGTGGGGGCAGAAGGACGCCGAGGACGTGCTCGCGGCCGTCGATTGGGCAGTGGAGCAGGGGATCGCGGACCCGGACCGGCTCGGCGTCGGCGGGTGGAGCTACGGGGGGATTCTCACCAACGAGATCATCGCCCGCGACCGCCGGTTCAAGGCGGCCACCAGCGGGGCCGGGATCGCCAACGCCTTCACCGGCTACGGCACGGACCAGTACGTGAAGGAGTACGAGGCCGAGCTGGGCACGCCTTGGAAAAACCCGAAGGCGTACCTGGAGGTCTCCTACCCGTTCCTGCACGCGGACCGCATCGTCACCCCGACGCTGTTCCTGTGCGGCGATCAGGACTGGAACGTCCCGCTGATCAACTCCGAGCAGATGTACCAGGCGCTCAAGAGCCTCGGCCGGGAAACCCAGCTCATCGTGTATCCGGGCGCGTCCCATTCGCTCTACAAACCGAGCCACCGGCGGGATCGCATGGAGCGCTATCTGGGGTGGTACGCGAAGTATCTGCGAGGTGGGGAACCCCGGGCGTCAACCCGGTAAGGAGCGCAGCCATGAATCCGATTCGGAGGATCTCGGGGAGCCTGTTGCTCGCGGCGGCACTGACCGGCTGCGGGTCCAAGACCGACCAGCCCTCGGCCGAGCCGCAGGTCGATCCGAACACGCCGGTGCTGGTCGAGGTCGAGAACCACTACCAGGGCGACGTGATCATCTACCTCACCCAGGGAGCGCAGCGGCAGCGTCTCGGCATGGTGAGCGCGCTCAGCAGCGCCGAGTTCAGCTTTCCGTGGCGGCGATTGAGCCTGAGCGGGACCAGCAGGCTGTTGGCGTATCCGATCGCGGGCTCGCGGACGCATTCCAGCGATCAGCTCCACGTGCAGCCGGGGCAGTCGATCAGCTGGACGCTGGAAGGGGATCTGGATCGGTCGAGCTTGTCGGTGTGGTGAGAGGGAGACGGGGAGACGGCACGGTCCTCCCCGTCGCCCGCCCCGTCGGAGACCCTACGCGCTCCGATCCAGGCACCCGTCCGGATTCGGGTTGTTCCCAACGTTCGGATTGTTGGCTTCCCGCCGCGGCAGCGGCAAATTCACATCCTCGCCGTAGGTCAGCCCGCCCTTGTAATAGTCACCGGTCGGGAACACGGTCTCCGGATCCCGCCCGTACTGCCGGATCAGCCGGCGCATATCGCCGAGGCGATGGCCGGTGGCGAACAGCCAGAACGCGCGCTCCCTGAACAACACATCGGCGCCTTCCACAGCGTCACCCGGGGTGTCGAGCGGGTCCAGGCCCGCGGCATCGCGCAGGTCGTTCAATCGCTGGGCCATCGCGGCGAACCCGCCGGTCTGAAGCTCCCCTTCGGCGATGATGAGCTGGGCTTCCAGGTAATCCGCCGTCGGAATGGACGATTCGAAGCTCGGGTACTTGTTCGGGAACCAAGTCTCGGTGTTATTGTCCGCCCCGATTCCAGAGTCGCCCGTGACCCGCAGGTCCTCGGCAGAGACGTAATCCAGACCTACGCCACCCTCCTGGTCGAACACGCCGAAGTTGCCGTTGGAGAATGCCTCGAAGACGCCGTTGTGCAGGGCGGCGGGCGTCGTCGCGTGCTCGGTCTCGTAGAGGAAATCGGCAGGCACGCTCGCGACGGCGAGGGCCGCTTCGGCGAATAGTCCCTGGTTCACCAGGGTCCGGCCCAGTCCGACCGAGGCGAGCGAGTGAATCGGGTCGCCGGCCACGATGCTCGGGTGGGCCAGTGCCGCGTTGAACCGCGCGGCGGCCGTGTCGAAGACTTGCGCCGTGGTGAGCTGCGGGCCGAACGCGATCGTATCGCTCACGATCCGGCTTACCGTCACCCCGGAGCAGAAGCCTTCGGCGAGGTAGACGTAGCTGAGCCCCGCGAGCGCCAGCATTTCGGGAATGCCGGGATCGGCGTCGGGGGTTTCACCGAAGGCCTGGAGCGAGCTGGCGGCGTCCTCGGCGGCGTTCCGCGCGCGGTGGAGCGACTGGTACAGTGCGGCGAGGCCCGCGGTAACGGGTTGCGCCTGACGCAGATCTATCTCGGTGCGGCTGGGGATGAATCCCGGGTTGACGAACTCGTCCGCCAGGGTCCCGCTCGTCAGGACGTAGCCGTCCGAGTTGTCGTTGAACGTGTCCTCGCTGCCGGGGATGGCCACCGGGTTGAAGTCGCCGTCCTTGGCGAGGGTGAAGGTACTGATGGCGCCGAGCCGCTTGGTGGCGGCGCCGGCCGGCGTGTCGAGGCTTTCCGAACCGACGATATTCGGCAGGTCGGTATCGAGGATGCCGCATGCGGCGGTGCCGGCGACCAGGAGCATGGCCGCCAGCCCGGGGGCGCAGCGGGGAAAGTACGAGCGGTGCATCGCTGTCTCCCGGTCAGAAGCCAAAGTTGAAGCGCGCGACCCAGTGACGTACCTGGGGCTGGGAGAAAAAGTCGGTGGCGGCGAAATTGCTGCCACCTTCCCGGCCCTGCCCGAAACCGTTCACCTCGGGGTCGATCCCGCTGTAGTCGTCGATGGTCCAGAGATTCCTGCCGCTCAGCGTCAAGCTGGCGCGGCTGGTGCCGAGCGCCCGCGCGATACGCTCCGGGGCGTTGAAGGTCAGCGACAGCTCGCGCAGCTTGATGAACCACCCCGGCTCGAAGAAGCCCCACTCGGTCACGCCGTCGTCGTCGCCGTAGGTGGCGGCCGCCGCATTGGTCTGGATGTCGAGCGGCGCGGTCGGGTCCACCAGGCCGCGGCAGTAGATGATGCCGCCGTTGCAGCGGAAGGAATCGGTGCTGTTCTCGACGTAATGTCCGCCGCGGTAATCGAAAAGCGCCACGAGATTGAGCAGGTTCCGGAAGAACGAGAACCCACTCCGCACGCCGAGCTCCCGGGTCGGCAGCGCCGACCCGCGATACACCGCGGTGTCGCCGATCTCGTACTCGCCCGGCTCGATGATGTTGTTGCCGTTGGCATCGTCGAACGAGAGGATGGGCCGATCCCAGATGCCGCCCAGGGGGTAGTCCTGGACGTGGCGCTGGATGAAGCCGAGGGTAATCGGCTCGCTGAGGCCCAGCTCGTCGAGGTTGTTCCTGGTGACCGAGCCGCTCAGGGTGAGATCCCAGGCGAAATTCGGGCGGTCGATGATGCGGCTGTCGAGGCGCAGCTCGAGGCCTCGGTTGGAGACCTGCCCGAGGTTGAAGAACTGGGTGGTCGTGGTGCCCAGCGACGGTACGATCTCCCGCTCGATCAGGGCGTCCTTGGTTTCCTTGTAGAAGAACGTGGCCTCGAAGGTCACTTGCCCGCCGAACAGGCCGGCATCGAACCCAGTCTCGAATTCCTGGGATAGCTCGGGCTTGAGGTCCACGTTGCCCAGGTTGGCGAGGGTGACGCCGCTTGCGGAGGCGGCGTCCTTCCGTACGGCGGCCTGGGCGTAAAAGCGGAGCGCGTCGATGCTGCCCGGCTGCTGGGTGGACTGTCCGTAGGCTGCGCGGAGCCGGAACGTGTTGAGAAAGCCCGATCCCTGGTCGTCGCGCGCCAGCCAGGAGGCACTGAGCTTGGGCAACGGCTTCGTGTTGAAGTTCCTCCCGAACGCGCTGTTGTCGTCCAACCGGAGCCCCGCGGTCAGAAACAGACGATTCTGCCAGCTCATCTGCTGGTCGACGAACCCGCCGGCGGATCGGCTTTCGACATAGTCGTCGGATGCGTCGGTCGTGGCGGCGCCGAAGATGGACTGCGAGCCCCGGGCGAGCCCGCGTCCCTGGGCAAAGCTGTTGGTGGTGAGATTGCGGAAGAACTGGCCGCCCACCGCCGTCCGGCCGCTCCATGCCGAAGAGACCTTGTACGATGCCGCGGTCAGGAGGTCCACGGAAAGCTGTGAGGTCTGCCCGCGAGTGACGTTGATCTCGCCCAGATTCTGGAGCGGGTAGGCTATCGCGCTGACTTCGCCGGTGGGCCAGAACTGGGTGTCCTGTCGGTTGGTCACGTCGTAGCCGAACGTGGCACGGGTGGTGAGCCAGCTCAGCGGCAGCCAGTTGGCCGTAAGTCCGCCGGTGAAGCGGCCGACGCCCTGCCGATTCCGCTCCGCGTAGATCTCCGCCGGGATGAGGAACCAGCCGCGGTTGATGTCCTGCGGCAGCCCGGCGCCGTCGCCGCTGCCGATGACGGAGTTGAGGGTGTTGTCGTTCTCCGGCAGGTTGAGCTGGCTGGTGACGTAGCCCAGCGAGAGCTGGAGGTCCGCGTTGGAAGAGATTTTCGCGTTGCCGTTGGCCCGAAGCGTGAGCTTGTCCAGCTGGTTGGGCCGGAGCTGTGCTCCGGGAATGTTGTCCAAGGTCGCGTCCCGCACCGAATCGAGGTCGAACCCGCGGAGCCGGTAGACCCCGACCTCGCCTTCGTACTCCGCGGAGAGGTAGTAGGTGGCGGCATCGCCGCCGCCCGCGACATTCGCGCCGTACTGTTGCCGGTGGCCGGCCTTGAGCGGGCGCTCGGCCGGGTCGTTGAGCGGGTTGTACTGGTCCACCTGGCTTTGCACGCAATCGCCTTGGGCGACGTTGAGCAGCGTGCAGAACGGGTCGAAGTCGACGTCGTCGGTCCGCCCGAAGAAGTTGGTGCGGTAGGTATTGTTGTCCTCCACGGCTCCCTGCTCGACGAATACGTTCCACCGCGCCCGGCCGGAAACCCCCCGCTTGGTCGTGATCAGCACCACCCCGTTGGCGGCCTGGATCCCGTAGAGCGTGGCGGCCGACGGCCCCTTCACGATCTCGATGTTCTCGATGTCGTCGGGGTTGAGATCGTTGATGCGGGAGGTGGACTGCCCGCCGATGTTGTAGGCGTAGCCATCGGAGGTCGCATCGATGCGGACACCATCCACGTAATAGAGCGGTTCGTTCGAGAGCGACACGCTGTTCGAGCCGCGGATACGGATCTTGGTGCCGGTGCCGGTCGCGCCGCTGCTCTTGAGGACCTGGACTCCGGCGGCCCGCCCGGTCAGCAGGTTGCCGAACTCAGTGATCGGTGCTTCCTCCGCTATCCGAGCCGCGTCGATGGTGGCCACGGAGTTCCCGATTTCCAGCCGGCTCTGCTGGCCGGTGGCGGTCGTCACGATCTCATCGAGCTGCACCGGGGCCGGCGCGAGACCGAGGGCCAAAGCCACGGTCTCACCGGGGGCCACGGTCGCGCTGTCGGAGCGCGGCCGGTAGCCGAGGCGCAGCACCCGCACCTGATAGGTCCCCGCCGGGACGTTACGGAAGGTGAAACGGCCTTCCCGGTTGGTGGCCTCGATCCGATTGGGCCCGGTGAGCACCACCCGGGCCGCCTCGAGCGGGTCTCCGGTGGCCTCATCGGTAATGATGCCGGCGATGGTGCCCTGCTGGGAGAGCGCTTCGTCCGGAGTCGTGATGAGGCCACCTACCAGCAGGATCGCGCTCAGCATCCACTGACGGATGTCAGCTTTCATAGCCTTCTCCTGTCGAACGAGGACTGCCCCGCGAATCGCCGTGATACGGATACGATGGATTGCGGGCAGAGCCCAAAGGGGAGATGTAGAGCCAATGTGCAAACGCGGGGCTGGAATGTCTAGACAGCGGGCGGGGCGGCCGGTCGCTTTCCGGGCGCCTTGACGCTCGATTGCGTGAACGGTTATCTAGGAGACTCTCTTCCACCTCGATTCATACACACCCGCGCTGGCGGGCGCCGAATCAGACTCACACTCCGTAGGAGGATGCATGGTGCGACGCATCGTAGGGATGATCGCAGTGTCCGTGCTGGCGTTCTGGCCGGCGGCGAGTCTGGCCCAATCGGGCACGCTCCAGGGCACCGTGTCGGACAGCGCGGGCACCACGCTGCCGAACGCCTCGGTCACCGTTGAAGGCGCCGGGGTCCGTGCCACCACCGGGGCCAACGGCGGCTACGAGGTGCGCGGCGTTCCGGCCGGCGAGCACACCGTCCGGGTCCGGCTGATCGGCTACCAGGCGGCCACGTCCCGCGTGACGGTGGCCGGAGCCGAGGTGACCCA
>JACCSZ010000114.1 GCA_013812695.1 Gemmatimonadales bacterium | reverse complement strand
GCCTCGATCCGGGGCACGCTGAGCAGTGGCGGGGCATCTCGGCGCATGTCGTGCCGAGCGTGGCGTGGAGCCTGTACGCGTTCCTGCGGTCACCGGACGACTACTGGACGGCCGTCTGCACGGCGATCGCCGTCGGCGGCGACACCGACACGATGGCCGCGATGGCCGGCGCGATGGCGGGCGCGCGTCTGGGGCCTGCGGGGCTGCCGCAGAACCTGCTGATGTCGCTAACCGACCGGGGGACATGGGGCGCCGCTGAGCTTACCGTGCTGGCGCGGGATTGCGCTCGGCTTTTTTCCACCAGATCCTGAACGCTCGTAGCCCGCGTCCGAGCGGCCGTGGGCGAGATCCCTCGGTCGCTTGCGCTCCCGCGGGATGACACAACCTTTGCGAGCCGTTCCGTTTGCATTCTCAGACCCTTTCCATTCCTCGTCCCGGGTTCTGTCCTTCCCCTCCGTCTTTCCAGCTTTCCGCCTTTCCGTCCTTCCGTCCTTCCGTCCCCCCATGCTACCTTGCCACGTCGCCCGCGCTCCGTTCGCCAGCCGAGGCCCCCATGCCGCACGGAAAGATCTACCAGGACGTCGCCGAAACCGTCGGGCACACCCCGCTCATCCGGCTCAACCGGATGGGGCAGGGGCTGCCGGGCCGGATCGCCGTGAAGCACGAGGGCTACAATCCGTACGACTCGGTCAAGGATCGCATCGGCGCCGCGATGATCGCCGACGCCGTGGAGAAGGGTCGCCTGCGTCCCGGGATGCTCATCGTCGAGCCGACCTCGGGCAACACCGGCATCGGCCTCGCGTACGTCGCCGCCGCGCACGGCTACCGGTGCATCTTCACGATGCCCGAGACGATGACGCTCGAACGTCGGAACCTGCTCCGCGCGCTCGGCTGCCGGGTGGTCCTGACCGAGGGACCCAAGGGTATGAAGGGGGCGATGGCGCGCGCCGAGGAGATCCTCGCGCGACTCGGCGACCGGGCATGGATGCCCCGCCAGTTCGAGAACCCCGCCAACCCGGCCGTCCACTACCGCACCACCGGTCCCGAGATCTGGGACGATACGGAGGGCAAGGTGGACATCTTTATCGCGGGCGTGGGCACGGGCGGAACGATCACCGGCGCCGGCCGCTACCTGCGCGAGCGCAACCCCGGCATCCACATCGTCGCGGTCGAGCCGGCCGAGAGCCCGGTCCTGTCCGGTGGCCAGCCGTCCCCACACAAGCAGCAAGGCATCGGTGCGGGCTTTGTGCCCGCGCTGCTGGACACGAAGATCTACGACGAGGTGGTCCGGGTGAGCAACGACGACGCGCTCGCCACCGCGCGCCGGCTCGCCCGAGAGGAAGGGATCTTCGCCGGGATCTCAAGCGGCTCGATCACCTGGGCGGCGCTGCAGGTGGCGGGCCGGCCCGAGAGCGCGGGCAAATTGATCGTCTCGATCGTCTGCGACTTCGGCGAGCGCTACCTCTCGAACCCGGTCTACGTCGACCTCCCGGATCCCGACTTCTCGGACGTCGAGGATGCGCTCAACGTTCCCGCAGGGGTCGCATGACCACGAATGGCGCGCGACGATGCTGAAGACGGCTGGTGCGGGATCACTCGATAACGACCGCGGCGGAGAGTGGATCTCCGCCGCAACCTTTTCCACCACCCACCACTGAGGCACCGGCACCCGTGAGCACACCTGGACGCACCCTCGACGGGGCAGTGATCCCGGCCGAGCGGATCGACACGATCTTCGGCAGCGACATCTTCTCCCGCACGGTCATGCGCCAGCGGCTGCCCAAAGAGGTCTACCGGAGTCTGCTCCGGACGATCGACCAGGGCGACCCGCTCGACCCCGCCGTCGCCGACGTGGTGGCGGCCAGCATGAAGGACTGGGCCATCGAGAACGGCGCCAGCCACTACACCCACTGGTTTCAGCCGCTGACCGGGCAGACCGCGGAGAAGCACGATTCCCTGGCCGCGCCGGACGGCAACGGCGGCGTCGTGTTCAACTTTTCGGGCTCGGAGCTGGTCCAGGGCGAGCCGGATGCGTCGAGCTTTCCGTCCGGCGGACTCCGCGCGACGTTCGAGGCGCGCGGCTACACGGCCTGGGACGCCACCAGCCCGGCGTTCCTGATGCGGGGCGACAACAACGTGACGCTGTGCATCCCGACCGCGTTCGTGTCCTGGACCGGCGAAGCGCTCGACACCAAGATCCCGCTGCTCCGATCGGTCGAGGCGCTCTCGCAGCAGGCCCTCCGCGTGCTCAAGATCTTCGGCACCGACAAGGGAGTCCGGCGGGTCTACACGACGGTCGGCGCCGAGCAGGAGTATTTCCTCATCGATCGCGATCTCTACTACAAGCGTCCCGACCTCGTCACGTCCGAGCGGACGCTGTTCGGCGCCAAGCCGCCCAAGGGCCAACAGCTCGAGGACCATTATTTCGGCACCATCCCGCCCCGTGTCCTGGCCTTCATGTCGGAGGCCGAGACCGAGCTCTACCGGCTGGGCGTGCCGGTCAAGACGCGGCACAACGAGGTGGCCCCCGGGCAGTACGAGATCGCCCCACTGTTCGAGCCCAGCCACATCGCCAGCGATCACCAGATGCAGATCATGGAGACGCTCAAGCGCGTCGCGCCGCGCTACGGTCTGCAGGCGCTGCTCCACGAGAAGCCGTTCGCGGGGGTGAACGGCTCGGGCAAGCACAACAACTGGTCGATGTCCACCGACACGGGCGTGAACCTGCTCGACCCGCAGGACGACACGCACACCAACATGCAGTTCCTGGTGTTCCTCGTCGCCACGATCCGTGCGGTGGACGTGCACGCCGACCTCCTCCGTGCGTCGATCGCCTCAGCCGCGAACGACCATCGGCTGGGCGCCAACGAGGCCCCGCCGGCTATCATCTCGATCTTCCTCGGCAAGATGCTGAGCGACATCCTGGAGCAGGTCGGGAAGGGATTGCCCAAGCGCACGATCCGGGGCGGCACGCTCGACCTCGGCGCCAAGACGCTGCCCCAGCTTCCGCGCCACTCGGGCGACCGCAACCGGACCTCGCCCTTCGCATTCACCGGCAACAAGTTCGAATTTCGCGCGGTGGGCTCGACGGCCAGCATCGCGTGGCCGAACACCGTGCTCAACACGATCGTGGCGGAGTCGCTCGACTACGTGGCCGGGGAGCTCGAGCGCGCGGTCGGGTCGAACCCGTCGCCGGCCAGGCTCCTGCAGGGCGTGCTCGGCGTCCTCAAGCGCGTGATCAAGGAGCACAAACGGGTCATCTTCGACGGGGACAACTATTCGGAGGAGTGGCACGCCGAGGCGGGGCGTCGCGGGCTGCCCAACCTGAAGGACTCGGTCCAGGCGTTCGGGGTGCTGCGGGGAAAGAAGAACGCGGAGCTGTTCAAGAAGTACGGCGTGCTCAACCGGTCGGAGTACGACTCGCGGATTCACATCGCGATCGAGAAGTACGTCAAGCAGCTCGGCATCGAGGCCGAAACCATGGTGTCGATCGCCAAGTCACAGATCCTGCCGGCGGCGCTCGAGCATCAGCGCAGGACGGCGGAAGCGATCGCGGCTACCAAGGCGGCAGGGGTCGCCGCGGACGACAGCACCCAGGCGCTGCGGGAGTTCGTGGAGCTGGTCTCGCAGTTTCGGACGCGGACGGCGGAAGTGGAGAAGCTGTCAGCCTATCACGATGCCGATCCGGCCAAGCACGCCGCGCAGATCGCCCGGGAACTCAAGCCGGCGATGGTGCGGCTGCGGGAGATTGGCGATGCCTTGGAGGCGGTGGTCGCCGCGGAGCTCTGGCCGCTGCCGAGCTACCGGACGCTGTTGTTCTTGAAGTGATCTAGGGGTTAGGCCGGCCACCCGGCGGGCCGATCCCTCGTCAGGACAAACAGCTCGGTCGGGCACTTTGCCGGGGTGAGCACGCCGGCCATCGCCTGGAACGCCATCGTCTCTTCGGGAGAGGTATCGGGATCGAAGTAGACCGCCAAGGCTTCGACCAGCGGCGCCCGGTTGGGCCTGGCAAGCGCGTCGAGCCAGGGATGGGGGTCGCCGATGCGGCGATTTTCCAGCCGCACCCGGACGGCGCCGTCCAGCCAGCAGGGCGTGGCGCCGAGCTCGGTGAGCAACGCCTCGCTCAACAGCAGACTCTCGCCTTGCGGGGTAATCGCGCCGAATCGCAGCTTGCCACGTTCGTTGCGCCGGTGAATGACCGCGCCCCACTCGAACCGGAGCAGGCCGTGGTCATACCACTCCATGACCCGGAGGAGTTGATCGCGCAGCGCATCGACGACGAGAGGTGATTGCATCGCGGCTACCAGCGGATGAGGGTGCCGTCAACGCCCGGAGTATGGGCGCCGGGTCCGACCATCTGCAGAATGCGGGCCACGCGGTCAGGCTTCCGCCCCTGGCGCCCGCTCGAGGACGCGGTCACATTCCGCCCGCGGCGTGTGCGTCTGACGGCGGCGCCGGACACCAGCTCCACCACCCATGGCCACCCACGATCTCCTCGACTCGCATGTCTTTTACCGGAAGCTGACGCGGAACTATCCGCGCATCGTCCGGGGCGACGGGTGTTGGCTGTACGACGCCGACGGCCGCGGCTACCTCGACGCGGTGGGCGGCGCGTTCGTGGCCAACGTGGGGCACGGTGTCCGCGAGATCGCCGAGGCGATCGGCCGGCAAGCGGAGCGGCTGGCCTACGTCAACGGGACCGCGTTCACCAACGACCCCGTCGAGGAGCTGGCGGACGAGCTGGCGCGCCGATCCCCGGGCGACCTCGAGCTGGTCTACCCGCTGGCCAGTGGGTCCGAGGCGGTGGAAGCGGCGCTCAAGCTCGCCCGGCAATATTGGGTGGAGACGGGCGAGCCCGCGCGCCGGAAGATCGTCGCGCTCTCGCCGGGGTATCATGGCAACACGCTGCTGGCCCTGTCGGCATCCGCCCGCCAGCACTACACGACCCACTTCCGCGACTGGCTGGTCGAGGTCGTGCGGGTGCCGGCGCCGTACGCTTTCCGCTGCGAGTGCCGCGGGTCGCCACCGCACTGCCCGGCGTGCAGCGGCGAGGCGGTCGAGGCAGCCCTGCTCCGCGAGGGCCCTGACACCGTCGCCGCGCTGATCGCCGAGCCGGTGGGAGGGTCCTCGACCGGGGCGTCGGTGCCCGCGCCCGATTATTGGCGGCGGGTTCGCGCGGCCTGCGACCGGCACGGCATCCTGCTCGTCGCCGACGAGGTGCTGACGGGGGCCGGCCGCACCGGCACCTGGTCGGCGCTCGAGCCGTACGGTGTGGTGCCGGACATCATGACGCTGGGCAAAGGGATCGCCGGCGGATACGTCCCGCTTTCGGCGGTCGTGGCGCCGCGGCGCCTCGTGGACGCGCTGGGTCGCGGCTCGGGCGCCTTGCTCCACGCGCAGACCTTCTCGCACCACGCGACGCTCTGTGCGGCCGGGGTCGCGACGCTGCGCTACCTGCGGCAGCACGCGCTGATCGAGCGCTGCGCCGAGATCGCGCCGACATTCCACTCGCGGCTGGAGAGCCTGCGCGGCCTCCCGGCCGTCGGCGACATCCGCGGCCGCGGGCTGCTGGCCGGCATCGAGTTTGTGGCCGACCCGGTGACCCGGGCGCCGTTCCCGCGCGCGGCGCGCTTCGCGGAATCGTTCGCGGCCGCGGCACTCGACGCCGGGCTCGTGGTCTGGCCGAACGTGGGGCAGGCGGACGGGGTGAACGGCGACCTCGCGATGCTCGCGCCGCCGTTCGTCGTTTCTCACGACGAGATCGATCTCATCGTCCAGCGCTTGGGCACGGCGCTTCGCGCCACGGTCGAGCGGATCGGAGCCGTTGCATGACTGCCCCCGCGAAGATCACCTACACCTCGGCCTCCGGCGACCTCGAAGAGTTCCACCATCGGTTCGATGTGGCGCTCGACGCGGTGCGCAGGGGCGCGGGCGCGCGCCATCCGTTCTATATCGCCGGAGCGGCAGTTGACCACGGGGATGAGCCGCTGCTCGATCGTTCGCCGATCGACACCCGCCTGGTC
>JACCSZ010000099.1 GCA_013812695.1 Gemmatimonadales bacterium | reverse complement strand
TCGCTCACCGGAGAGTCGAGGCCGCAGGTGTACGCCCCGCACGCCCAGGTGGGCATGGAAGAGATGGCGGTGGTGGCCCGGACCGGCCTGGATGCGGCGGCGGTCGGCCCCGCCATCCGAACGATCGCGAAAGGCCTCGATGCCGGTGTGCCCGTGTCCGAGATCAGGACGCTGGGCGACGTCCGGAGCGCCTCGATCTCGAGTGACCGTTTCCGGACCCTGCTCGTCGGAACGTTCGCCCTGCTGGCGCTGGCGCTCGCGGCCATCGGCATCTACGGCGTGATCTCCTACGGCGTGGCGCAACGCTCGCGCGAGATCGGTATCCGCATGGCCCTCGGGGCGCGCCCGCCGGAGATCCTGAGGCTGGTCGTCGGAGATGGCATGCTCACGGTGGCCGTCGGCGTCCTGGTCGGCGTGATGGCGGCGGCCGGGCTGTCGCGCTTCCTCGAATCGCTGCTCTACGGCGTCGAGCCGCACGACCCGACGACCTTCATCGGCGTGACGCTGCTCATCGGCGTGGTGGCGCTCGCGGCGTCCGTGATCCCGGCGCGCCGGGCGGTGCGGGTGGACCCGGTGGTGGCGCTGAGGTCCGAGTGACGGGGCTCGGACAGGACCTGCGCTACGCGGCGCGCGGGCTCTGGCGCAGGCCTGGGTACACCGTTGCGGTCGTGCTCACGCTGGCGCTCGGCATCGGCGCGAACACGGCGGTGTTCAGCCTCATTCGCGGGATCGTGCTGCGTCCGCTGCCGTACGCCGAGCCCGAGCGCCTGTTCTCGGTGTACGAGGAGCACCCGCAGGAGGGCCCCCGGCTCGCATCGTATCCCACCTTCCTCGACTGGCGGCGGGACAGCCGGAGCTTTGAGGCACTGGCGTTCATCCGCGGCGCCACCAGGATCCTCCAACTTCGCGACGGCTCCGAGCAAGTGATCGCGGGATACGTGTCGCCCGAGTACTTCCGCGCCGTCGGACAGCGTCCGCTCCTTGGCCGGGCGTTTCTCGAGGAGGAGGAGCGGTCCGGCGCTCCGGTGGCCGTCATCTCGAACTCGCTGGCCGACCGCCGACTCGGCGGCGCGGCCGCGGCGCTCGGAGCGACGCTGCGCCTGGGTGGCGCGGCGGTACGCGTCGTCGGCGTCATGCCCCCCGGGTTCGGCTATCCCGCCTGGGCGGCGCTCTGGATGCCGATCGCCTCGCTCCCCGCCGCCGACCGTTCCGTTCTGAGTGCCCGCGCGCTGCACACCGACAGCCGCATCGTCGGACGGCTGAGCCCCGGCGTCCAACTCGATCGGGTGCGGGGTGAGATGAACACCATCGCCGCTCGACTCGCCCGCGCGTACCCCGCCGAGCACGAGGGCTGGACGCGGGTCGGAGTGGCGCCGCTCGCCGCGGAGCTGATGGGCGATGCCGAAATGCGGCTGCTCATCCTGCAGGGAACGGTGCTCATCCTCCTGGTCATCTGCTGCGTCAACCTGGTGAACCTTGCACTGGCCCGAGGGCTCGTGCGGTCGAGAGAGCTGGCTGTCCGCGCGGCGCTGGGCGCGAGCCGCCGGCGGGTGGTGCAGCAACTGCTGGTCGAGAGCCTGTTGCTGGCGCTCGCCGGAGGAGTGGCCGGGGCGGTGGTGGCCGACTGGGGTGTCGGGCTGCTCAAGCGCTCCGCGCCGGATGTGCTGCCGAGGCTTCAGGAGGTCGGGCTCGATGGCTGGGTGCTCGCGTTCACGGCCGTGGTCGCGCTGGCGACGAGCGTTGCCTTCGGGCTGCTGCCGGCGCTCAGGGTGTCGCGTCCGGCGATGCTGGCCAGGTTGGCCGACGGCGGCGAACGGTCGGGTATCGGGCCTGGGCGCAGCCGTCTGCGCTCGGTGCTGGTGGTCAGCGAGTTGGCGCTCGCGATGATCCTCCTTGTGGGCGCGGGGCTGCTGCTCCGCAGCTTCGACCGCCTCGAGCGAGTGTCTCTGGGCTTCGATCCCGATGGACTGGTGACGCTTCGCGTGATCACTCCAAGCCCGGGGTACGAAGAGCCGGGACGCGTGCTCGAGCTGTACCGACGTCTGGCCGAGTCGGTCGGAGCGGTGCCGGGCGTGCGCGCCGTCGCGCTGACCAACCACCTACCGCTCACCGGCGCCTCGATGAACACCCAGGTCGAGGTCGACGGCCGTGCTGCCGGGGTCGAAACCGAGTCATCGGCGCTGTTCAGGACGGTCTCGCCCGACTACTTCGGCACGATGCGGATCCCCATCCTCCGCGGGCGCGGCCTCCAGCGGAGCGACATGTCGCAGTCGACGGGCGCGGTCGTCGTGAACCAGGCGTTCGTTCTCCGTTACTGGCCCAACGCGGATCCGATCGGGCGGCGGGTGACGGTCTTCAAGTCGGTCCAGCCGCGCGCCGACTTCGGCGAACGGCTCGATGGCACGGTCGTGGGCGTCGCGGGTGATGTGCGCCATTTCAGCCAGGAGGACGAGCTGGCGCCCGAAGTGTACCTGCCCTACACGCGAAACCCTCCGTTGTGGATTCAACTCGTCGCTCGGACGGCCGACGACCCCGAACGGCTCATCCCCGCGCTGCGCCGCGCGGTGCTGAGCGTGGAGCCCGGCCTTCCGGTGGTGGGTGAGGGTCTCTGGCAGGGGTTCGCCACGATGGAGCGGCTGCTGGCGGCGACCCGGGCTCCGCGGACGTTCAGCTCCGTGCTTCTTCTCGCCTTCGCACTGACCGCGCTCCTGATGGCGGTGGTCGGCCTCTACGGCGTGATCTCCTTTCTCGTCGTTCAGCGGGAGCGCGAGATCGGCGTGCGGATGGCACTCGGGGCGCGGCCCGCCGACATGCTGGCGCTGGTGCTGCGCAGCAGCCTCCGGTGGTGCATCGCCGGCATCGTGACCGGCACCGCGGGCGCGCTCGCGCTCAACCGGTACATCGCCAGCCTGCTGTTCGAGGTCAGCCCGAACGACCCGGTGACGTTCGTCGTCGTCGCGCTCATCCTCGGGGCGGTCGCGGCCGTGGCCAGCCTGGTGCCGGCTCGACGTGCCGCGCTGACCGATCCCATGCGGACGCTCAGAAGCGAGTGACCCCATGACCACCATGAATCCGGTACGAGAGGCGCCATGATCCAGGACCTCCGGTTCGCTTTGCGCGCCTTGCGCCGCACCCCCGGCTTCACCCTCGCGGCCGTGCTCACCCTCGGGCTCGGGATCGGGGCCACCACCACGATCTTCACGGTGGTGAACGGCGTGCTGCTGCGGCCGCTGCCGTACGCGAACGCCGACCGGATCGCGAACATCTGGAACGACTTCGGTGAAGGTGCGCAGTCGCTGCCGGCGGTGTCGCCGCTCGACTTCCGCGACTACCAACTGCGGAGCCGCACGTTCGAGAGCTTCGCCGCCGCCTCGGCGGGCAACGTCGTCGGATTGCGCGGCAACCTGACCGGCGAAGGCGAGCCCGAGCGGGTCGACCTCACGACGGTGACGGCCAACTTTTTCCCGCTGTTCGGCGTGACGCCGCAGTACGGGCGCAACTTCCTCGCCGAGGAGGAGGTCCCGAACGGTCCGCATGTGGTCATGCTCAGCGATCGGCTCTGGCGCCGGCGCTACGGGGCCGATCCGCGCGTGGTGGGGAGCACGATCCAGGTGGACGGCATCGGGCACACCGTCGTCGGCATCCTGCCTCCCGAGTTCCACCTGGCGCTTCCGGCGGAGGCCTTCCTGGTGACCGACGCGGAGATGTGGGCGCCGCTGCAGTTCGACTACGGCGACGCGCCGCCGCGGAACTTCACCTTCTTCACGGTTTTCGGGAGACTCAAGCCGGACGTGAGCTTCGCGCAGGCGCAGGCGGACATGCATGCGATCGCGCTCCAGTTTCGGAAGGAGTTTCCCGAGCACGCCGGCACCAACGTGCGCATCCGCGCGGTGCCGCTGCAGGAGGACGTCGTCAAGCACGCGCGCCCCGCGCTGCTCGTGCTGCTGGGTGCCGTTGGCCTGGTGCTGGTGATCGCGTGTGCCAACGTCGCGCACCTGCTCCTGGTCCGGGCCACGGTACGCGAGGGCGAGTTCGCCCTTCGCACGGCGCTCGGCGCCAGCCGGTGGGCGGTAGTCCGGCAGCTCCTGACGGAGAGCGCCGTGCTCGCCGCCGCGGGCGGCGTGCTGGGCCTGATGGTGACGACCCTGGGGCTCGGCCTCCTGCGGGCGCTGCATCCCTCCAATCTCCCAAGGCTCGGGGAGATCGACGTCGACGGACGGGTGCTGGCGTTCACCGCGCTCACCTGTCTGCTGACCACGCTGACGTTCGGCCTGGCGCCGGCGCTGCAGGCCGCGCGGCAGGATCCCCAACGCACGCTGCAGGGCGGCGGGCGCTCGGGCACGAGCGCGGCGCGGCACCGGGTCCGGAGCCTGCTGATCCTGGGCGAGGTGGCGCTGTCGGTGGTGCTGCTGGTGGGAGCGGGGCTGCTGGTGCGGAGTTTCCTGGCTCTGCAGCAGGTGCGGCCGGGGTTCGACGCCTCCGACGTGCTGACGTTTCAGCTCGCGCTGCCGGCGAGCCGGTATCAGCAGGGCGCCGACCGCCGGCCGTTCATCCGTGAGCTGGAGCGCCGGCTGGGAGAGTTGCCCGGAGTGACCCGCGTGGGCATGATCTCGCAACTCCCGCTCACCGGGAGCGGTCCGCTTTCGCCTTACGCTTTCGACGAGGCCACGGCGCGAAACTGGGAGATCGTGACCGCGGACGGCCGCAGCGTATCGCCCGGCTACTTCGCGGCCATGAACACGCGGCTGCTGGCCGGCCGGGCGTTCACCTGGGACGACGCCGTGGGCAAGCCGCCGGTGATCGTGATCGACGAAACCCTCGCGCGGCAAGCATGGCCGGGACAGCGCGCCATGGGCAGGCAGCTCCAGCTGGGTCCCACCGGCGAAGAGAACAACATGGCCGAAGTGGTCGGGGTAGTCGAGCACCAGCGAAGCCACGACCTCACCCGGGCGGTGCGTCCGCTGATCTTCTTTCCGATGGGTCAGCAGGCGCCGGTGGTGCTGGATGTGGCGGTGGAGGCCGGCGTCGGGCCCGCGAGTCTCGCCGGTGCCGTGACCGGACTGGTCCACGAGATGGACAAGGACCTCGCGGTGACGCGGCTCGAGCCCATGGCGTTCTACCTCTCGGAAGGCATGGCGCAGGCCCGGTTCAGCTTTCTGCTGATGGCGGCGCTCGGCGGTATCGCGCTGCTGCTCGCGGCCGTGGGCATCTTTGGGGTCATCGCGTATACGGTGACCCAGCGGACGCGCGAGTTCGGCATCCGCATCGCGCTCGGCGAGGACCCGGCGCAGACCCGGCGCTCGGTCGTGGTGCGGAGCATGCGGCTGGTGCTGATCAGCATCGGCGTCGGACTCGTGGCGTCGCTCGGGCTGGCGCGCCTGCTCGCCAGGCAGCTCTACGGCGTGAGCCCCGCCGACCCCGTCACGTTCGCCGGCATCGCCGGGCTGCTCGCGCTGACCGCGCTGCTGGCGTCCTACCTGCCCGCCCGCCGTGCCACCCGGGTGGATCCCATGACGGCGCTCCGCGCCGAGTGACCCGGAGCCATCCATGATGGAGCTGCGCGACGTCGAGCGCTCCTACCAGACCGGCCCCACCCGGACCTACGTGCTCCGCCGGATCGACCTCACCATCCGCGAGGGCGAGTTCGTCACGATCATGGGACCGTCCGGGGCGGGGAAGTCCACCCTGCTGGGCATCCTTGGCATGCTGGACCACACGTGGACCGGCGAGTTTGCCTTCGTTGGCGAGGCGGTTCACGCGCTGCCCCCGAAGAAGCGTGTGGAGCTCAACAAGCGCTACATCGGCTTCGTGTTTCAGAAGTACCACCTGATCGACGATCTCACGGTGTACGAGAACCTGGAGATTCCGCTCTCCTATCGCGACGTCAAGCCCAAGGAGCGGGCCGCCATCGTGGGCGAGACGCTCGACCGTTTTCAGATGGTGGGAAAGAAAGACCTCTATCCCAGCCAGCTCTCGGGCGGCCAGCAGCAACTCGTCGGCGTGGCGCGGGCGGTCATCGCGCGCCCCAGGCTCCTGCTGGCCGACGAGCCGACGGGGAACCTCCACAGCGCGCAGGGCGAGGAGATCATGGAGCTGTTCACCCGGCTCAATCGCGAGGGCACGACCATCGTGCAGGTGACACACTCGGAGAAGAACGCGTCGTACGGACATCGGGTGATCCAGCTTCGGGACGGGTGGATCGTCGCGGGAGAGTCGGCGGCGACCAGCCCGTCATCCTGAGCGGAGCGAAGGAGCCATGCTTTCGGTCATGGCTCCTTCGCTCCGCTCAGGATGACGGTACCCCCCGATTAGATTTCCGCCCGAACCCACCACCCAGGTCTCGTTGTCGAACTCCGCTCCGTCCCCGCACGTCCTCGTCGCGGACGATCAGCCCGACGTCCGCGAAGCGCTCCGCCTGCTGCTGAAGGGCGAGGGCTTCGCGATCGAGACTGCCGGCTCGCCGGCGGCGGTGCTGGCCGCCGTGCAGCGCACCGATTTCGACGCCGTCCTGCTCGACCTCAACTACGCGCGCGACACCACCACGGGCCGTGAGGGCCTCGAGCTCGTCTCCGAGCTGCAGGCGCTCGACGCGACGCTGCCGGCGGTCGTGATGACCGCGTGGGGCAGCGTGGACAAGGCGGTCGAAGCAATGCGCCGCGGCGCGCGCGACTTCATCGAGAAGCCCTGGGACAACCCCCGGCTGCTGGCCACGCTCCGGACGCAGGTCGAGCTGGGCCGGGCGCTCCGCCGGGCGCGCCGCCTCGAGGGCGAGAACCGGCTGCTCCGGCAGGACGGCCGGCCCGAGCTGATCGCCGAATCGGCGGCGATGGCTCCGGTGCTCCAGCTCATCGAGCGGGTGGCGCCCTCGGACGCGAACGTGCTGATCATCGGCGAGCACGGCACCGGCAAGGAGGTGGTGGCGCAGTGGATCCACACCGCCTCGCCGCGGGCGGCGCGTCCGCTGGTGGCCGTGAACCTGGGCGGGCTGTCGGAGGGGCTGTTCGAGAGCGAGATGTTCGGCCATGTGAAGGGCGCCTTCACCGACGCGCGCGCCGACCGGATCGGCCGGTTCGAGCTCGCCGAGGGCGGCACGCTGCTGCTCGACGAGATCGGCACGCTCGAGGTGCGGCAGCAGGCCAAACTCCTCCGGGTGCTCGAGAGCGGCGAGGTCGAGCGGGTGGGGGCCTCGCGCGCCCGCCGGATCGACGTGCGCATCCTGTCCGCCACCAACGCCGACATCCCGGCCGAGACGGCCGCGGGGAGGTTCCGCGAGGATCTGCTGTTCCGGCTCAACACGATCGAGATCCACCTGCCACCGCTCCGCGAGCGCCGGGAGGACATCGCCCCCCTCGCCGAGTCCTTTCTTCGGCGTTACGCCGGCCGATACCGGAAGCCGCTCGCCGGGTTCGAGCCCGAGGCGCTCGACGCGCTCGCGGCGCATCCCTGGCCGGGCAACGTGCGCGAGCTCGATCACACGCTCGAGCGCGCCGTGCTCATGGCGCACGGCTCGCGCATCCGCGCCGCCGACCTCGGTCTCCGGGGCGGCGGCGCCGTGGCCCGGCTGGAGGACCTGCCGCTCGAGGAGGTCGAGCGCGTGCTCATCCGGAAGGCGCTGGAGCGCCACGAGGGCAACGTGAGCCAGGCGGCCAAGGCGCTCGGGCTGAGCCGGAGCGCCCTGTATCGCCGGCTCCAGCACCATGGGCTCTGAGCGGCGGCGTCCCAGGGCCGGCCATGAGTCGCGCGTGTTCGTCGCGGCGCTGTTCGCCGGCCTCCCCGCCGTGGTCGTCGCGTGCTGGCTGCTCTGGGCCGGCGGGCATTCGCTTCGGGTGCGCGTCACCTTGTCGCTCCTGGTCGTCGCCACCTGGCTCATCGGCTCGGGGCTCGTGCGGGAGCGCGTGCTCCGGCCGCTCCAGACGATCGCCAACCTGCTCGCGGCCCTCCGCGAGGGCGACTACTCGATCCGCGCGCGGGGCGCCCGCACCGACGACGGGCTCAGCCTGGCGCTGCTCGAGGTGAACATGCTGAGCGACACGCTGCGCACGCAACGCCTGGGCGCGCTCGAGGCCACGACGTTGCTCCGCCGCGTGATCGAGGAGATCGACGTGGCCGTCT
>JACCSZ010000096.1 GCA_013812695.1 Gemmatimonadales bacterium | reverse complement strand
CGCTCGGCGGGTGGACGCAGCTCCGCCCGGATCAGCTGATCGATGCGGTCCGCCGGCGCGCGCACCTCCAGGAGGAGACCAGCCTCGGCTGCCGCATGGCGGCCTCGCTCTCGGACGAGGCGGTCGCTGCCACGCACGTGGCGATGGCGCTGGAGGCGGTGGCCCTGCTCGAGGACGAGATGGGTCCGGACGACGCCATCATGCACTACGTCCGGCACTTCAACCTGCCGTCGGTCGAGGCCCAGATCATCTTCCGGCGCGCGCTCGCCAGCTGGGCGGAGCGGCATCCGGTGCGCGAGCCGTTTGCGGAGGCCAGAACGGTGTGCGCGGCGTCGCCCGCGCTTCGGTTCACGTCGCGAGCCCCGTTGCGGGTACGGGTCGTCGGCTAGACGGCGAACAGCCGCGCCGGACGCCGGGTATATCTTCCCAGGAGCCCGCGCGTCGTCGCGGCCGATGGGGGGCGCAGCGATGCAGTGGTCGTACACGCTCGGACGGATCAAGGGCACGGAGATCAAGGTCCATGTGACCTTTCTCCTGCTGCTGGCGTACTTCGGCTATCTGGCGTACCGGGAGGCGGGTACGGCGGCCGCCGTCGCGGAAATGCTCCTCCTGCTCGCGTTCTTCCTCTGCATCCTGCTGCACGAGTTCGGCCACGTCACCATGGCTCGGCGCTTCGGAGTGCGGACGCCCGACATCCTGCTGCTGCCGATCGGCGGCGTGGCACGGCTGGAGCGGATCCCAGATGTGCCGAGGCAGGAGCTGCTGATCGCGCTGGCGGGGCCGGCGGTCACGTTGGCGATCATTCTCCTGCTGTTCCTGGTGGCCCTGGCGACGGGCCAGGCGGTCGTGCTCCGCGATCCGTTCGGACCCGGCACGCCGTTGGTGGTGCGCCTCCTGGTCTCGAACCTCTTCGTGCTCGCCTTCAATCTCCTGCCGGCCTTTCCGCTGGATGGCGGGCGGGTGCTCCGCGCGCTGCTCGCGTACCGGTTAGGTCTGGTGCGCGCCACCCGCATCGCGGGCACGGTGGGACAGATCTTCGCGGTGGGGCTGGGCATTCTGGGCGTGATGATGGACGCGCCGCTCACCATGCTGGTGGCCTTCTTCATCTTTCTCGGCGCAGGGAGCGAGGCTGGCGCGGTCGCTACGCGGATGGCAGGCCAGGGGCTGCAGGTCTCGCAGATGATGGTGACCCAGTTCCAGCGGATTCCGGTACACGCGACGCTGTCGCAGGCCGTCGATCTGCTCCTCGCGGGCGAGCAGCGTGAATTCCCGGTGGTGGATAACCTCGGCCGAACCGAAGGGATGCTCACGCGCGATAACCTGATCCGCGGGTTGAGCCAGCGCGGGCCAGGCGCGTCCGTGGCCGAAGCGATGACGCCGTCGGCGCCGACGGTGGCTCCGACGCTCGGCTTTCAGGAGGCGCTCGACCGCCTGCGCGCGAGCGGGCTCCCGGCGCTGCCGGTCGTGGACGCGGCCGGCTCGCTGGTCGGATTGCTCACCATGGACAACATCACCGACCTGTTGCTGGTCCGGCGCGCGCTGGGCTGAGCCACGCGTCATCCCGAGCGGAGCGAGGGATCTGTTCACCCCGTTCGAACACGGCCTGGCCAGATCTCTCGTTCCGCCCGGGATGACAATGATTGGCTCGAGATGACGATGATCAGCGCGTCACCCGGTTATTCCCGCGATCCACGTCGGGGAGTACTCCGCGCGGATCGACCACCACGCCGGTCACCCGCCTCCCGCCCCGCACGCGGTAGGCGAACCGCGGCCCCAGGTTCCACATCTCCACCGGCAGCCGGACGCGCTCGGGAGCGCCCTCCGCGTAAGTGAGCTCCATCTCGACTGGCAGCGTCATCGTAGCCCGGTTGGACAGGAACACCTTCTGCTCGTTCTCGACCGTCGCCACCGAATCCACCGCCTGGTCCAGTCGCGCGGTCGTGTACACCCAGTCGCGCCAGAAGAAATCGAGATCCATGCCCGACGCGTCGCGCATGATCCGGAAGAAGTCGGCGGGCGTGGGGTGCTTATAGGCCCATGCCCGCAGATACGCGCGGAACGCGTGATCGAACCGGTCCCGGCCGAGCACCTCGTGGCGCAGGGTCTGCAACATGAGCGCCGGCTTCTGATAGCCGGTCCAGAACAGATCGCGCGACTCCACCGGGCGGCTGATCAGCGGCTGCTCCCGCCCCGGAATCGCGTGGTCCTCGTTGAGATGCAGCGGGTGGACTCCGATGCTGTCGCCATACGCCGTCCCCGCGAAGTAGCGCGCCGCATTCGCGAGATCGATGAACGTATTGAAGCCCTCGTCCATCCACGGGTAGAGCCGCTCGTTCGAGCCGACGATCATCGGCATCCATTGATGGCCGAGCTCATGGGCCAGGACCCACTGGCGCTCCTCACGGCTCGGGGCCCGGGGATCGAAGGTGATCATCGGATACTCCATCCCTTCGACCGGCCCCTCGATGCTGGTGATGTGCGGATACGGATACCGGTACCACTGCTCACTGAAGTACTCGAGGGCGTCGCGCACCATCCGGTTGGCTTCCTCCCACTCGGGCGCCGTCGGCCGGTAGAGTGTGTGCACGAGCGCGTTCCGGTACCCGCTCGCGTCCCAGCGGAAATCGGGCGCGGTGCCGAAGGCGAAGTCACGGACGCTGTCCGCGGTGAAGCGCCAGACCCGGGTGCCGCCGCCGGCCGGGCGCGTGCGCTCGGAGTGCCCCGCTTCGTCTGCGCTGATGATGGCGACGGGCGTCGCCGAGCCCCGGGCCTGTGCGAGCCGCGCCCGCTGCACCGGGGTCAGAACTTCCCGCGGGTTCATCAACACGCCTGTCGCGCCGACGACGTACTCGGCCGGCACCGTCAGCGCCACGTCGAACCGGCCATACTCGAGGTAGAACTCTCCGCCCCCGATATATGGCTCGTGATTCCAGCCGCGGACGTCGTCGTAGACCGCGACCCGCGGATACCACTGACCGAGCGTATACAGCGTGCCGTCGCGGCCCATCCGCCCGGCCCCGTACTCCGGCACCGGGAATCGCCATCCGATGTCCAGATCCACGAACCGCCCCGGCGCGAGCGGCCGCGGGAGATCGACGCGCATCGTCGTCCCCACCACCGTTGTCGCCACGGGACGCAGGCCGACGCGCACGTGCTCCAGCGTCACCCCGCCCTCGAACCCCTTGCATGAGAAGTCGAAGGTCGATCCGAGGAACACGAGCGGCGGCTGGTCGAGCTGCGTCGTGACGCTGCCGGGCGCGCAGATGTTCTGCTCGAGAAAGATCCATATGTACGGAAGCGCGTCGGGGCTCCGGTTCACATAGTGGATCGTCTCGCGGCCACGCAGCTCCTGCCGCGAGGGATCGAGCGTGGCATCGATGCGATAATCCACACGCTGCTGCCAGTAGGCCCGCCCCGGACGACCCGCGCCGGTGCGCAGGTCGTTGGGCGCGGGAAGGGCCAGCGGGCGAAATGGAGAAGCGGCTGTCGTGCTGTCCGGCGTCTGAGCGTTCGCGGCGCCGGCCAGCGCCAGTCCAGCAAAGGCCATGGCCGTGAGACGATTGAACATGCAGGCTCCGTGGCGGGGGATGCGGCAACATATTCAGGGCCGAGCCACGAGCAAGCACCGGCAGCGCGAGCGGCGCCAACTGGCAAAATATCGGCGGCGGTGCCATTGTCCCCCCCAGCTACACCATCACCTCTTCCGGGATTGGAGTCCTCATGCACTCTCGACTTTTCTGCGCGGCCGCGCCGGCAGTCGCGGCTTGCAGCGCCCACGGCATGCGGGCGACCGTCGCGGTCAGTTGACGCGCTCGCCACGCCGGTAGGTGTTCCGACGATGCCATCTGGGTCCATGGTCGAGCGCTCGAGCCGGCTGCCGTTCTCGGCCGAATCCGTGTTCGCGTGGCACGAGCGGCCTGGCGCGTTCGAGCGGTTGACACCGCCGTGGGAGCGCGCCGAGGTATTGCAACGGACGGGTGGGCTCGAGGACGGCGGACGCGTCGTGATGCGGGTCGGCGCACCGGTCGGGTTCCGCTGGGTGGCGCGCCACCTCGACTACAAGCGCGACCGGCAGTTCGCCGACGAGCAGGTCGAAGGTCCATTCGCCCGCTGGCGACACCTGCACCAGTTCGAAGCCGACGGGCCGGGCGCGTGCGTGATGACCGATCGCATCGAGTACGCGCTGCCCTTCGGAGCCGCGGGGGCCGCCGGCGAGCCGCTCCTGATCCGCCCCCGGCTCGAGCGCATGCTCGGCTATCGGCACGAGCTGCTGCGCCGTGACCTGGAGGCGCACGCGCAATACGCCGACCGCCCACGGCTCCGGATCGCGGTGACCGGCGCGAGCGGCCTGATCGGCCGGGCGCTGGTCTCGTTCCTCACGAGCGGCGGGCACACCGTCGTGCCGCTCGTCCGCCAGCGCGCCCGGGCCAACGAGGCCGGCTGGAACTACGAGCGGGGCTGGGTGGAACGGGACAAGCTCGAGGGACTCGACGCGGTCGTGCACCTCGCGGGCGAGAATGTCGGTGCGCGCTGGACGCCCGAGCGCCGGCGCCGGATCCGCGAAAGCCGCGCCATCGGCACCCGATTTCTCGCCGAGACGCTCGCGTGGCTGGACCGCCCGCCCCGGGTCCTCATCTCGGCGTCGGCGGTCGGCATCTACGGCAACCGCGGCGACGAGACACTGACCGAGACGAGCCCCACCTCCGACGCGCCCTCCGACTTCCTCACCGCGGTGGGCCGCGACTGGGAGGCCGCCACGGAGCCGGCGCGGGCCGCGGGAATTCGGACCGTGCTGACGCGCTTCGGCATCGTGCTCACGCCGGCCGGCGGCGCCCTCGGCCGGATGCTTCCGCCCTTCCGCCTGGGCCTCGGCGGGCCGCTCGGCAACGGACGGCAGTACATGAGCTGGATCGCGATCGACGATCTGGTTGGCGCCGTGCATCATGCGCTCATGACCGACTCGCTCTCGGGTGCGGTCAATCTCACCGCGCCCCACCCCGCCACTGCCGGCCAGCTCGCCACGACGCTCGGCCGGGTGCTGGGCCGACCGGCGGCGATCCCGGTACCCGCGCCCGCGCTCCGACTCGCCTTCGGCGAGATGGCGGACGTAGCGCTGCTCTCGAGCGCCAGGGTGCTCCCGGCGCGGCTCCAGGAGACGGGCTATGCCTTTCGGTATCCCACGCTCGAGGCCGCGCTCCGCTTCCTGCTTGGCCGCCCCGCGCCGGCGACGTGACCGGCGTTAGTTTTCGCGGATGACCCTCCCGAAGGCCGTCGTGCTCCTGAGCGGCGGCATGGACTCGGCCACCACCGCCGCCATCGCCCAGCGTCAGGGGTTCGACGTGCACGCGCTCAGCGTGCGCTACGGCCAGCGGCACGCTGTGGAGCTGCATGCCGCGCGGCGCGTTGCCGAGCGGCTCGGCGTTCGGCACCACGTGGTGCTCGACCTCGATCTCCGGGCGTTCGGCAGCTCCGCCCTCACCGGCGACGCGCCGGTGCCGAAGGACACGCCGATGGCCGACATCGGCGCCGGGATTCCCACGACGTACGTGCCCGCCCGCAACACGATTTTTCTCTCGCTCGCCCTCGCGTGGGCCGAAACGCTGGACGCGCGCGACATCTTCATCGGCGCCAACGCCCTGGACTACAGCGGATACCCCGACTGTCGGCCCGAGTACCTCGACGCCTACGCGCGGATGGCGGCACTGGCCACTCGGGCGGGCGTGGAGGGTGGACCCGTGCGCATCCGCGCGCCGCTCCAGAGCCTCACCAAGTCGGAGATCGTGCGGTGGGGACTCGCGTTGGGACTCGACTTCGGGATCACCAGTACCTGCTACGATCCAGCGGCCGACGGCGCCGCGTGCGGCCGCTGCGAGGCCTGCCTGCTCCGGCTCCAAGGCTTCGAGGAAGCCGGGGTGCCGGATCCGGCGAGGTACCAGGCCGCCCACGCATGACGTACGCGGTCAAGGAGATCTTCTACACGCTCCAGGGCGAAGGCGCGAACGCCGGACGCCCGGCCGTGTTCTGCCGCTTCGCGGGGTGCAACCTGTGGACGGGCCGCGAGGCGGATCGGGCGGCGGCGGTGTGCCAGTTCTGCGACACGGACTTCGTCGGTACCGACGGTCCGGGGGGTGGCAAGTTCGCGAGCCCGCAGGCGCTGGCCGCCGCGGTGTCGGCGGCCTGGCCCGCCGGCGATCCACTGGCCCGCCCGCTCGTGGTTTGCACCGGCGGTGAGCCGCTGCTGCAACTCGATCCACCATTGCTCGAGTCGCTGCGCGCGGCGGGATTCGAGGTGGCCGTCGAGACCAACGGCACCCTCGCGCCGCCACCGGGCATCGACTGGCTGTGCGTGAGCCCCAAGGCCGGGGCCGCGCTCGTGGTGAACGCCGGCGACGAGCTGAAGCTGGTCTATCCGCAGGCGGACGCGCCGCCGGAGCGCTTTCAGTCGCTCGCGTTCCGGCAGTTCTTTCTGCAGCCGATGGACGGCCCGGCGCGCGAGGCGAACACCCAGGCGGCGTTGCACTACTGCCTGGCGCATCCGCGCTGGCGACTCAGCCTGCAGACGCATAAGCTTCTCGGCATTCCTTGAACCGCCCGGCCATGCAAGGCTATTCCGACCGAATCAATCACGCGTTCGCGTTCGCGGCCAAACATTACAACGCCCTCGCTCCGGCTGGCGGGGGCATGGAGTACCTGGCGCACCCGGCCAACGTCGCCATCATCCTCGCGCGGCATGGCTGCGAGCAGGTTACCATCGTCGCCGGCATCCTGCATCACGTGCTGGAGGAGAATCCGCCCGACCGGTGGCCGGTGCTCGAGCAGAAGATCGGTGAAAAGTTCGGCTCGGTCGCGCTCGCGGTGGCGAAGGACGCGCTGGAGCCCAAGTTCGCCTGGCGCGGCGGGGAACGCGCATGGCAGTCGTGCAAGCAGGAATATCTGACGCAGCTCGCCACGGCGGAGCCCCGCGCCCTGGACATCATCGCGGCCGAGGAGCTGCACGCCTGCGGGTCGACGATGACGGCCGTGCGGCGGTTGGGGGTGGAGTACATCCGGACCGTGTCGCGCGCCGGGTCGGAGCAGACCATCTGGTGGTACCGTTCGCTGCTCGAGATCCTGACGGCGCGGGGCGACTGGCCTCGCCGGGACATGCTCGCGGAGCTGCGGCTGATGAGCACGGACATGGTGCGAAGCCTTCGGCACAGCGAGGAGCGGCGGTGAGGATGCGAGCGCGATGGCGGAAACTGCTGGCCGGCGCGGCTGTCGCCGGCACGGCGCTGGGCGGCGCGACGGCATGCGCGGGCGGAGCCGGCAAGCCGGAGCCGCTCAACCCCGTGCGCTTCCTGCTCGTGAACGACGTGTACGTGGCCGATACCATGGCGGACGGCAAGGGCGGGCTCGCCCGCGTGGCCACGGTACGCGGGCGGCTGTCCGACCAGGGCCCGGTCCTGTTCGTGCTCGCGGGCGACGTGCTCAGCCCGAGCCTGCTGAGCAAGTACTACTCCGGCCGCCAGATGGTGGAGGCGTTCAACGCGGCCAAGCTCGACTACGCCACCTTCGGCAACCACGAGTTCGAGCTGCCGGTGGACACGCTCGAAACCCGCATCGCCGAATCGAACTTCCGGTGGCTCTCCGTCAACTGCACCCGGGCCGACGGCACCCCGTTCGCCAAGGTGATCCCGTGGGATACGGTTCGCGTGTCGGGCCAGAAGGTCGGGATCTTCGGGCTGACCCTCGAAGGCGCCTATCGCAGGGCGTACCGGTGCAGCAATCCCGACAGCGCCGCCCGCCGGGCCGTCGACACCCTCGTGGCGCAGGGCGCCGAGCTGGTCGTGGGCCTCACCCACCAGACCGTCGTGGCCGACCGCGACCTGCTGGCCCGCGAGCCCCGGCTCGACCTGATTCTCGGCGGCCACGAGCACGAAGCGCACGACTCGGTGGTGTCGGGCCGGCACCTGCTCAAGGCCGATGCCAACTCGCGCACCGCCCAGTTCGTGACGCTGTGGGGCGGCAAGGGGAAATGGCGGCAGGCGGTTGGACTGATCAAGATCGACGCGCGGCTCCCGGAAGACACCACCGTCGTTCCGGTGGTTCAGCGCTGGGAAGACAGCCTCCGGAGCCGGCTCGGGCCCGAGCGGGCCCTCGGACGCACCACCGTGCCGATCGACGCCCGGGACGAGCTCGGCCGCCGCCAGGAGTCGCTCCTCGGCAACCTCGTGACCGACGCCATGCGGTGGGGCACCACGGCAGACGTGGCGCTGCTCAACGCCGGGACGCTTCGGCTGGACGACGTAATCCGCCCGGGGCCGCTCAGCAACCATCAGCTCGAGTCGATCTTCCTGTTTGCCGACGAGACGCGCGTGCTCACCGTGCCGCTCACCGGCGCCCGTCTGCGCGAAATCCTCGAGCACGGCGTGGCCGATGGATCGCTCGGGAAGGGGGGATTCCTCCAGGTATCAGGCGTGTCGTTCGTGTACGACCCGGCCAAACCGTCGGGGAGCCGAATCCAGGAGGACATCCGGAGCCCCGGAGGGGGCGTGATCGGTGCGGCGGACACCGTCCAGGTGGCCATCCCCGTCTTTCCCGCGTGTGAAGGAGGCGACGGCTACAAGGTGCCCGAGGCCGGGGCCGCCTGTGCGGCCCGGGCGTCCGCGCCCCGCGCGGCCGATCTGTTGACGAAGTATGTGACGGACTCGCTGGGCGGACAGGTGGCGGCCCCGGCGACGGGGCGGATCGTCCGGGCCGGAAACACAAATCCCGGCTGAGCAATGCTCGCCGGGACAGGTGGCCTTAGCGATTTTGATCACCCAGGTCGCAAAGCCGAAATCCCTGGAGCCCCGAAGGGCTATGCTTTTGTTGTCTGGGGAGAACTCTAGCGACCTGGCGACGTCTGCACAAGTCGTTGTTATGTAACGTTACAACCTCTGTACGGCCGACCGCGAACGGGAGACGCCGCCGGTTCCGCTCCCGACTCCCGATGCCAACAGGTATACTTGACGCATGGCTTCCATGCCGCCGACTGCTCTCGCCACCCTTCCCAGTGCGTTTGCCGCCGCTTGCCGCCTCTCCCGAACCGAGGGAGAGCTGTTCGAGCGTTGCCGGATGGCGCTGGTGCGGCGGTTTCAGAGTGAGTTTATCTGGCTGACGCTGGTCTCGCCGACCGAGCACATGCCCCGGGTCGGACCCGCCAGGCAATTCGAGACCGCCCAGGAGGTGGCACGCCTCGGCAGCGGAGAGACCGAGGTCGTGATCCACGCCGACCCGGCGGTTGCCGGCGAGATGCGGGCGGTGGCGATGCCGCTGGCGCTGGGTCTCAGCGTCGTGCTCGAGCTTCGGAGCATCCTGCTCGAGCGCCAGGCGGCGCTCGACGACGCCGTGTTCCAGCTCCGGGCGCTCCGGCAGGTGGCCCGCCTGCTCTCCTCCGTGCACTCGATCGAAGACACCGAACAACTCATCCTCGACTTCATGGCCGAGGTGTTCTTCGCGTGGTGGGCGTGCCTGTACCGGCCCGAAGGTGAGGCGTACGTGCCCAAAGTCTTCCGGTCGCTGAACGACCGCCTGCGCCCGGCGCCGATCGACCGGCCCGCGCTCGATCGCGCGCTGCCGACCGGGAGTGCCGCCACGGGTGCCGAGGACGTGGCCGTCGCGGCACTGATCGGGCCCGGTGCCGAGCTGGTGGTCCCGCTGGACGCTGGCTCGGAGCGGATGGCGGTACTGGTGCTCGGTTCGCGGATCAGCGACAAGCTGTACGGCCGCGCGGAGCTGGAGCTCGCGGGGACGCTGTCCTTCGCCGCCGCCATCGCGCTCAAGAACTCGGAGCTCGTGGAGCAGCTCCACAGCGCCGCCACGACCGACGAGCTCACGGGCCTGTATAACCGGCGCGCGCTCGAGGAGCGGCTCGCGGCGGAAATTTCGCGGAGCCTCCGGCACCAGCTCCATA
>JACCSZ010000093.1 GCA_013812695.1 Gemmatimonadales bacterium | reverse complement strand
GAATGCTTTGCATACTCTGTGGGCGAACATGAATGGACCTCGCGGACGGCTGAGCGCAGCGTTCCACTCTGCGGCCGTCACCTGAAGACTGGTTGTTGCCGAACCCGTCGTGTGGCGAGAGGGCTGGCAGGATGAATCGAGGATGGACCAACGAAAGGATGTTCGGGACCGATCCGGCCTTTGTCAAGGCGAGCGGCCCGGCCGGCTCCCGCCTTCGGGCCCTGTGATCGAGCGCCGATTCCAGGGGCATGACGGCGCGCCGCTCTTCCGGCGCGCCTGGCCGGCCGAGGGGGGCCCGCGCGGCGCGCTGATCAACGTGCACGGGCTTGGCGATCACTCCGGGCTGTACGCCGCCGTCGCCGAGCATCTCACGCCGCTCGGCTTCGCGGTGCATGCCCCCGATCTGCGCGGCAACGGCCGCTCGCCGGGCGTGCGCGGGCACGTCGGCGCATGGCGAGACTACCGGGAGGACCTGGGGCGATTCGTGGACCTGATCCGGCACGAGGAGCCCGGACTTCCCGTGTTCCTGCTCGGTCACAGCTTGGGCGGGCTGATCGTCCTGGACTATGCCCTGCACCGTCCCGACGGCCTCCGCGGGGTCATCACGGCCGCGGCGCCGCTCGGCACGCTCGCGGTGCCCGCGCCGCTCCTCCTGCTCGGCCGCGCGATGTCCCGCGTGTGGCCCAGCTTTTCGCTCGAGACTGGGATGGACCTCTCGGGCCTCGCGCGGGATCCGGCCGTCGCCGCCGAGGTGCTGGCCGATCCGCTGTTCCACCGCCGCGCGTCGGCGCGGCTCTCGACCGAAGTCGCGGCCACCATCGCGCGCGTGCAGCACGGCGCCCCCCACTTTCCGCTCCCGGTGCTGCTGCTCCACGGCGCCGCCGATCGCATGGTCCCACCGGACGGCAGCCGCCGGTTCGCGGCCCGCGTCGGGCATCCCGACCGGTGCCTGATCGAGTACGCCGGCGCGTATCACGCCCTGTTCGCGGACACCGGTCGGGAGCAGGTCTTTGCGGACTTCGAGCGGTGGATCGTGGCACGCCTCTGACCGCGGGCCTGCCGATGCTGGCCACCGCCGCGGCGGCTGCCGTCATCTCCGCCGGCCGAGTGCGGCTCACCCGCGAGCACACGCCGCGGCACGGTCGAGCAGTACGTCGCGCTCGCGGGCGTTCCGCGTCAGCGATGCCGCGCGCTCGAACTCCGCCCGGGCCTCCGCGAACCGGCCCAACTTGTCGAGCAGATCGCCGCGCACCGCGGGCAGGAGATGATACGCCGCCAGTGCCGGCTCCGACGCGAGCGCCTCGACGCGTGCGAGGCCGGCACCTGGACCGAACGCCATCCCGACCGCCACCGCCCGATTCAGCTCGACGACCGGCGACGGCGTGATGCTGGCGAGCGCATCGTAGAGCACCGCGATGCGCTCCCAGTCCGTATCCTCCGGGACGCGGGCCTGCGCGTGGCAGGCCGCGATCTCGGCCTGTAGCGCGTACGGCCCGTTCGCGCCGCCGAGCTCCTCGGCGCGCCGCAGCGCCGCCAGGCCTCGACCGATGCCGAGCTGATCCCAGCGCGCGCGGTCTTGCGCGAGTAGCAGGATGGACTCGCCCGACGGGCCCACGCGTGCCCGTGAGCGCGACGCCTGGAGTTCCATCAGCGCGACGAGGCCGTGCACCTCCGGCTCGCCCGGAGTGAGTCCGGCCAGGATGCGTCCCAGGCGGAGCGCCTCCTCGCAGAGCGCGGGTCGCGTCCAGTCTTCGCCCGCCGTCGCCGCATAGCCTTCGTTGAACACCAGGTAGATCACTTCCAGTACCGACGACACCCGGGCAGCGAGATCGGCGCCGCGGGGAACCTCGAAGACCGCTCGCGCGTCGGCGAGGGTCCGCTTGGCGCGCACGATGCGCTGTGCGATGGTCGGGGCCGGGACCAGAAACGCGCGCGCGATCTCCTCGGTGGTCAGCCCCCCGAGCAGGCGGAGGGTGAGCGCGACGCGCGCCTCGGTCGAGAGCACTGGATGGCAGGTCGTGAAGATCAGTCGCAGCAGGTCATCGCCCACGGGGTCGTCGATCGCGGCGTCGAGCTCGGGCCCGGCCAGCTCCTGCCGAGCCTGCAGCTCGTGGCCGAGCTGCTCGTGCTTGCGCTCGAGCAGCGCGCGCCGGCGCAGCAGGTCGAGGGCCCGGTGCTTGGCGGTGGCCATGAGCCAGGCGCCCGGGTTGTCCGGGACGCCCGTCTCGGGCCAGCGCTGGAGCGCGGCCACGAGCGCATCGTGCGCCAGGTCCTCCGCGGCGCCGACGTCGCCCACGATCCGCGCCAGGCCGGCGATCAGCCTGGCCGACTCGATCCTCCAGACCGCGTCGATGGCGCGGTGGGTTTCGGATGCCATGGCGGCATCCAATCAGGCCGGATTCCTCCGCGCGTGCAAGCCTCGCTCCGAGCCTCCCAGCTACCGCTTCTTGCCCATCTCAGCGCGCTGGCGCTCTTCCTGTTCCCGAAGCTCGGGCGTGAACTCGGGACCGAAGTCCTCCGCCTCGAATACCTGGCGGATCTCGATCTCGGACTCGGTGCCGGGCATGGGATTCGGCGCACGCTTGACCCACTCGATCGCCTCGTCCTTCGACTTCACCTGAATCAGCCAGAAGCCGGCGATCAGCTCCTTGGTCTCGGCGAAGGGCCCATCGGTCACGGTGCGCTTGGCCCCCGAGAACTTGACGCGCGACCCCTTTGAGCTCGGTTGCAGCCCTTCGCCGACCAGCATCACGCCGGCCTTAACCAGCTCGTCGTTGTACTTCCCCATGTCGGTCAGGAGCTTCTGGTCGGGCAGCGCGCCCGCCTCGCTGTTCCTGTCGGCTTTGACCAGCAGCATGAATCGCATCGTCGTCGCTCCTTGGGGTGTCGGTTTCGGGCTGGGCCGTAAGTAGTGCTCGTCGGCCGATCCTGCTCTACTGTAGCGACGAACGACCTCCCGCGAAATCGACACGGTCGGCGATCGCCCGCTTTGTCACGATCGTTCCGCGCCTGACGACAACCGGGTATACAGGCCGTAACACTCGCCCGATTCGTATGGCTTGAGCGACCCTCCGCTCCTAATCTCGCTGCTGCAGTGCTGCTCCGCCCCGCTTCTCACTTCACTACCGGCTCTCCAGCAAGGACGACCCAGTCATGACGGGACTCGACCGCCGTAACTTCATCCGCACGTCGGCGCTCACCGGCGGCGCCATCCTCGCTCCATCCATGCTCGGCCTGATCTCCTGCAGCGACCCTACGTCCCCCGCCGGTTCGGCCGACCTGCGCCGGGCGGGCAAGGGCAAGGGCGGCTACGGGGGGCTCACTCCGTATGCCAAGCTGAACGGGATCATCTCACTTCCGCTCGGCTTCGAGGCCACCATCCTGAGCACCGCCGGCGA
>JACCSZ010000084.1 GCA_013812695.1 Gemmatimonadales bacterium | reverse complement strand
CACGCCGATGCGAGCGAACCGAAGTCGGCGGTGTTCCAATAGGCAACCGCTCCGGTTTCAGAGAGTTACACTGGCGACTCGCGGACGACGTTTCGTCGTGACGTTTGCTTGACACGAAAATTTCGGTACGTCATATTGGGTTGCGCTGACCGGGCCGCGGTCGGCGCACGCGATGCCGGTGGGTTGTCGAACCGCTGTCGTGCCCCTCTTCCACAACACGCAGGTGCACTCCCACAGCAGGCGCATTCCGCAGGAGACCAGAGAGCTCAGGGCGCCGCGCGCGCTCCCGTTCGAGGTCGGTGGCACTCGCAGGTTCACGCCTTTGGAGGATGTATCCATGAAGCATTGCCGTGTCAGCGCCTTCGCACGCGTTGCGCGATTTATCGCGTTCGCGGCAGTCGCGCTGGGCCTGGGAGCCAACGCGCTCCTCGCCCAGGGCTCGACTGGTAAACTCGAAGGCCGGGTGCGGGACCAGGCGGGCGCACCCATCGCCAACGCCCAGGTGTATGTGGTGGGATCGGCGTTCAACGCCCTCACCAACCCGCAGGGCTACTACTTCATCAACAACATTCCGTCCGGCACGGTGTCGGTGCGCGCCGCCTTCATCGGGTACAAGTCGACCCAGGTGGAGGGCGTGAAGATGCTCGCCGGCCAGACCATCACGGTCGACGTGCAGCTCGAGCAGACGGCGGTCGAGATCCAGGAGATCACGGTCGTCACCACCACCCAGCCGCTGGTGCCGCGGGACGAGGTCACCACCAAGCAACGGGTGGACGGCCAGTTCGCCGACAACCTCCCCATCGACCGGATCAATGAGGTGCTCCGGCTGCAGCCGGGTGTCAGCGCGGACAACAACGGGAACTTGTCGATCCGCGGCGGCCGCAACAACGAAGCCGCCACCTACATCGACGGCGTCCCGGTCCAGGCCGGTTACCGCGGCGATCGATACGTAGGCTCGGCGGGCAGCGCGATCAGCATCTCGGTCAGCGGCTTCGAAGAAGCCTCCGTCACCACCGGTTCCTCCTCCGCCGAGTTCGGCAATGCCAAGTCCGGCATCATCAACATCGTCACCAAGACCGGCGGCAACGACTACAACGGGTCGTTCTCGGTCCAGAGCGACGAGCCGTTCGGCGTCAACCACTCGACCGGCTTCAACCGACTCGAGGGCAGCGTGAGCGGCCCGCTGGCGGGCCGGCTGACCTTTGCCCTGAGCGGCGCGCTCGAGGGCCAGACGGCGCTGGAGGAGGGCTTCGGCAGCCTGGATGTGCCGATCTTCCTGCAGGCGGGCGTGGACACGGTCGTGAACCAGCTCAGCGAGCTGGACGACCCGGCCACCACCGCGGACGAGCGGGCCACCGCCGACACCACCCGGGTGCCGGTGTACAACTACGCCATCTCCCGTGGCAAGTGCGACGCGTTCGAGAGCGCCGGCGCGGACGGCCTGGCCACCGGTGACGCCCGGACCCAGGCGAGCATCACCGGCATCCGGAACAACTTCGGGCTGGACTGCAACGGCGTGCGGCTGCCATCCACCGCCCGGACGCTGTACCAGACGTCGGGCAAGCTCAACTACAGCTACGGCACCGGCTCGCGGCTGTCGCTCAGCCTGGCCACCAGCCGGAACCACGGCCGCACGCTGCCGTTCATCATCCGCTATTACAACAATCTGGGGCTCAACTCGTCCAACCCGCAGGGTTTCCGCGCCCGGAACTACTTCGCGACCCTCGGCTGGACCCAGAACCTGAGCAAGAGCAGCGAGCGGGCGCTGGCGCTGGACGTGGCGCTCTCGTACCAGCAGGACAGGCGGACCGACGGCCCACTCACCACCGAGAGCGAGCTGTCCACCCGTACGCCGTTCGGCGGCTTCATCGTCAAGCCGGTGGACTTCCTGTTCGACTTCGACAACTTCCCGATCGACGACGAGTTGATCACCAACGTGCGCCGGAACCAGGGTCGAATCACGCCGATCGATGTCGACAACGGCAGCGCGTACAACCTCGTCGATGACGTCCGGAACAACGCGTACGGCCTGTACGGCCAGTACGCGAACTTCGTCAACACCTCGGGCGGCGACACCTGGTCCTTCGGCGAGAGCGGCGGTCCCTCGAACGGCACCACGAACTCGCGGCTGAGCCTGTACAACGAGAACCGGTACATCGCCAAGGCCAAGATCGACTGGCAGGCGGACCGCTACAACCGGCTCAACATCGGCGGCGAGTTCACCCGCTACGGGATCGACAATTACTCGTTCTCCCTCACCTCCAAGTTCTTCTCGGAGGCCTACCGCGAGCGGCCGATCCGGTTCAACGCCTACGCGGAAGATCGGTTGGACCTCGGGGACGTCGTCCTGGTGGGCGGCCTCCGGTACGACTGGTACGACACCCGCGCCTCCCGGCCGTTCGCGACCGACACGGCGGGCAACAACTACGCATTCCCCCGGATCTCGAGCCTGCCCGGGTTCGACCTGAATAACCCGACGGCCCTCTACGTCCGGGATAAGAGCCACGGTTATCTCAGCCCACACATCCAGGTGTCGTTCCCGGTGACCGACCGGACCAACTTCCGGCTGTCGTACGCGCACCAGGTGCAGACCCCGGACTTCGCGCTGCTGCTGGGCGGCATCAACACCGACCTGGGCAACACGAACACCAACAACGTGTTCGGGTCCGACCTCGACTTCGGCAAGACCATCACGTTCGAGTTCGGCATCCGGCACGCCTTCAGCGACGACATGGTGCTCGACGTCGCGGCCTACAACAAGGACATCATCTCCGACCCGGCGGCCCGGCTGGTCACGCTGTTCGACCCCGCGGCGCGCCGCGACACCGATTTCCGGATCCTGACCAACCTCGACTTCGGCAACGTCCGCGGTCTGGACGTCCGGCTCGACCGCCGCTTCGGGAGTTTCTTCAACGGCACCTTCAGCTACTCGTACCAGCAGGCCAAGAACACCGGCTCCGATCCGTTCACCTACGTGTTCTACGGGTCGCGCATCGTGAACCAGGTCGGCGGCAACAACGGCGCGCAGCCGCCCCCGCAGGGCTTCCTGCCGACTGACAACAGCCGTCCGCACACGCTGGCCAGCGCGTTCTCGGTCACCTTCCCGGGCGATTTCCGCCAGGGCTCGGTGCTCGGCTCGGTGCTCGGGAACGTGAGCCTGTTCACGACCTTCCGCTACACCAGCGGCACCGCCTACTCCCGGTGCGGTGAGAGCAACGAGGAGCAGAGCGTCCTCTCGATCGAGAACTGCAACGCGCTGTTCGTCGAAGGAATCAACAGCCAGCGCCTGCCGGCGCTCAAGGAGCTCAACACCAAGCTCACCAAGAGCTTCGGGATCGGCGGGCTGGACCTGACCGGCTATCTCGACGTCCGGAACCTGCTCAACTTCCGGAACGTGATCCAGGTGTTCGCCGTGAACGGCGACGTGGCCAACGACGAGGAGCGTGCCCAGAACCTGATGGCCGACCTCGACGACCTGGCCTCCGAGCGCGATGCCAACAGTACGCTCGGAGCGGTCGGGGCTGACGGCGCCATCGACCTGACCTTCACCCACGAGACCTGCAACGACTGGGTCAGCAGCAAGAACGACCCGGCCGCCGCCAACTGCGTCTACCTGATCCGGGCGGAAGAGCGCTACGGCAACGGCGACCACGTCTACACGGTCGAAGAGCAGAGCCGGGCCATCAACGCGCTGTACGACGTGGGCCGCGGCACGCAGGAGCAGTACGGCGCCCCGCGCCGAGCCCGACTGGGCCTCGAGGTCAACTTCTGATTCGACCACCCCGCGCACGCCACGGTCCGGCCGCTCCTGGCCGGATCGTGGCGGGCCGATGGGCTGTGTTTCTCTCCAAGGAGGACGGGATGCATTTCTCGCGTTGTCAGCGCGTGTTCATTCGGGCGGCGGCCCTGGCCCTGGCGCTCGGCGCCACCGCGGCATCGGCCGCGGTGGCCAAGCCGAAGCCGGGCAAGCCGGGCGGGTTCCGGCTCTTCGCCAGCGCCATCACGGTGCTCCAGATCAACCGGGTGCAGTGCCGCGTCGCTTCCGACGGCTCGGTCTGCGCCACCGGCTCGAGCACGGTCGGCGGCGGCATCTGGCCTCGCGGCACGGCCGACCAGTACGTCTTCGGCTCGGGTATCAACATTGCCGGCATCATCGAATCCGGCGACCGATCGGTGAACGGGTTCGCGGGCGATACGGCGGGCGCGTTCTTCAACAACACCGCCGGCAGTAGTAACGGCGAAGAGGTGCGGCAGGTGTTCAACAGCGCCGACGCGGGGGACGCGGCCAACTGGCCCGACGAGGCGCGGGTGCCGTGCTCGGCCGCCGCCACCAGCGGGCCGTGCGTCGACCTGGCCCTCGGCACCGACCCGCAGGGCGACCTGTTCGCCCCCGCCCTCCAGGGCGCCATTGCGGCGTCTCAGGGGGACGCCTGGTTCCTGTCGTGGGAAGGCAACCCGGGCCGGCTCGAGAGCCGTGCCCATCCGCTCGGCATCCTGGTCGAGACCCGGGCCATCGGCTGGAACTTCCCGACCGGCAACGAAGACATTCTCTACTTCTTCTACACCTTCTACAACATCACCAGCACCAACCCTGCCGACTACGCGGCCATTCGCCCGTCGATGCGGGAAATCCTGCTCGAGCGGGCCGCCGCCTTCCAGGCGCTGAATACCGCCACGTTCGGCATCAACCTGCCGGCCGGCGGCTACACGATCAACGACTTCTATGCCGCGTACGTCGCCGACATGGATGTGGCGGTGGCCAGTGCCAACTACGCCAGCGTCAACGTGCCGTTCCAGATGGGCTACACCTACGAGCACGCCTTTGACGAGGCCGGTGCCCGGGCCATCGGCTGGACGTTCGACCCGGCCATCTTCGGGTCGGCGCCGTTCTTCAACGGCCCGGGCTTCGTGGGCGTCAAGTACCTCGGAAGCCCGGTCGACCCGGCCACCGGCAACCCGGTGGGCCTCACCCTGTTCGGCACCTTCTCCAACTCCACCGGCTCGGTGCAGGATCCGAACGACGAGAAGCAGCTCTACCGCTTCCTCACGGGCGGCCTGCTGCCCACCGACGGCGCCTGCTCGCTCCCCAATCCGATCGCGTCGAAGATCTGCTACGTCAACATCGGCAGCCCGGCCGACATGCGGTTCTTTCAGTCGTCGGGCCCGGTCGACCTTCCGCCCGGCGGCTCGGGCACCATCACGGTGGCGTACATCTTCGCCGCGCCGGTGTCCGCCGGCGGCTGCCCCGGCGCCGGCTGCGATGTCAAGCCGGCCAACTCCACCGCCGACCTCGATATTCTGGGTGACCCCGCCCGGATGGCCAGCGGCGTCAATACCATCGACAGCGTCACTGGATACCTGGGCTTCAACAACGCCGGGCCGACGGATACCGACCCGACCACCGTCAGCCAGGGGGAGTTCATCGTTCAACCCGGCTCCCTGCTCGGCAAGGCCAACGTCGCGCAGACTATCTTCGACGGCCAGTTCGTGCTGCCGTTCGCGCCGGAGCGTCCGGAATTCTTCCTCGTGCCGGGCAACAACCAGGTGACGGTGCTCTGGGCCCGGTCGGCCACCGAGACGACGCCGGATCCGTTCTTCCAGCTCGCCAGCCAGCCGACCATCGACGGCAACCCCAACACGCTGTATGATCCGAACTTCCGCGGCAACGACGTGGAGGGCTACCGGATCTACCGCGGCCGTACGGACAGCCCGAGCGAGCTCCAGCTCATCGCGCAGTTCGACTTCGCGCCCTCGGCCGATGGGAAGGGCATCTTCCGAGATTTCCGCGGGTCGGTCAACCCCACGAATCAGTGCGCGCCGGAGATAGGCGTAACCCTCGCCTGCCCGGTAGTGTTCTCCACGCCAACGCCCGGCAATCCGTTCATCGGATCCACAGACGTGGACCTGGTAGGCACCGTCAGCCAGGTCAACCAGGGTAACCGGGTCCTCCTGGCCGATGGAACAGCCCAGGTCCTGCCCGGCACGGTGGACACCGCCTTCGCCGACATCAACAGCGGCCGCATCGCCCAGGGCGTCTCCACGCAGCTCACCAACAGCGGCGTGCCGTTCCTCTTCATCGACCGGAACGTCCGGAATAGCCTGCGCTACTTCTACTCGGTCGTAGCCTTCGACGTGAACTCCCTGGCGTCAGGTAATTCGAGCCTCGAGTCCTCGCGGGCCACCAAAGCCGTCACTCCTGTCCCGGCGGCGTCCAACCAGCAGGTGGCCAGCAACCTCGTGACCCACGTGATCGGGCGCGGGGTGGCCATGGACACGGTCATCGACGCCCCGCCGACGCTCGATGCGGCGACGGGCAGGTTCAGCGGCCCCGCGCAGCCGAGCGATGGCGGCGTGGTGGGCTTCGTCGGCGAGTTCGCCGCCGCGGTTATCCAGCCGAGCCAGGCGGGAGCGCTGACCATGCGGCTCGACAGCCTGCACATGGG
>JACCSZ010000079.1 GCA_013812695.1 Gemmatimonadales bacterium | reverse complement strand
CTGCTGTGGGGCGCGCTGGCGGCGCTGGCGGAGTTCATCCCGTACGTGGGTGCCACCGTCATGCTCGGCCTCCTGGCGATGGCCGGGCTCGTCACCTTCCCGTCGATCGGCCAGGCCCTGCTGGTGCCCGGCGCCTACCTCACCGTCAATCTGATTCAGGCCAACTTCGTCACGCCGGCGGTGCTCGGCCGGCGGCTCACGCTCAATCCGGTGGCGATCCTGATCGGCATCGTGTTCTGGTGGTGGATCTGGGGTGTGGGCGGCGCGTTCATCGCCGTGCCCCTCCTGGCGACACTCAAAATTTTCTGCGACCACATCGAGTCGCTCGCGCCGATCGGGGAATTCCTGGGCGAGTGAGCGGACGGGCAGACTATGGAGACGGGCAGGAAATGGATCGGTTGACGACGGAGGAACGCCGGCGGCTCGTGAGCTTGGCGGCGCGGGTGGATTGCGAGCGGGTGCGGGTGTACCGGGGGCAGAAGGGAGGCGCCGCCCGCGCGCTCCGGCGGGCGGTGCTCTGGACCAGTCGGGGCCGCGCCGTAGCGCTCGGCAACCACGTCTTTCTGCCGGACCGCTGCGCCGGCGACATCGCCACGCTCGCGCACGAGCTGACGCACTGCGGCCAGTATCAGGCCTGGGGCGCCCAGCGCTACTTCATCCGCGCCGCGGCGGCCCAGCTTCGCGGCCTGCTGCACCGCACGCTCGGCGTCGGGCAGTGCCCGTATGCGTACCGGCTGGAGGATGGAAAGCCGTTCGACGCGTACGGCATGGAGCAGCAGGGCCAGATCGTCGAGGACTCGTTTCGGGGCGACCGGGCGGCGCTGGCGGTCTCGCCGTTCCGGCCGCCGGATGCGTTCGGGTGAGGAGGTGTCAGCCCGCCCCCGTCACCCTGAGCGCAGCGAAGGGCCCTGCTTCGAGTCATGGCCCCGCCGCGCTCAGGGTGACGATGGGTGACGGCCGTCAGGATGCGCCGTCGGCCTGGTCGATCGGAACCTGGTGCTCGGCGGTCTCGGGCAGGCGGTCCTCCCAGAGCGCCAGCACGTTCCCGTCGGGATCCGCTACCATCGCCATGATCCCCCACGATTGCTGTGTCGGCTCGGACACGAAACGGACCCCCCGCTCGTGCAGCTCGCCGCAAAAGTGGAGCAGGTCGGGCACCTGGAGCGTGATGCCGGTGTGCCGTCCCACCAGATTCCGGGCGTCGTGGTGCACCGCCGGGTGCACGCCGATCCGGGTCCCGTCGCCAAAGAACTCGGCTCCGAACGAGCCCTGTTTATCCAGCGGCAGCGCGAGCTTGTCGCGGTAGAACTCGATCGCCCGGCCGATGTCGTGGACGAAGATCGCGATGCTGTACACCGACGGTGAAGGCGCCGCCGGCTTCGCGGTCACTGGAAGAGTCCCGACTGGAGGTGGTCCGAGGCAAGGCGAACGAGCAGCACGGTGAGCGTGATGGCGCCGACGGTGAGCAGCAGCAGCCCCGTGCCGAGCAGCGCGACGAACAGACGGTTCGAGCGGCGCGCCTCCAGCGGCTCACGCGCCACGCCGTCGAGCAGCGCCAGGTTCCGCACGTTGGCCTTGAAGCCCGCGTCGAACAGGTCGCCCAGGATCGGAACCTCACCGACCAGCGTGTCAATCGCGACGTTCCAGCCCATCCGCGCGAGCACGCTGCGCGGGACGCCCAGCCGGGCGGACTCCAGGATGATGTAGACCGAGAGCGCACCACCCACCAGGTCGCCGATGCCGGGGACCAGCCCGATCAGCGAGTCGATGCCGAAGCGGAATCGAGTGCCGGGCACCGGGATCGAGCTGTCGAGCAGATAGCCGACCCGGCGCAGGCGTCCGAGCCGCGCCGGGTCCAGCGTGCGCACCTCGGGGACCAGCGGCGCGGGCGTCTCGATGCGGTTCATGGGGGAAAGGTATACTGGCGTCACAGGCTTCACTCGATCAGCCCCATGCGCACGGCGTGAATGAAGTCGGTATACGCCGGCGCGCCGCCCGCTTCCCGAATTGCGGAGGCGATCTGACCGCGGTGGTAGGAGGCGTGGAGCACGACGTGGGTCAGAATATCGCCCACGGTGCTGGTCCAGAACTCACCCTTGCTGTTCCGGTACGCCACGCTTTCGCCGAGGCCGTGCTCGTCGAGCGATTCCAGGCAGCGCATCCACTCGTCCTGCAGCTCGGTCAGCTCGGTGGCGCAGGTCTCGAGGCTGAGGTCGGGCCAGACCGGCATCGCGGACGGCTCCTCCCTCAGCCGCGCCAGCCAGAGCCGCTCCGACGCCACGAGGTGTCCCATCCAGGCGCATGCCCGCTCGGGCGCGGGCCCCTCCCGCAGCGCCGTCAGCGCCGCGACGTTGGCCCAGCCGTCGTGCTCGAGCAGCCGGCGAAAGCGAGCCAGCTCGCCGCTCACGGCCGGCGCTCCTCCTCGTGCGCCGATGCGAGCGCCGCGCGCACGTTCCGGCGCATGCCGGCCAGCCCCGGCCGCTCGAACGGCGTGTCACCGAACCGGCGGCGGAACTCGGCGTCGTCCATCGCCTCGAACAGCGTCTCGTCCACCCCGGCAAGCGTCCGCCTGGGCAGCAGCTCCGCCACGGTGGTGGGCTCGGCGAACCGGCGATTCCAGGGACAGACGTCGTTGCAGATGTCGCAGCCGAAGGCCCAGCCCTGCATCCGCTCGGCGAGGTCCCCGGCGATCGGCCCCTTCTGCTCGATCGTGAGATACGAGATGCAGCGGGTCGCGTCCAGTACGTGCGGCTCGACGAAGGCACCAGTGGGGCACGCGTCGAGGCATTGCGTGCAGGTTCCACAGTGATCGGTCGCGAAGGGCGGGTCGGCCGGGAGCGGCAGGTCGGTGAAGATCGTGCCGATGAAGCAGTACGAGCCGGCGCCCGGACGGATGAGCATCGTGTTCTTGCCGATCCATCCGAGGCCGGCGCGCCGTGCCAGCTCGCGCTCGGGGATGGGGCCGTTGTCCACCCACGGATGCGCCACCCGTGCGCCCCGCTCCAGCAGAAAGTCGGCGAGCTGTCCGAGCCGCTGGAGCGTGACCCGATGGTAGTCCTCGCCGCGCGCGTACTTGGCGACGCGCGGGGCCGCGCGGTCGGCGGCGGTCTCGGGCGAGTAGTAGTTCTCGAGCAGCACCACGACCGACAGCGCCTCGGGCACCGTGAGGCTCGGGTCCTTTCGCCGTCGGGCCTGACGGTGCAGATACCGCATGGTGCCGGCGTAGCCCTTCGCGAGCCACGCGTCGAGCCGGTCGCCATTCGGTACCGGGCCCGTGTCGGTGATGCCGCACGCCAGGAAGCCGAGGTCGGCGGCGCGCGCCCTGAGCTCGCCGGCCAGGCTCACGGCGAGGGTGCGGAGATGCCGACCGACCGCAGCGACGCCCCCGGCGCCTGGACCTCTTCCGTAATGAGCCGGGCGCCGCGGCTGTAGGTCACGTACGACCAGGCCCACTGCAGCAGGACGAGGACGCGGTTCCGGAAGCCGATCAGGAAGAACACGTGCACGAAGATCCAGATTAGCCACGCCAGGAAGCCGCCGAAATGCAGCTTCCAGATGTCCGCCACTGCCTGCCCGCGCCCGATGACGGCGAGCTGGCCCTTGTCCCAGTAGCTGAACGCGCGCCGCGGCCGGCCGGCAAGGTCGCCCTCGATGGTGCGCGCGGCGTACTGCCCCATCTGAATGGCCACGGGGCAGATGCCGGGCAGCCCGCCGCCTTCCTGATGATCGAATGCGGCCGCGTCGCCCAGAACGAACACTTCGGGGTGGCCCGGGATGGTGCAGTCGGGCTCGACCACGGCGCGGCCCATGCGATCGAGCGGCGTGCCCAGACTCTTGAGGATCGGGCTGCCCGTGTTGCCGGCGGCCCAGATGACCGTTTGGGTCGGAATCGTCCAGCCCGCCGCGCTGACCGAGCCGTGCCGGATGTCGGTCACGAGCGTCTCGGTGCGAACCTCGACGCCGAGGCGCCGGAGCTTTTGCTTGGCCGCGACGCCCAGGCTCTCGGGGTAGGACGGCAGCAGCCGCGGCCCGCCCTCGAGCAGCATGACGGTGGCCTCGGCGGGGTCGATGCGACGGAAATCCCGCCGCAGCGCGTAGCGCCGGATTTCGGCGACGGCGCCGGCCATCTCCACGCCCGTCGGGCCGCCGCCGACCACGACGAAGGTGAGGTAGGCATGGCGGCGGACCGGGTCGGTCTCCCGCTCGGCACGCTCGAAGGCGAGGAGCACGCGCCGGCGGATGTCGAGCGCGTCTTCCAGACTCTTAAGCCCCGGCGCGAGCCCCTCCCACTGGTCGTGCCCGAAGTAGGAGTGGCGGGCGCCGGTGGCCACGATCAGATAGTCGTACGACTGATTCGAGCCGTCCGTGAACCGCACCTGACGCGCGGTCACGTCGATGGCCGCCACCTCGGCGAGCAGCACCTCGGTGTTCTTGGCCTTCCGGAGGATCGAGCGGATGGGCGAAGCGATGTCGCTCGGGTTGAGGCCCGCCGTCGCGACCTGGTAGAGCATCGGCTGGAACAGGTGATGATTGCGGCGGTCCACCACCGTCACGCACACGGGCGCGTCGCTGAGGCGCTTGGCCGCGTACAGACCGGCGAAGCCCCCGCCGAGGATGAGCACGTGGGGCAGATCCGGATTCTCTTTGAGCAGTGCGATCTCCATCAGAGTCCCATCGTCTCGCGGCGCCACCGCGCGAACCGCACGACGTCATCTGCCGGCGGGATCGCGGCCTCGTCCGCGTACGCGGTATGCATCCGCCAGCGCAGGTAGTCGCGGTCCGGAAGCGGCAGGAACGGGGACCGCGCCCACCAGCGCCGGCGGCGGAACGCCCACGCGGCCTTGAGGAGGTCGATCCCCAGGCGTGGATTGACCAGCCCACGCGCGAACAGCACGGCGGTGAGCGAGGTCCACGATCCGGGTGCCGGCATAGGCGAAGTATAGACGGATACACCGCTGGAGCCTCTATATTGCGCACCATGCCGACGGCTGCCCCCGCCCCGCCCCGGGACTACCGGGCGGAGTTTCCGATCTTCCGCCGCTCCATCTACCTGAACAGCTGCTCGCTCGGAGCGCTGTCGATGCGGTCGCGGGCCAAGGTCGACGAGCACCTCGATCTGTGGGAGACCCGAGGCGCGTCCGCGTGGTACGACACCTGGTGGGCCGCGCTGGCGGAGCTTCGGACCCGGTACGCGCGGCTCATCGGCGCGGCCGAGGGCTCGATCGCGCTGCACGCCAACATCTCGGCCGCGCTCGCCACGGTGGCGGAGTCGCTCGACTACCGGCGCCGGCCGAAGGTCGTGGTCACCAGTCTCGATTTTCCGACCCTCGCGTATCAGTGGCTCGCGCGGGCGGGCGAAGGTGTCGAGATCGTGGTGGTCGAGAGCCCCGACGGCATCGGCGTACCGGTCGAGGCCATCGCCCGCGCGATCGACGACCGGACGGCGATCGTAGCCACGAGCCACGTCTTCTTCACCAGCGGCGCCCTTCAGGACGTGCGCGCGCTGGCGGATGCCGCCCACCGCCGCGGCGCGCTGCTCCTGGTGGACGGCTACCAGGCGGCGGGACAGCTCCCGGTGAACGCGCGGACACTCGACGTCGACTTCTATTGCAGCGGTGGGCTCAAGTGGCTGCTCGGCGGGACGGGGGTGGCGTTCATGTACGCACGGCCCGAGCTCTGGCCTACGCTCGCGCCGCGGGCGAGCGGGTGGTTCGCGCATCGCGACCAGTTCCGCTTCGACCCCCGCACGCTCGAGCTGCACGACGACGCCCGCCGCCTGGAGGCGGGCACGCCGGGACTCCTGTCCGTCTACGCGCAGCTCGGCGGGCTCGAGATCATCGAGGAGTTGGGCGCGCGGGAGATTCGCCGCCGCACCATGGCGCTCACCGAGGACCTGATCGAGGGCGCCCGTGCCGCGGGGCTCCGACCCAAGGTGGCCACCGCCCCCGACGAGCGCACCGCGATCGTGATGCTGCCGAACGCCGATCCGGCCGCCGCAGTGCGCCGGCTTGCCAGCGCGGGCATCGTGACGGACAGCCGGCCCGGCCACGTGCGGATCTCGCCGTACTTCTACAACGTTCCGGACGACCACCGAGCCGCCGTCGAGTGTCTCACCCGTGCACATTGACCAGCGCCGCGTCGTGACCGACAAGAAGCAACCCACCGAGGACGAACAGCTCCTCGAGAGCCCGCCGCCACAGCGGCCGGAGCAGCTCTTCCAGAAGTCCGACTCGTGGCGCGTGCTGCGCATCATGGGCGAGTTCGTCTGGGGCTTCGATAACCTGGCCGACGTGAGCGATGGGGTGACGATCTTCGGCTCCGCGCGTACGCCGCCCACCGATCCGTACTATGTGAAGGCGGTGCAGACCGCCATGCTGCTGGCGCAGGCCGGTATCCCGGTGCTGACCGGAGGCGGGCCCGGGATCATGGAAGCGGCCAATCGCGGCGCGAAGGAGGCGGGCGGGCTCTCGATCGGGTGCAACATCGAGCTGCCGTTCGAGCAGGGATCGAATTCGTTTCTCAGCCGGAGTCTCAACTTCAAGTTCTTCTTCGTCCGGAAGACGATGTTCGTGAAGTACGCTACGGCGTTCATCGTCTTCCCCGGCGGCTATGGCACGCTGGACGAGCTGTTCGAGGCGCTCACCCTGATTCAGACCGGGAAGGTCAAGCACTTCCCGGTCATCCTGTTCGGCAGTGCCTACTGGTCGGGACTGGTCGAATGGCTCACGCGCACGGTCGTCGAGGAGCGCAAAATCAACCCGTCCGACCTGCTGCTGTTCCGCGTCACCGACGATCCGGCCGAAGCGGCACGGATCGTCATCGAGGCGCGCGCCGAGAAACCCGATGACGCGGTCGCCAGGATCACCGGCTGATGCGCCTCGCTCCGACAGGGATAGACGCATGACCAGACCGTCCGCTCAGTACCTCCGCGGCCAGCGGATCGAGCCCCAGCCTATCTGCGGCCAGGAGACGGTGGCGGCGCTGATTGACAACGCGTTTCTGGCCTACAACGCCGGCCGCCTGCGCGAGGGATGCCACCTCTTCACGCGGCGCATGCTCGAGCCCGACACGACGGTGGGCATGACGCTCACCGGGGCCATGACGCCGGCCGGGATCGGCATGAGCTGCCTGATCCCGCTGCTGGAGGCGGGATTCGTGGACTGGGTCATCTCGACTGGCGCCAACCTCTACCACGACGCGCACTTCGCCCTGGACCTCGCGATGCACCGGGGCACGCCGACCGCCAACGACGTCGAGCTCCGCGACAAGGGCGTCGTGCGGATCTACGACATCTTCTTCGACTACAGCGTGCTGCTCTCGACCGACAAGTTCATCCGAGAGGTCAGCGCGCGTGACGAGTTCCAGCGCCCGATGAGCTCCGCCGAATACCACTACCTCCTCGGCGGGTACGTGCGCGAGCGCGAGCAGGCTCTCGGGCTGTCGCGCCGCTCCGTCCTGGCCGCGGCGCACGAGCTCGAGGTGCCGCTCTACACCAGCTCGCCCGGCGACAGCTCGATCGGCATGAACGTGGCCGAGCAGGCACTGGCCGGCAGCAAGCTGCGCTTCGACGTGAGCGCCGACGTGAACGAAACGGCCAGCATCGTGCTCGAGGCCAAGCGCGCCGGCGGGAAGAGCGCCGTGCTCATCGTGGGCGGCGGCAGCCCCAAGAACTTCATGCTGCAGACCGAGCCGCAGATCCAGGAAGTGCTCGGCATCGACGAGCGCGGCCACGACTACTTCCTGCAGATGACCGACGCCCGGCCGGACACCGGCGGCCTCTCGGGTGCCACGCCCGCCGAGGCGGTGAGCTGGGGCAAAATCGACCCTGACCAGCTTCCCGGAACGGTCGTGGTGTATACCGACAACTCGATCGCGCTGCCGTTGCTCACGGCCTACGCCTTGGAAAAGCACGCCGCGCGTCCGCTCAGGCGGCTCTTCGGCAAGCGGCAGGCGATGATGGATCGCCTGGTGCAGGAATATCGCGCGGCCCTGGCCTTCCGGGACGAGCGAGCCGAGGAGTCGCTCTCGCACATGCATCCGGGGGCCGGGGGAGCCGAGACGGTGGCGCGGCGGTGACGCCGCCGTCCACGCCGCCCGCTCCGCCGACCCGGGGCTACAGCTGGTACGCGCTCGGGCTGCTCGCGCTGATCAACCTCCTCAACTACGTCGACCGGAACGTCATCTACGCCCTGTTCGAGCCGATCAAGCGCGATCTCGCGCTGACCGACTCGCAACTTGGCTGGCTCGGCTCCGCATACATCTTCGTGTTCTCGGTGGCCGCGCTTCCGTTCGGCGTGATCAGCGATCTCCGCTCCCGCCGGGCCGTCATCGCGGGCGGCGTGACGCTGTGGAGCGCGTTCACGTTCCTGAGCGGGCTGGTCAACAGCTTCGGCCAGCTCTTCACCTGCCGGGCACTCGTCGGGGTGGGCGAGGCGGCGTACGGGCCGGCGGCCTCCTCACTGGTGGCCGACTACTTCCCCGCCCGCGGGCGCGCCGTCGCCATGGGGATCCTGTCGTCGGGCATCGCGCTGGGCGGCGTGCTCGGGCTCCTGCTGGGTGGGTATCTCGAGGGGATCTACGGCTGGCGCGTCGCATTCATGACCGTTGGGGTGCCCGGGTTCATCATGGCCCTGCTGGTGTCCCGCCTGATCGACCCGACTCGCATGCCGGCGCGCCTCACCGTGCGGTCGTTTCTCCGGGACTTCGAGATCGGCGTCATGCCGCTGCTTCGGAACCTGTGGCCCCTGCTGGCGGGCATCGCCGCCGGCGGCGTGGCCGCCTACTGGCTCGACCACTATTACGGCGCCGACTCGCAGGTGGATCTCGCCGTCTTCAGCGGGGCCGTCGGGCTGGGGCTCGCGCTCACGATTTTCCGATGGGTGCGGCGCACCCCGACCGACGGCGGCGACGACACCCCGTTCGGGAGCGGCATCAGCGGCGCGTTCGACGACATCGTGCGCGCGCTCCGGATCGTGCTGCATACGCCAACGCTCGTCTACCTGTTTGCCGCGGGCGCAATGATCTCGTTCGGCCTGAACGGCATCGTCGGCTGGGGGCCGACGTTCGTCACCCGCGAGCTCGGGCTCAACGCCGGCGAGGCCGCGACGCTGCTGGGCAAGTGGGGACTCATCTCGGGGACGGCCGGCACGCTGTTCGGCGGCGTGCTGGCCGACTGGCTCAGGCGCCGCTACGAGACGGCGCGCGTTATCGTGGTGGCGCTCGGCCTCCTGCTCGGCGGGCCGCTCGCGCTCTGGCTGCTTACGATTCGCGACCCGGTGCTGTTCCAGACGGTGTTCGTGGTGACCTTCTTCTGCCTGTCATGGTACAACGGGCCGATGACGGCAACGATCTTCGACGTCGTGCCGGCCCGAATTAGCGCCACCGTGGCCGGCGCCTACCTGCTGTTCATCCATCTGGCCGGCGATGCCATCGCGCTGCCGCTCGTGGGCACCCTGAGCGACCGGTTCGGGCTCGATCGCGCGGTGCTGCTGCTGCCGGCGGTAGTGATCGTCGGCGGGGTCACGGTGCTGGGGGCGATGCGGACGGTGGGGCGGGACATGCATCGGCAGGGGGTGGAGCGGCAATAGGACGGCACGACGGACAGATGGAACGACGGAACGACGGAAAGTGGTGCGGTGCCGAAGCCTGTCCAACCTGTCTATCGTTCCGTCTGTCCGTCTGTCCGTCTGTCTACCGTGAACTCCTGAACACCAGCTCCAGCAGCTCGTCATACATCGCCTCGGCCCGGTCGGGATCATCCGAGCGGATCGCCGCGGCGGCGCAGTGCTTGAGGTGGTTGTGCAGCAGGGAGCGGCTCACGCCGCGCAGGGCCTCCTGCGCCGACGACACCTGCATCAACACGTCCGCGCAGTAGCGCTCGTCCTCCACCATCTTCTGCAGGCCGCGCACTTGGCCCTCGATGCGCCGGAGCCGGGTCAGCACCGCCCGCTTGATCACTGGGTCCACGGCCACGGCGTGAGTGCCGTCGCCGGGGCGGCCGCAGGCGCAGGACACGATCGGGTGGCTCATGGGCGCCCTCCCAGGGTGAAGCGGCGGAGCCGGAGACTGTTGAACACCACGCTCACCGAGCTCACCGCCATGGCCGCGGCGGCGATCGCCGGGGTGAGCCGAAGGCCGAAGGCGGGGTAGAGCACGCCGGCCGCGACCGGAATGCCGATCACGTTGTAGACGAACGCCCAGAACAGGTTCTGCCTGATGACGCGCATGGTGCGCCGGGCCAGCGCGATCGCGGTCACGACGCCGAGCGGGTCGCCACGCATCAAGGTGATCGCACCCGCATCCATCGCGACGTCGGTGCCGGTGCCCATCGCGATGCCGACGTCCGCCTGCGCCAGGGCGGGCGCATCGTTGAGCCCGTCACCCACCATCGCCACCGTGCGTCCCTCCTGCTGCAGCCGGCGGATCTCCTCGAGCTTCTGGTCCGGCGGCACCTCCGCCAGGACGCGGGTGATCCCGACCTCCTCGGCCACGCGCGCCGCCGTCCGCCGGTTGTCGCCCGAGAGCATGACCGACTCGAGCCCCAGCGCGCGGAGCTGCTCGACCGCGGCGCGGCTGGTCGGCTTCACCGGATCGGCCACCGCAATCAGGCCCACGAATCGGCCACCGGCCACCACGTACATAGGCGTCAGGCCCCGCGCGGCCATGGCGTCGGCGCGGTCCGCGGGCTCCGCGGGGTCGATGCCGAGCTCGGCGATCAGCGCGGCGTTACCGATCGCGACGGATTGGCCGCCAACCAGCCCCATGACTCCGCGCCCGGTGCGGCTCTCGAACTCGTTCACCGGCCAGCGCGGCGCCCCGCGCCGGTCGGCCTCGGTAACGATCGCCTCGGCCAGCGGATGCTCACTCAGGCGCTCGACCGCGGCAGCGAGCGCCAGGAGCGAGGTCTCGTCGCCCGGCACTGCGGAGTCGGGCGCCGGCGCCAGCTCGATCTCGCGCACGGCGGGCCGGCCTTCGGTGATCGTTCCCGTCTTGTCGAACACGACGGTGTCGACCTGCTGGGTCCGCTCGAGCGGCTCACCGCCCTTGATGAGCACGCCGAGATCGGCGCCGCGTCCGGTGGACACCATCACGGCCGTCGGCACCGCGAGCCCCATGGCGCAGGGGCAGGCGATGATCAGGACCGTCACCGCGGAGACCATGGCGTGGAGGTAGGACGGCTCGGGGCCGAGGACGAACCAGATCACGAACGTGACGACGGCGATCGACAGCACCACCGGCACGAACACCGCGGAGATCCGGTCCGCCAGCCGCTGGATCGGCGCCCTGCTGCCCTGCGCCTGCTGGACGAGACGAATGATGCGCGAGAGCACCGTGTCGCTGCCGGTCCGCTCGACCCGAAAGCGGAACGCGCCGTTCCGGTTGAGCGTGGCGCCGATGACGGGATCGCCGGCGCGCTTGGGTACGGGAGTCGGCTCGCCGGTGAGCATGGACTCGTCGACGTGGCTCGCGCCGTCCACTACCACGCCATCCGCGGCGATCGACTCCCCCGGACGGACGAGCACTTCGTCGCCCGGACGGAGCGCGGCCAGCGGCAGCTCCATCTCTTCGCCCTCGCGCAGCACGCGCGCCGTGGCCGGACGGAGGCCGATGAGCCGGCGGATCGCGCTCGACGTGCGCCCCCTGGCCCTGGCTTCGAGCAGGCTGCCGAGCAGGACCAGCGCGATGATCCAGACGACGGTCTCGTAGTACACCTGCGGCTCGACGCCGCGCGCGGCGAACCAGTCGTCGAACAGCGTTACGGCGGCGCTGTACACGAATGCTGTCCCGGTCCCCACGGCGATCAAGGTGTTCATGTCCGCGCCGCGGTGGCGGAACGCCGTCCACGCACGGGTATAGAAGTGCCGGCCCGCCCAGCCGACGATCGGGAGCGTGAGCGCGAGGAGCAGGTAGCGCGTCGCGTCCCCCACGTCGTGGTCGGCCATGCCCATCGCCATCGTGAGCGCGCCGGCGGTCGCGCTCGCCGCGAACTTCCGCCGGAGCGAGCGGTGCTCGACGGCATGCCCCTCGTCCTCAGCGTCCAGCACGGCTTCGGCGGACGCTTCGGCCCGCGGCAGGTCTGCCCCGTACCCCGTCGACCGGATCGTGTCCACGAGCCGCTCCGGCGAGGTCACCCCCGGGTCGTACGCGACCGTCGCCGCTCCCGTGATCAGATTGACGTTGGCGGAGGCGACGCCGGGGGCCCGCTCCAGCGCACGCTGCACTCGGCCGCTACACGCGGCGCACGTCATACCGCTCACCGGGATGGTGGACGACTCGCTCGGGGCGGCCACCGTTTCGGGCATCGTCATGACGGCCTCCCGGCGATCCGGACCGAGGTCATACCGCAGCCGTGGCCCGAAAGCCGGCGTCCGCCACCGCGGCCTCGATGCGTGCCGGCTCCAGCGCACGCTCGTCGTACTGCAGTTCGGCACGGCCCATTGTCACCGAATCAACCAGGACGCCGGGCAGCTCGCCCAGCGCCCGGCTGACGGCTTCCAGGCAGTGACCACAACTCATTCCCTCGATGTCCAGCGTGAGCGAGCGCATGGTTTCCTCCGGCTGAAGTGTCATGAGGCGAGGAACATATATAGGGGGTGGGGGTATGTCAACGGCCGTTCCCTGATGGGCTTCCGGATGACCCCACTCGCCAGCATGGTGCGAAACAGGCGGGCATGACGCCACGAGCGCCGCCTCCCAGGCCGAGCTGGTCCCGCCGATTCCCCGCTAACACTTTGCCCTGGTGCGGGATGGCACAACCGGTTGGGCGGCATACCTCCTGCCCGTCTCGCCGGCATGTCGCCCGACGACGCCTCATTCGACGCCGCCTCATTCCGAGAGCCCGCTTCCGCGCCGCGCGGTGAGCCACTGGTGCCGTTGCTTCAGGCCGAGGACGCGTTGGGCGATCCGGACGCCCTCGCCACTTGGCACTCGGCGCTCTCGAACGCGCTTTCCATCGACGTTCCGCATGACCTGCTGGGGCTCTGGCTCTATCCCGCGTGCGGCGGAGCCGTGCTCCTCGGTCCAGAGGCGCTGGCGCAAGACGACCTTGCCGTCCCATTACCCGCCCCGCAGATCCTGCCAGCGCAGACGGCCCGCCTCGAGAGCATCGTTCACGGTGCGGGCTACGGCTCGGTCGTGGCGCTGCCGATCCGCTGCGGGCGGCGGGATGTCGGGCTCTTGCTGGTGGCGGATCTGCGGGCGTTGCACTACGGCGAGTCGGAGCGGCCGGTGCTCGAGCTCGTGGCTCGGCGGCTCGCCCCGATGCTGGGACGGATGGCCCGCCAGTGGAGCGCCACCGCGGGCGCGTCACCGCCTGTGGAGCGTGTGGCGGCACTGGTCGACGCCGTGGTTCACGCCGGCGCGCACGCCGGCGCGCCGCGGCTCTACCTCGCGGAGCTTGGCCGGGCGCTCGAGCGGCTGCTGCCGCACGACCACCTCGAACTGCTCGTGGCCGACGCGAGCGGCGCCCGTGCCTACCGGCTGGGCGAGCACGCCGGAGGCCCGCTCTGGGCCGACCCGTCGCTGGTCATCGAGCGACAGCTCTTCGACCTCGAGGCGATGTTCGGTACCCGGCAGAGCCTGGTGATCGGCGATACCTATCAGGAATCCCGCTGGCCGCGCGGCTACTTCACGCTGGAGGAGCCGGCCGGTGCAGAGCTGCGGTCGGTCGTGGGAGCGCGAATGTGCGCACCGCGAAACGTCGTGGCCTACCTGCTGGCCGGAAGCGCCGGCGCGGGGCTCTACGGCCAGGAGGACGCCGCATTGTTGTCGCGGGTTGGCGGACTGATCGCCGCGCAGGTGGCGCTTCTGGCGGCGGCGCCCGCCTGCACATCGGCACCGCTGCCGCAGGCGATGGCGGCGCCGTCCGAGGCCCTAGTCACGGCTACCCCCGCTCCCGCCGTCGCTGGAACTTCAGAGCCGGAGCCGCCGTCGCTGCTGGAGGCGGCGGAGCTGCTGGCCGCGGGAACGGAGTTCGCTGAGTCGACGCGCCGCGTTGCCGACCTGGCCGCGCGCTTGCTGCCCTTCGACGACATGCGGTTCGCGCTCAGGTTGAGTGAAGGTGATCGCGTCGTGCTGCTCGAGCCCGGCGAGCGGCGTCCGCTTCCCGACCTTCCGTTGATCCCGGTGGCCGGGACGACCCTCGCCTCCGTACTGCAAGGCGAGATCCCCCATTCGTTCATGCTGGTGGATGGCGAGGCGCGGCTCGTCGTACCGCTTCGAGTTGCCGGGCGCGTGCATGGCGCGCTGGTGCTCACGGCGAGGCGCCCGGCGGTTCTCCGCGAGACGCACATCGGTCCGGCGCAGCAGCTCGCGGACGTGATCGCCTGCCATCTCGAGCTGCTGCGCCGGAGCGCGCTCTTGCCGCCGCCCTATCTGTCGGGATGGAAGAAAGTCCGCTGAGATTCCCTCCACTTCGCCGCGCCTAAGCCCGGGATGACAGGCGCCCGGCTCCTCAGAACTCCGTCGTCAGACGCACGATGAAATTGCGGCCGGGATCGAAGGCGTAGGTCTTGTACCGGCTCAGGAAGCTCGCATACCGCCTGGCGAACGCGTTCCGGAGCTGAAGATCGACCCCGACGGTGCCGGAACCCACCGCCAGCGATCCGCCCGCGCCGAGGTTCACCAGCGTGTACCCGTCGGGCGCAAAATCTTCGGGATCGACCCGCGTCTGCTTGGCGTTGGACTCCCCGCCGACCGACACGTACGAGCTCCGCAGCCGGCCGCCCGACCCGCCCTCGAACCGCACACCGTAGGTGGCGCGGAACGGAGGGATGAAGGGCAGCGGCGTGTCGGTAGTCCGATTCTGCCCGCGGGTGTAGTCCGCGGTGCCACGGAGGTGCAGCCAGGGTGTCCCGTGATACTCGAGCGCCGCCTCGAAGCCGGTGAGCCGCGCGTCGCCCTGGCCGATATCGAAGATCTGGAAGCCCGACTCCGCGTCGAACACGCCGGATGGATCGGGAAAGATGAAGTTATTGATGTAGTTCGCGAAGGCGCCCACCTCGCCGGTGAGGCTCCGGGTCTGGATGCGGAGGGCCAGATCGGCGTTGATCGAGGTTTCGTTCCGGAGGGTCGAGTCGCCGCGCTCGAACCGGACCGTGCCCTCGTGCACGCCGTTGGAGAACAGGTCGAATGCCGTCGGAGCCCGGAACCCGCGGCCCAGATTGAGCACCACCGCCACCGGCTCTGCCGCGCGGTAGAGGATGCCGAGGTTTCCGGTGACGGAATTGTACGTCCGCCGCTGGGCCACGGTGCCGATGTCGGCATCGTCCTGAACGTCGAGCCGGCGATAGTCATACCGCGCGCCGGCCGAAAGACTGAAGCGCCCGAGCTCGGCCTGCTCGAAGGCATACAGGCCCAGGCCGCTGTACTCGTTGTTGGGGATGAGCGTCTCCTGGCCGAACTTCTCGAACTCGTTTCGGCTCCACGAGGCTCCGACGATGCCGCCGACCTTGCCGAGCGGCACGTGATGCAGGCGCACGTCGGCGGTGTAGGTTCGTGACAGCAGTCCGAGCGCGATGTCGGTGGCTCCATCCTCCTCGAACTCGCGCCGGCGGTTACGCTCATAGCCCAGATCCACGTCCACATGCGAGGCGCCGACGGGCAGAT
>JACCSZ010000065.1 GCA_013812695.1 Gemmatimonadales bacterium | reverse complement strand
CGGGAGGAGGTCTTCGGGCCGGTGCTGGCCATCGTCCGCGCGCGCGACCTGGACGAAGCGCTGGCGGTCGAAAATGCGTCCCCATACGGCAACGCCGCGTCGATCTTCACCGAGAGCGGCGGGCTGGCGCGGCGGACCATGGAGCAGGCGAGCGCCGGCATGGTCGGCGTCAACGTCGGCGTTCCGGTACCGCGCGAGCCGTTTCCGTTCGGCGGCTGGAACGACTCCAAGTTCGGCGTCGGGGACATCACCGGCCGCGGGTCCATCGAATTCTGGACCAAGGCGAAGAAGATCACGACGAAATGGAACCGCGAGGCGGGCACGAACTGGATGTCGAAATGACGCTGACTGCCCCCGCCCGCCCCGCCATGCCGCCGAGCGAGCACCGGCCGCGCCCGTACGCCGGCCCGTCCAAGCAGGAGGTGCTCGCGATGCGGCGGCAGTACTGCCATCCGAGCACGTTTTTGTACTACCGCGAGCCGCTGATGGTGGTCGAGGGGTTCATGCAGTACCTCTACGACGAGACCGGGCGCCGCTACCTCGACATGTTCGCGGGCATCGTCACCGTCTCGTGCGGCCACTCGCACCCCAGGTTCGTCGAGCGCGTGAAGGCGCAGATCGACAGCATCCAGCACACTACCACCATCTACCTGCATCCCAACTTCCCGCTCATGGCCAAGCGCCTCGCGGAGAAGATGCCGCCCGGGCTCGAGGTCACCTACTTCGTGAACAGCGGCAGCGAAGCGAACGACCTCGCCGTGCTGATGGCGCGCGCCTACACAGGGCACAACGACGTGATCGGCGTCCGGAACGGCTACCACGGCGGCTCGCCGTCCACCATGGCGCTGACCTCCCACAGCACCTGGAAGTTTCCGCAGCAGCCCAACCTCGGCGTGCACCACGCCATCAATCCCGACCCGTACCGCACGCCGTTCATCGGCGCGCCCGAGGAGGTCGCCCGAAAGAGCGCGGAGGATATCCGCGACCTGATCCGCTACTCCACGCCCGGGAAGATCGCCGCCTTCATCGCCGAGCCGATCCAGGGCGTCGGGGGCGCCACCCGCGGCGCCGCCAACTACCTGCGCGAGGCGTACGCCATCGCGCGGGAACACGGCGGCCTCTGCATCGCCGACGAGGTCCAGACCGGCTTCGGCCGGACGGGCGAGCACTACTGGGGATTCCAACACTCGGGAGTAGTTCCCGACTTCGTCACGATGGCCAAGGGCATCGGCAACGGGTGGCCGCTCGCGGCCGTGACGACCCGGCGGGAGATCGCCGAGGCGCTGACGCAGCGAATTCACTTCAACACCTTTGGCGGCAACCCGGTCTCGATGGCCGCGGGACTGGCGGTGCTGGACATCATCGACGAGGACGGACTGCAGGAGAACGCGCGCGTGACGGGCGGGCGGCTCAAGGCGGGCCTGGAGGAGCTGCAGACTCGCCATCGCCTCATAGGCGACGTGCGCGGCATGGGCTTGATGCTCGGTGCCGAGCTGGTGCGCGACCGGGAAACCAAAGAGCCCGCTACCTCAGAGACGCTGGCTGTGTGGGAAGCGATGCGGGACATGGGGGTGCTGGTGGGCAAGGGCGGACTGTTCGGCAACACCCTCCGGATCAAGCCACCGATGTGCATCACCGCGGCGGATGTCGATTTCACGCTGGAGGTGCTGGATGCCGCGCTCGCGCTGGTGGAGAGGTGACGTTACGTAGGGGTCTTACCCATCAGGGTCGAGCGCTGTCATCCTGAGCGCAGCGAAGGATCGCTCCCCTCAGCTCGAAAACCCGATCCCCCTTCGCTCCAGCATCCTCAGCAACAGACCCGCCCGCTCTCCCTCGTCCACCCTCCGGAGCGCCTGCGTGACCGCCTTTACCGACCACGAGCGCAGGGGCTCGGGCGGATAGGGAAACGGTTTGTTCCTTACCAGCGACAAGTCGAGCAGCTCGCTTGGTCGATCCAGCGCCATGTGCGCCAGGATCCGCCCCCCGAGCCGCGTCGTGCCGAGGCCGTGCCCCGTGTAGCCGAGCCCATAGCACACCCGCCCGTCCAGCGCGCGACCGAAGTATGGCGTCATCCGCGTCGTCGAGCAGATGGGACCGCCCCACTGGTAGGGAAACTGCAGCGTGGAAAGCGCCGGAAAGTGACGGCGGAAGCTCTCACGGAGCGCGGCGTAGTGCGCCGGGGAATGATCGCACGAGGGATCCACCCGGTTGTCGGAGTAGTAGGCTGCCTCGCTGGTGCCCCACAGGATCCGGTCGTCCGCGGTCAAGCGATAGTAGTTGAAGAATGTACGGCCGTCGGTGATGCCCTGGCGCCCGCGCCAGCCGATCGCCTCACGCTCGGGCGGCGTCAGCGGATCGCTCACCAGGATGTAATCGTACAACGGGATGAACCGCCGCGTGACGCTCGGCAGGAGGTGATGAGTGTACGCGCTCGTGGCCAGCACGACGCGGCGGGCGACCATCTCGCCTGCCTCGGCCCGTACGCGCGTCCGCGCGCCCGCCGGTTCCACCGAGGCCACACGGCTGTGCTCGAACACGCGAACGCCCTGCCGCTCAGCCGCATCGCGCAGTCCATCCACGAGCTTGACCGGGTCGAGGATCCCGCCGCCCGTCACCCGCACGCCACCCAGATAGAGTGGTGAGCGCACCTCCGCCTGGACCGCCTCCCGATCGAGCAGATGAAACGTGTCGAGGCCCAGGCGCCGGGCGGTCTCGACCGTTCGGCGCATCTCGTCGAGGTGCGCCGGCGTGAGCGCTACCATCAGCCGGCCGGTCGGTTCGTAGTCGCAATCGATCTCTTGCTCGGC
>JACCSZ010000059.1 GCA_013812695.1 Gemmatimonadales bacterium | reverse complement strand
ATGACGGCCGTCGGGCGGATTGTGGCCACTCGCGCGATCGCGTAGCGCCGCCAGTCGCGGCAGTTCTCCGTCTGCCGCCCGGCCAGCAGGTCGTACACCGGGACGTCCGCCGGCGGGCATCCCGGCTTGAGAATCGCGACCAGCCGCCAACGCCGCTCCTCGGCCATCCGCTGCACCGCCGGAAACCAGTGGGCCGCGTGCGAATCACCGAGCAGGACGACGACGGTGGTGGACAAGGAGTCGCCGAACACACATTCCCGCGGCGCCTCGTTCGGCTGGACCCACAGGCACTCCGTCCGGTACAACGCCGAGCGATCGGTGGCCGCCGCGGTAATCGCCTGATGGCGCGGCGCGGCGGCGGCCGCCCGCGCGTACCCGCGCGAGCCGAGGGCCAGCGCCAGCGCGACCACGGACAACCCGCCCGCCAGCTTGAGTGACAGCCAGGGTCTTGGCAGGAGGTGGGCATGCGTGCGGATCGGATGCTCCACCGTCACATAGGTCGCCGCCGCGAGTCCGAGGGCGCCGGCCGCGCACAGCAACCGCCCGGCGAGGGACAGGCCGGGGATCGCTTCGGCGGCGAGGACCAGGACGGGCCAGTGCCACAGATACCACGAGTACGAGAGCCGCCCGAGTGACTGCAGCGGCGCCACGGCGAGGACGCGCCCGACCCCCTCGCCGCCCGCGCCGGCGCCGGCCATCAAGGCGGCCACGGTCCCCAGCACCGGCACGATGGCGAGCGGCCCGGGAAACAGCATGTTGCCCGTGAGGCTGCATCCCGCGATGAGGATCAGGGCGAGCCCCACCCACCCGAGGGCGCGCGCGACGGCCGGGCGTGTGCGCAAGGCGGCCGCGGGCAACAGCGCGGCCAGGCCTCCGAGCCCGAACTCCCACGCGCGGGGCGGCGAGGCGAAGAACGCCGTGGGCTTCGAGTGCCACGTGTACCAGACGCACGCGACGAACGACGCCAGCGCCACCACGCCGACTACCCTGGCCACGCGGCCCCGGGACGCGCGCGCCCCCAGCCCCAGCGCCACCAGCACCGGCCACACGAGATAGAACTGTTCCTCGACGGCGAGCGACCAGGTGTGGAGAAACGGATCCGAGCTGATGTTGTCGCCGAAGTAATCGGCCGTCTCGCGCAGGAATTGAAAGTTGCTGACGTAGAGCGCGGTGGCGATGGCGGACTTGACGAAGCGGAGACGGGCGACCGGAGCGAAGACGAGCGCGCTCGCCAGGAGGGTGACCGCCAGGACGAGCACCGCCGCGGGCAGCAGTCTGCGCGCCCGGCGCGCGTAGAAGTTGAGGAAGTTGACCCGGCCGGTGCGCTCGACCTCCTTGACCAGCAATTCGGTGATCAGGTACCCTGAGAGCACGAAGAACACGTCGACACCCGTGAACCCACCCGACATACCCGGCACGCCGGCGTGGTACAGCACCACGAGCAGCACCGCGATCCCACGCAACCCCTCGATGTCAGTTCGGAAACTGGTCTCGCCGGAACGCACCAGGAACCTCCACGAGGGATCTTAGAGTTGTTCGCGCAACACCGCCGGCGTGAACTGTTGCAGCCACCCCGCAAGCCGGGTGAACTCTCCGGTCACCATCAGCATGCCGACGAAGATCAGGAGAATGCCGCTGGCGCGCATGACCCACGGCAGGTATCGACGGAATCGCTGAAACCACCCCAGGAACGAGTCGAGCGCCACCGCGGCGATCAAGAACGGGACGGCGAGCCCGGCGGAGTACGAGCCCAGGAGCAGCATTCCCCTCGTGACATCGCCGGAGGTGGCGGCGAGGCCGAGGATGCCGCCCAGCACGGGACCGATACAAGGCGTCCAGCCAGCGGCAAAAGCCATGCCCACCAACGCCGACCCGAGGTAGCCGACCGGCTTCCGCTCGACCTGCACCCGGCGCTCCTGGCTCAGCACTCCCACCTTGATCACGCCGAGGCAGACCAGGCCAAAGGCGATGATCAGTACGCCGCCGATCCGCTGCAGCCAGACCTGGTAATAGTTGAGCGCGCGTCCGAGCGCGGTCGCGCTCGCCCCCAGCAGCACGAAGACGAGCGAGAACCCGAGGACGAACAGCAACGCGTGGCCGACCGCGACGCGGCGCCGGCCGCTCATCTCGGGCAGCGACATCCCGGTGAGAAAGCCGATATAGGAGGGTACCAGCGGAAGCACGCACGGCGACAGAAAGCTGAGGAGCCCCGCCGCGAAGGCGACGAACAGGCCGAGCGTGCCCGGCTCGTTCACAGCCCGCCCAGCTCGCGTTGCAGGCACTCGCGGCAGACGCCGTAGATCTCGACTCGATGGCGCTGGTGCTGGAAGCCGTGCTCGTCGGCAATGATGGGCAGCATCCGCTCGAGCCGGTCGTTCTGGAACTCCACGACGCGGCCGCACCGCTCGCAGATCAGGTGCTCGTGATCCGCCTGCGCCGGCATCGGCTCGTAGCGCTTGAACCCTTCGCCGAAGTCCTGCGCGCGGACCAGCCCGCTCTCCACGAGGACTTCGAGCGTCCGATACACCGTGGCGGTGCCGACGTGCTCGCCGCGCTCCTTGAGCGCGCGGCGAATGCCTTCGACGGAGGGATGATCGTCGGAGAGAAACACCGTCTGCGCGACCAGGTCGCGCTGCCGGGTGACCGGCTGCCGGTGCTCGCGGAGATACCGGCGAAAGCGCTCGAGGAGGGCCGCGCCCTCGGCGCTAGCGAGGCTGGGCATCGGGCACGGCCGCGAACCATTCGTCGGGCGGCACCGGCAGCGCCGGCTGCTCGTCGTCGATACGGCGGCGCGCGTCCACGAGCAACCGGTCGAGGGCCGCGACAGGTCCGCTGCCCACCTCCTCGACCGACGCCTCGAACTGCCCGCGCGACTTCCCCTTGACCTGCAGCATGTAGCGGGCGGTGTAGATGCGGCGGCGATCGCCGTCCACGCGGGAGAGCACCGCGGTGCCCCACTCGCGTCCCTCGTGTCGCAGGGTGGTGAAGAGCCAGACCCCGTCGACCTCCGCGGGCGGGATGCGCTCCGCCACCGCCGCGGCCAGCCTGGGCCAGCCATCCCCGCTCACTGCGCGCCCTGCTCCCAGCGTTCGGTGTAAAACCGCAGCACGTGCATGAAGTCCTGCGCGTTGGTCACCACGCCGTAGGCCTGATGCGTGCCCCGGTCCTTGAGCTTGTTGACGACGAACTCCGTCTGGTCGACGCAGATCGTCATCAGGGGCACCGGCCCCCCGTCGCACAGGTAAAAAGCCGGCAGCATGTTCCCGACCGCGATGGCGTGCAACGCCGTGGCGACGAAGATGGCGCCGGTGGCCTTGACCGTGTGCTCGCGCATCGCGTCCTGTGCCTCGAGGGTGTTGCTGTAGACCCCGGGCAGCGGGCCGTCGTCGCGAATGGACCCCGCGAGCACGAACGGGATGTTGGTGGTGACGAGGGCGTGCATGATGCCGCTCCCGATCAGGCCGGTCTCGACCGCCCGCTCGATCGAGCCCGCCGCGCGCACGCGGTTGATGGCGCGCATGTGCAGCCCGTGGCCGCCTTCGGTGGGTTGTCCCGTATTGCTCATGCCGAGGGTGGTGCCGAAGATCGCCGCTTCGATGTCGTGCACGGCGACGGCGTTTCCCGCGAGCACCGCCTGGACGTAGCCGTTCCGGATGAACCACTCGAAATCCGCGCGGGCCCGGGAATGGACGAGCGCCGGCCCGACGACCCAGACGAGCGAGCCGCCCCGGCGCTTCTCCTCGCCGACGCGGGCGGCCAGCTCCTCGTAGTTGACCGGACGCTCGCGGCTCACCTCGGTCGACATGAACCGAAACTCGTTGGCGCCGTGCCCGCCTCCCAAGAAACCGAGCGCGTGGACCACGATCCCCTCGGTGCCATCCTCCGCCTCACCCATGGCGATCGACTCGCCTCGGGCCAGCCGGCGCGGCTCGATGGTCTCCAGGCCTCCGTCCCGGCGGACGACCACGCAGTCCATCCGGGGCCGGCTCGGGGCCAGCCAGCGTCCCTCGACCTGGATATAGGTCGGCAGGTTCGAGGTCGAGAAGAAGCCTTCGGGCAGGACGCCGTCGGCCGGCAGCGGCGCGAAACGCGCGTCCGGTGCCCCGGCGAAGGGCGGCCGGGAAAAATCCGGCAATGTGCTGGAGGTTCGGGGCATTTGCGGGAGGAAAGTACGCGGGCCGCCGGGGCGATACAAGCAGGCGCCAGCTGCCGTCCCGACGCGCGGTGGCCGAGCACCGGACGAGCACCGCGTTACCTTTCCAGCCTGAATCGAGGAGAGACTCATGCGCGGACTTGCCCCCCTGCTCGCCATGCTCGCGATCGCCACCCCAGCCTTTGCGCAGGAACCCGCGCGCGCGGACACCGCCCGCACGGACACCACCCAGGTGACCCGGCTGCCCGAGCTCAACGTGACCGTCACGCGGACGCGGGAGCCGCTCTCGCGGGTGCCTTTCGCCACGGCGGTGCTCGACCGGGGCGATCTCCAGCGCGGGCAACAGACGCTCGGGATCGACGAGGCGCTGAACAACGTGCCCGGGGTCGTCGTCAGCAACCGCTACAACTTCTCGCTGGACCAGCGGATTTCGATCCGGGGCTTCGGCAGCCGTTCGAATTTTGGGGTGCGCGGCCTCAAAATCCTCCTCGACGGCATCCCGCAGACCCTCCCCGACGGGCAGACCCAGCTCACCAACATCGACTTCGCCAGCCTCGAGCGGGCCGAGGTGCTGAAGGGGGCGAGCTCGTCACTCTACGGCAACGCCTCCGGCGGCGTGATCGCGTTTCAGACCCAGCGCGCCGCGGCGGGACCGTTCGCGCAGCGCGTCCGGTTCCAGGCCGGCGATGGCGAGCGCAACGGCGACAAGTTTTCCAAGGTGCAGAGCTGGAGCTCGGCGCGCTCCGGCAACGTGAGCGGAACGCTGTCGGTGTCCCGATTCAAGGCCGACGGGTTCCGGCAGCACAGCGCGGCGGAGTTCCGCCAGCTCAACGCCGGCGTGGACTACCTGATCGGCGGCTCGACCGCGGCGACGCTGCGGCTGGGTCTCGCCGACAACCCGGAGGCCGAGAACCCGGGGGCGCTCACCCTGGCGGAGTACCTCGTCAACCCCGACTCCGCGGCGGCCAACAATATCCGCCGTGACGCCGACAAGGATGCCCAGCAGCATCAGCTCGCGCTCGGCCTCCGGCACTTCGACGACGCCGGGAACGAGTACGAGGTCAGCGTCTTCGGCCTGCTGCGCGACCTGGCGAATCCGCTGGCGGCGCCCCCGGACATCAATCCCGGACCGACCGCCGGCACGTTCGTCGCCATCGACCGCGCGGCGGGTGGTCTCCGGCTCAGCGCCAGCCGGCGGCTCGGGCCCGGCGACCGGTCACCGCGGCTGGTGGCGGGCGCAGACCTGCAGCGGTTGCGGGACGACCGGCAGAACTTCGTGTCCGACGCCGGCGTCCGGACCGCGGACGTGTTCCTCGACCAGCGGGAGAAGGTGACCGAACTGGGGCCATTCGCCCAGGTGCAGTGGAGCCCCACCGAGCGTCTGCTGCTGAGCAGTGGCGCGCGCTACGACTACGTGCGCTTCAACCTCGACGATCGCTATGTCGGCGACGGCTTCGACGACAGCGGCTCCCGCACGATGTCCGCGCTGAGCGGCAACGTCGGGGCGAGCTGGTCGTTCGGCGAGCGGTTCGTGCCGTACGTGAACCTCTCGACCGCCTTCGAGACCCCGACGACCACGGAGCTCGTGAACCAGGCCGATGGCTCGGGCGGCTTCAATCCGGCGCTCGGGCCGCAGCGCGCGGTCAACTACGAGGTCGGCGCCCGGGGCCAACCGACCCGCGGGGTGAGCTACTCGTTCGCCGCGTTTCTCGGCCGCATCTCCGAGGCGATCGTGCAGGAGGGCGAGATCGGGGGTCGGGCGTTCTTCGGCAACACGGGGAGAACCCACAACGACGGCGCGGAAGTCGGCCTGAGCGTGACGCCGGCGCCGGCGCTCACCCTGAGCGGAGCCTACACCTACGCCCGCTACCGGTTCGCCAGCGGCGAGTTCGACGGGAACCGGCTACCCGGCGTGCCCCAGCACTTCTGGCGGTTCGGGCTGCGATCCGCGCTGCCGCGCGGCTTCTACCTCGACGCGGACCACACGCTCAGCTCGTCGGTCGCGGCGGACGACGCGAACACCCTGGTCGTGGACTCGTGGAATGCCGGGGTCACCAACCTGCGGCTCGGCTGGGAGGGCGAGGCCGGCAGCCTGCAGCTCGCCCCGTTCCTCGGCCTCAACAACCTCTGGGACCGGCGGTACATCGGCTCGGTGACGCTGAACGGCATCGGCGGCCGGGTGATCGAGCCGGCGCCTCGGCGGGTGATCTACTTCGGGGCGGAGGTCGGGTACCGGACGGGCGTGACGCCGTAGGCAGGCGGGCAGGACCCGCACGGCTTCCGCCGTGCGCATACAGCTATCCGGACGTCCGTGCCGCCAGCGCCGCGTTGACGCTCCTCAGCAGATGCTCCGACCTGAGCGGCTTCTGCAGGGTGACACCATCAGGGCCGTCGGCACCCTGCCGGCGGAGGTCCTCCGCCGAGTAGCCCGACATGTACAGAATGGGGAGGTCCGGCCAGCGGGTTATCAGGCGCCGTGCCAGCTCGGTGCCGCCGATCCCCGGCATCATCAGGTCGGTCAGGACCAGGTCCGGGCGCCCCTCGCGTTCGATCACTTGGAGCGCCATCGCCCCATCGGAGGCCTGGAGTACGTGGAGGCCGCCGCCCTCCAGGGTCCGCGCGACAATTTCACGGACCGCCGGCTCATCTTCGACCACGAGCACGGTCGCCCCTGCCGGCGCGTCGGCCACACCGGGCGGCGGCTCCTCGATTCGATCGGGCACGGCGTGCTCAGGCGGCAGTGGGAAATAGAGCCGGAACGTAGTTCCCTGCCCGGGGGCGCTCACTACCTCGACATGCCCGCTGTGCTGCTCCATGATGCCGTATGCCGCCGCGAGGCCAAGTCCGGTGCCCTCGCCGACGGGCTTGGTGGTAAAAAAGGGCTCGAAGATACGGGCCTGGGTCGACGCGTCCATTCCCACGCCGGTATCACGCACGGCGATGAGGCAATAGTGGCCGCTCGGGATGGAATCGCCGGCGTATCCGATGACGCCGTCCTCCAGCGCGACTTCCGACGTGGTGATAGTGAGCGTGCCGGTAGGCGGCATGGCATCGCGGGCGTTGAGGGCCAGGTTGACGATCACCTGCTCGAGCTGCCCCTTGTCGGCCGACACC
>JACCSZ010000051.1 GCA_013812695.1 Gemmatimonadales bacterium | reverse complement strand
CTGAGCGGAGCGAAGGAGCCATGCCTTGAATCATGGCTCCTTCGCTTCGCTCAGGATGACAGGCGGCCCCACCACCCCCTACCTCCGCTTCAACAGCACGTCCTCGCTCCGCACGTTCCTCCCGACCATCAGGACCAGTAGCCTCGATTCGTACCCCGGCGCCGTCACCCGCACGTACTGCGTTCGGCAGTTATCCACCAGCGCCAGGTCGAACCGGAAGCGATAGGCGCCGTCGTCCTCGGTGAACGCGACGTACGGCGTGCCGAGCATCTGGAGATGCGCCCCGGACAGCGGCAGGCCGTTGTCCTGCCGGAAAATCTTCCCGACGGCCACCCCGAACTGCGGCTCCGCCGCCGAGTCGTGGGGCGCGGACGGCGTGGGGATGCACTTCTCGGGATGGTCGGGGAGGTACGCCTCCATCGGCCGGCTCGCGCGCGGACCGGCGCCGGGCCGCGGGCCGAGCCGGGGGCGCCCGAAGATGCGGCGGGCCTCCGACTCGATCGTTGCCGCGGCCTTGTCCGCGGGCGCCGGCGAGCCGGGCCTCGCGCTCGGCGTGCCGATGCGCTCGCCGCCGGCGGGATCGGGCCTGGCCGGCTCCTCGCCCTCGGAGCGCGTGGCGTCGGGCGGGGCATTCGCGTCCGGCTCGGGCGTCCGCTGCTCCTGCTCGGGGGGCGGCGCGCTCCGTTCTGGCAACGGGGAGGGCAGCGGAGGCGGAGGCGTTGGCGGCGGTTCCGGCAGTCGCGGTGGAGGAGTCGGCGGCGGCTGCGGTGCCTCCGGAGGCGGGGGCAAGTACACCATATCCACCTGACGCGACGCCTCCGGCCTGTCGCTGGTCCGCTCCTCCGGGGCGTTGTCAGGCTCGCGCGTGAGCGCGACCGTCAGCACGAGAAGCGCCGCGTGGAGCGCGGCGCTCAGACTGAGGGAGATCCAGGGGCGGATTCGGGAGACCGGAGCCATCGGTGGATCCGGGTCACCCTGAGCGGAGCGAAGGGGGCTCGACCTGATGCATGGCTCCTTCGCTCCGCTCAGGATGACTCGACCGGCAGCGGCTGGCCCGCGCGCCACCCCGCGGCGCGCAGGCGAGCCAGCAGCTCCAGCACGAGGTCCCGATCCTGGTGCACGGTCAGCAGCAGCACGTCTCCCGCTTCGGCCCAGGTCAGCGCGTCGCGCACGGCGTCGATCTCGGAGCCGGGCTGGCTCACGGCCTCCACCGGCATGCCGTGCCGGACCAGCTCCTCCGCCATGATCCGCGGGACCTCGCCAGGCGCACGCCCGCGGCGATACTCCTCCATGTCCTTGAGCACCACGCGGTCGGGCCGGATCGCGAGCGCGCTCCGGGCGAGCTCGCGGATCGCGTCGTCCGATCGGTCACCCGCCTGGCCGATCAGCACGAGCCGCCGGCGGGCCGGCATCGCCGCCACCATCCGGGCCAGCGCGGCCATCCCGTGCGGATTGTGGGCGTAGTCGATCACGAGCTGCACGCCGCCCAGATCGCTGAAGTTAGCTCGGCCGGCGTTGTCGCCGGCGTTGCGTCCGAACCGGCGGAGCACCCGCGCTATTGTCTCGACCGGCGCCCCCAGCACCGCCGCCCCGGCCAGCGCCGCGAGCGCGTTGGCCACGTTGTGCCTCGCGGCGCCGCCCATCGCGCTCGGCACCTCGTCCACCCGCGCCAGCGCCGTCCGCCGCGGTCCGTCCGCCAGCACGAGCACGCCGTCCTCCAGCAGCGCCGCGCGACCTCCCGCGGCCAGGTGACCATCCATGGCCGGCCCCCGGGGCTCGAGCGAGAACCAGACCACCGGGACGGCCAGCGACTCGGCGCGCTCGCGGAGCAGCGGGTCATCCGCGTTGAGCACCACCGCGCCGCCGGGCCTGAGCGCGCGGACCACCAGCAGCTTGACGTCCGCCAGCGCGGCGGTGTCCTGCACGCCGAACTCGCCCAGGTGATCCTCCGCGACGTTGGTGACGATGGCCACCGCCGCGCGCTCGACCGACAGGCCCCGGCGGAGGAGGCCGCCGCGCGCCGTCTCGAGCACCGCCGCCTCGACGTCCGGGTGCCGAAGCAGCAGCCTCGCCCCGCTCGGTCCGGAGTAGTCGCCCTTGACCAACTCCGTGTCGCCCACCCGCACCCCGTCGGTGGAGGTGAGCCCGACGACCCGCCCGGTGGCTTCGAGGATGGCCGCGAGCAGCCGGACCACCGTGGTCTTTCCATTCGATCCGGTGACGAGCGCCACCGGCACGTCGTGCACGCGCGTCCAGTCCACGGCCGATGCCGCCGGCAGGTCGGGTGCGGGCCAGGCGCTGGCGCCCGCGCCCGACCCGACGGACACCCACTCGTCGTCGCTCAAAAAGGTGACGTCGTGTCGGCGGGCGGACTCGCGGAGCGCCAGGAGGGCGGGACTCCGCTCCTTCGCGATGGCGGCGCGTAGTCCGCTGACCACCGCCGCTTCGTCGGGAGCGGGCCGTCCCTCGACCATCGCCGCGGCCGCGGCCCACGCCGCCTCGTTGAGCTCGGCGGCGGCGTAGAGCGCGTCCACCGGCGCGCTGAGCGCCACGCTCGCGCCGCCCCCGAAGC